>JAEUKC010000220.1:0-8865 GCA_016794445.1 Myxococcales bacterium
GTACCTCGCGGGCGTGGTCGCCGGGTTCGCGACCAAGCTCGACCGCGAGGCGCAGGCGAGCCGCGAGCAGGGGCTCGTGTGGGTCGAGGACGGCGATCTCGCGGCTCACTTCCGGCGGCGCCACCCGCGGCTGCGCACGACCACCTTCGGCGGGGGCCGCAAGCGGGCGGCGTTCGGCGACGGGCACTCCGCGGGTCAGCAGATCGTGCTGCGGCGCGGGGTGGGGGGCGCGGCCGAAGAGCACGGCCGCCTGCTGCCACCGCGGCGCGGCTGAGTCAGCGCCACCAGCGGACGGCGAGGGCCACCGCGAAGGCGAACAGCAGCGGGAGGCCGTCGGCGGGGCCGCCGATCGCGCAGCCCCCCTTGGCAGGCGGCGCCGAGCTGGTGGTCGAGGTGGAGGCGCTCGCGGAGGGAGACTGGACGGGCATCGCGCGAGGATAACCGAGGTCGGGGCGGACCTGACACGTCGTCATGCGAGCGCGCTCCGCCGACTCGCCCGCGCGAGACCGGGCTATCGTCGCGACGCGCGCCCGAGGCGCGCCACGGAGCCCCATGCAATCGATGCTCCCCCAGCTGTCCCTCCGCGCCTCGGACCTGAACGTCCGCACGCTCGGCGCGCGCACGTTCCCCTCACCACTCGGCCTCTCGACCGTGCGCGGCGACGAGGTGGCCGACTACGTGCCCGACGACGCGCGCATCACCTGGCAGATCGAGACCCGCGCTGGCGCGCGCCTCGAGACCCCGGTCCTGTTCGAGAAGGCCGGTCCACGCGAGACCATCTTCTTCGACCCGAAGGACACGCGGGTCGGCATCGTCACGTGCGGCGGCCTGTGCCCGGGCATCAACAACGTCATCCGGTCCATCGTCCTCGAGCTCACCCACAAGTACCGCGTGCAGTCGGTGCTCGGCTTCCGCTACGGCTATCGCGGCCTCGACCCCGCCGCCGGCACGCCGCCCGTGCTGCTGACGCCGGCCGAGGTGCTGCACGTGCACCGGCAGGGAGGCAGCTTCCTCGGCCTCTCGCGCGGCAAGCGTGACGCCGCGACCATGGTCGACACCCTCGAGCGCCACGGCATCGACATCCTCTTCACCATCGGCGGCGACGGCACGCTGCGCGGCGCCCACGCCCTGCACGAGGAGATCGCCCGGCGCGGCAAGCGGATCGCGGTGATCGGGGTGCCGAAGACCATCGACAACGACATCGAGTTCGTCGACAAGACCTTCGGCTACGAGACGGCCGTCGAGGTGGCGCGGCTCGCGGTCGACGCGGCCCACACCGAGGCGCTCGGCGCGCTCAACGGGGTCGGCGTGGTCAAGCTCATGGGGCGCGACGCCGGCTTCATCGCGGCGGCCGCGGCGCTCGCGAGCCACGACGTGAACTACTGTCTCATCCCGGAGGTGGGGTTCGATCTCGAAGGCCCCTCCGGGCTGCTCGCGTCGCTCGAGCGCCGGCTCGCCGAGCGCGGTCACGCCGTCATCGTCGTCGCCGAGGGGTGCGGCGCCAGCCTGCTCCGCGAGGGCGCCGAGGTGGACGCCTCCGGCAACCTCCGCTTCTCGAGCAGCGGCCTCGACATCGGGCCCCACCTGCGCGACGCGGTCACCAAGTACCTCGCCGACCGCCGCATCGAAGCCACGGTCAAGTACATCGACCCGAGCTACATGATCCGCAGCGTGCCCGCGAACGCGCACGACGCCATCTTCTGCGACTCGCTCGCGCGCAACGCGGTGCACGCTGGCATGGCGGGCAAGACGGACATCGTGATCGGCCGCATCCATCGCGTGTTCACCCACCTGCCCATCCCCGTGGCGGTCGGACAGAAGAAGCGGGTCAACCCCGACGGCGCCCTGTGGCTCGCGGTGACCGAGACGACCGGGCAGCCGCGCCTCCGGCCCTAGCCCTGCTCGATCGCGTACCCCTTCTTCGCCCAGTCGGTGCGGAAGTTCGACGGCAGATCGAGCACGGTGGCGCGGGGCCGCGCGCCGAGCGCCTGCCGCGCGGGGAACACGTTCGGGCAGTTGGCCACCGGGCAGCACCCGCAATAGGCGACGATCTCGACGTCGGCGGGGATGGCCTTCACGGCGGCCTCGAAGGCGGCGAGCCCGTCGCTCGTGCCGGTCTCCCCGACCCACCGCGACCCAGGGATGCGCTCACGCTGGAAGAGGAGCCGTGGGCCGATGTGCAGGACCGCGATCTTCCCGGCCTTGATGTCGGAAAGTCGAGCCGCGAGGTCGGCCGGCGCGAGAAGCGGCGCCATCTTGGCGTCGGGTGTGGCCGTGACCCGCGAACAGCCGAGGGCCACGGCCGCGAGAGCGGTGAAGGCCTGGAGCGCCGAGCGGCGGGCGAGTGAGACTTCCATCGTCGATGGAGAGCCAGCCGCGAGCGAAATGGGTTCGCGAGGCCCCGCGAGATCGGGAGGGACAGGGTATCATCGACCGACGCCATGGCCGACGGAGCCCTTCCCTCATCGCCCCGGCGGGCCTCGTCCTGGTGCCGTCGGGATGGCGAGAGGGCCGAGAGCGAGGCGTTGGTGCAGCTCTCGGCGGACGCTCGGGTCGTCGATGCCAACGCAGCTGCTTGTTCCTTCTTCGGGGCCACGCGCGATCAGCTCCGCGCGCGTCGCTTCGCCGAGCTCGACGTGCAGTTCGACGAGGAGGCCTGGCCCGGTCACCTCGCCGATCTCCGCGACGGCGGCGCGCTCTCCTTCGAGTCCGCCCACGCGACCGAGGGCGGTCTCGTGCCGGTCGAGGTGGTCCTCGGTCACCTCCTCGTCGGCGACGAGGAACGAATCCTCGTCTTCGTCCGTCCCATCCACGAACGCAAGCAGAGAGAGGCCGAGGCCGAGGCGGCGCAGAACCAGCTCTCCGCCACGCTCGACGCCATCCCCGACCTTCTCTTCGAGGTCGACCTCGACGGGCGCTACCACGACTACCACTCGCGCAGGACCGACCTGCTCGCCGCCCCTCCCGGGGCGCTGCTCGGTCGGACGATCGCCGATCTGCTCCCACCAGCGGCGTCCGCCGTCTGCGAGGCCGCGCTCCGTGAGGCGCACGAGACGGGGCGCTCGCAGGGCGCGCAGTACGCGCTCCCGCTCCCCCACGGTACGTCCTGGTTCGAGCTGTCGATTGCCCGCAAGCCCATGCCTCCGGGCGAGAAGCCCCGCTTCGTCGCGCTGGCCCGCGACGTCACGAGCCGCCGTCGGGCCGAAGAGGCCTTGCGCGCGAGCGAGGTGCAGCTCGGTTCCATCCTGTCCTCCACCCTCGAGGGCATCCTCGCCGTCGACCGCGAGGGCAAGGTCATCCGGACCAACCGGCGCTTCGCCGAGCTCTGGCGCATCCCGCGCGCGCTGCTCGAGGGGGGCGACGACGAGGGGCTCCTCCGGTACGTCGTCAGCCAGCTCGCCGAGCCGGCGGCGTTCCTGCAGAAGGTCGAGGCGCTCTACCGCACGAACGACGAGCTCACCGACACGGTGACCTTCGCCGACGGGCGCGTCTTCGAGCGCTTCACGGCGCCGCTCCTCCTCGAGGGCGAGAACGTGGGGCGCGTGTGGAGCTTCCGCGACGTCAGCGCCCGTCAGCGCGCGGAGACCGCGCTCGTCGAGTCGCGCAACCTCCTCCAGAGCATCATCGACACCGCGCCGATGCGCGTGTTCTGGAAGGACAACGAGCTTCGCTACCTCGGCTGCAACCCGGCGTTCGCCGCCGATGCGGGCTTCGCGACCCCGGCGGAGATCGTGGGCAAGGACGACTTCGCGATGGCGTGGTCCGAACAGGCGGAGCTGTACCGCGCCGACGACCTCGCCGTGATGCGACTCGGGGTGCCCAAGCTCTCCTACGAGGAGCCCCAGACCGATCCCTCCGGGAGCGTGAAATGGCTCCGGACCTCCAAGGTGCCGCTGCGGGGGCACGACGACCAGATCATCGGCATCCTCGGCATCTACGAGGACGTCTCCGAGCGCAAGCGGGTGGAGCGCCGCCTCAGCATGGCCATCGAGGCGACCCAGGTCCTCCTGTGGGAGCTCGACTTCAGCACCCAGCGGCTCGCCTACGACCCGACGCTGCTCGGGATCCTCGGGATCACGGGTGAGCCCCCCGAGACCCTCGACGCCTGGGTCGCCCTGGTCCACCCGGACGACCGCGCCCCGTTCCTCGAGCGCGTGGCGCTGGCGATCGGGCCGAGCAGCCCGGTGTTCGACTTCGAGTATCGCATGGTCGGCGACGCCGGCGTGCACTGGCTCCACACCCGTGCGCGCGTCGTCCAGCGCGACGCCGCCGGGAACGCCGCGCTCGCCGTCGGCACCTCGACCAACATCACCGCGCGCAAGCAGATCGAAGAAGCCCGGCGCATCAGCGAGGAGCGCGCCCTCGAGCTCGGATCGATGTTGCGGCTCATGTGCGACAACGTGCCCGACATGATCTGGGCGAAGGACCTCGACAAGCGCTACATCTTCGCGAACAAGGCGATCTCGGAGCAGCTCCTCAACGCCAGCGACACCGAGGAACCCCTCGGCAAGACCGATGTGTTCTTCGCCCAGCGAGAGCGCGAGCGCCACCCCGAGACCGCCCACTGGCACACCTTCGGTGAACTCTGTCAGGACAGTGACACCGTGACGCTCGAGCGCGGCGGCCCGTCGGTGTTCGAGGAGTTCGGCTCGGTCAAGGGCCAGCTCTTGTACCTCGAGGTGCACAAGGCGCCGTTCCACGACCGCGACGGCAAGCTGATCGGCACCGTCGGGTCCGCGCGGGACATCACCGACCGCAAGCAGGCCATGAACGCGCTCGTCGCCGCGCGGGAGGCGGCCGAGGCGGCCAACCGCGCCAAGAGCGAGTTCCTCGCCAACATGAGCCACGAGATCCGCACCCCGCTCAACGGCGTGCTGGGCAACATCCAGTTGCTCGAGATGTCGCGCCTCGACGCCGAGCAGCAGGAGTACCTCTCGGCGATCACGGCGTCGGGGAGGAACCTCCTCGCGCTGATCAACGACATCCTCGATCTCTCCAAGATCGAGGCCGACAAGGTGAGCCTCGAGACAGCGCGCTTCAGCCTGCGGGGCTGCGTCCAGAACCTGGTCTCCGTGCTCCGCGGCCGTGTGGCCGACAAGAACCTCCATCTGGAGGTGAAGATCCACGAGGGCGTCCCGGACACCCTCGTCGGCGACGAGATGCGCGTGCGGCAGGTGCTCCTCAACGTCCTCAGCAACGCCCTCAAGTTCACCCGGGAGGGCCGCATCGTCCTGTCGGTCAGCACGGTCGAGCAGGCGCCGGCCGAGCAGGCGAGGGAGCGAGCTCTGCTCGAGTTCGCCGTCACCGACACGGGCATCGGCATCGCCGCCGACATCCTCGAGAAGATCTTCGACCCGTTCGTCCAGGCCGACAGCTCGATCACGCGCCGCTACGGCGGCACCGGCCTCGGCCTCGCGATCTGCCGGCGACTCACGCAGTTGATGGGCGGAACGATCGTGGTCGACAGCGTGGAGGGCGTCGGGAGCACGTTCCGGGTGCGGCTCCCGTTCCCGGTCAGCGATCGCGTCGCGACGCCGCTGCCGGGCACCACGCCCACGTGGACCGCCGATTCGATGCACGTCCTGCTCGCCGAGGACAACCTCATCAACCGCCGGTTCGCCGCCACCGTCCTCGGCAAGATCGGCCACCGCGTCACCGCGGTGGAGAACGGCGAAGAGGCCGTGGCGGCCGCTTCGCAGCAGGTCTTCGATGTGATCCTCATGGACATCCAGATGCCCGTCATGGATGGCTACCGCGCGCTCGCCGCCCTGCGCGCACAGGAGGCGGGCAGCCGGCGGGTGCCGGTCATCGCGGTCACCGCCTACGCCTCGGAGGACGAGGAGCGGAGCATCCTCGCTGCCGGGTTCGACGACTACGTTCGCAAGCCCCTCGGGGTGAAAGACCTCATCGACGCCATGCAGCGGGTCCGCGACGCCAAGCGCGCCGGAAACGACGGCTCCCGATGATCCTCCTCATCGTCGACGACGACCCGGTCAACCTCCAGCTCATGGTGCACGCCCTCGCGGGTTCGTACGAGGTGCACACGGCAGAGGACGGTCAGGAGGCGCTGCGCCTCGTCCGGGAGCTCTCCCCCGACCTCGTCCTCCTGGACATCATGATGCCGGATCTCGACGGACTGCAGGTGTGCCGCCTGTTGCGCGCCGACCCTGCCACCGCCGACACCCCCGTGATGTTCGTGACCGCGGTGGACTCCACCGAGGGAGAGCGGGCGGGCCTCGAGCTCGGCGCCGTCGACTACATCACGAAGCCACTCGACCTCCGCCTCACCAAGCTGCGCATCAAGAACCAGCTCGAGCTGCGCCGGCAACACAACCTGATCGCCGAGCAGAACGCGCGACTCACCGACCAGAACCACCAGCTCCAGCAGGCGCTGGGCCGGGTCAAGCACCTCGAGGGCATCCTCTCGCTCTGCATGTACTGCAAGAAGGTCCGCACCGAGAACGACGCCTGGCAGCAGCTCGAGAGCTACGTCACCCAGCACAGCGACGCGCGGTTCAGCCACGGCATGTGCCCGGAGTGCTTCGCCGTCCAGGACAAGCTCACCGAGTGAAGCTACCCGCGGGGGCTACTTCTGCGTGAACCCGGCGATGGTCTTGGCGCGGTCGCCGAGGGGCGGCGCGATCCGGCCGTCGACGCGCACCTCGATGAGCGCGGGACCGCCGAGCGCGAGCGCGTCACGCACGGCCTGCTGCAGGCGATCGGGCGCGTCGACGACCGAGGCGTGGAGCCCCATCGCGCGGGCGATGGCGGCGATCTCGAGCGGCCGGCGGTAGACCACGGCGTCGAGGGGCTTGCGCTGGCCGACCAGCTTGGAGCCGTGCCAGGTGATCCCGTGCATGTTGTTGTTCTCGACGATCCAGATGACCGGCACGTCGCACTCGGCGGCGGTGAGCAGGTCCATCCCGTTCATGGTGAAGCAGCCGTCGCCGACGATGGCGAACACCGGTCGGTTCGGGTGCGCGAGGGCCGCGCCGATCGGCGCCACCGTGCCGTGCCCCATCGAGCCGAAGCCGAGGTTGAGCACGAACCGCTGCCGCTCCTTGATGCAGAGGTGGTGGATGTTGAACAGCATGTGGCCGCCGATGTCCGAGAAGACGATGGCGTCCTCGGGCAGGGCGGCCGAGAGGTCGCAGCGCCAGCGCTGGGGCGTCAGGGGGACCGCGTCGCTCACCCGCGCGTCCGGGTCCGAGTAGCGCATGTGCCCGCGCGGGAGCGACGGCGCCTTGCCCCACTCCGACGCGAGCGGCGTGCCCTCTCGCAGCGACCGGTGCGCGTGGTAGACGAGCTCGACCAGGATGCTCTGCGCGTCGCCGACCAGCGCCACGTCCACCGGGTAGTTGCGGCCGATCCGGTCGGCGTCGATGTCGAGCTGGATGAGGGTCTTGCCCTGCCGCAGGCGCGGGTTCCAGTTGAAGGTGGTGGTCTCGTTCAGGGAGGCCCCGAGGGTCACGAGCAGATCGATGCCCTCGCCGAGGATGGTCTCGCGGGCGTCGCGGTGGCCGGCGAACCCGAGCACCCCGAGCGAGAGCGGGTGGTCCTCGGGGAACACGCCCTTGGCGCGCGGCGTGGTGGCGACGCGCGCCGGGAGCAGCTCGGCGAGCGCCCGCAGGTGCTGCTCGGCGCCCGCGATCGAGACCCCGGAGCCCGCGAGGAGCACCGGGCGCTTGGCGGCCATCAGGAGCTCGTTGGCGCGCTGGACCGCGTTGCGGTCGAACGTGGAGGTGTTGGGTCGGTAGGTCTTCGGGTCGAACCACTCTTCCTCGAGCGGGCGCTCCCAGAAATCCACCGGCACGTTGAGGTGCACCGGCCCCGGTCGCCCCGTGAGAGCCATGCGCAGCGCGCGGCGCAGGTGCTGGGCCATCCCGTCGGGCGACGTGATCATCGCCGAGTACTTGGTGGCCGGCCGGAACATGGCGACGATGTCCATGTCCTCGCGACCCGTCTCCTGGGCCGCGCCGCGGCCGATTCCCGCGCTCGCGGCCTGGCCGGTGACCACCAGCATCGGCACGCCGTCGGCGTACGCACAGGCCACGCCGGTGAGCAGGTTGGTCGCGCCCGGGCCCGCCGTGCCCGCGCACACCGCGAGCTTGCCGCTCGTGCGCGCGTAGCCGTCGGCCATGAAGGCGGCGCCCTCCTCGTGCTTGCTCACGACGAGGGTGAGGTTCTCGTGGGCCTCGACGGCCTCGAAGAACGGGTGGAGGAGCCCGCCGGGGATCCCGAAGACGACCCGACAACCCTCGGCCTCGAGGTAGTGCAAGAAGACGTCGATGGCGCGCGTGACGGACGGCGCTGGTTGCGGTGCCGGCAGGCTCGACGGCCGAGGTGGGAGCGTCGATCGACGCAGCGGGATGTCCGAGGTCCGGGGTCGATGGATCATGCGCTCTCCACTCTGCGGATGGTCACCACACGCTCGACCAGGCGGGCCGGCGCGTCGGAGATCACCGTCGGTTGCGGTTGTTTGGCCGGATCGGGCAGGGCGACTGGCAGGTGCACCCAGAACGTGGTGCCCGACCCGGGCTTGCTCATGACGTCGAGCTTGCCGCCCACCTGGGCGAGGAGGCGCACCACGACGCTGAGCCCGACGCCGTAGCTCTCGGGCGCACGCGTGCTCTTGTCGGAGCCGCCGGGTTGGAAGATGCGCTCGATGGTCTCGTGGGCCATGCCGCGGCCCGTGTCGGAGACCTTCAGGCTGAGAAAGCCGGGGATGCCGCCGATTTCGACGACGATGCTCCCGCGCTCGGTGTATTTGGCGGCGTTGGTGAGCAGGTTGTCGATCACCCGGTCGAAGATGAGCGGGTCGGTCTCGATGTGGTCGGGGGCCTCGCGGGTGCTGAACACGCTCAC
>JAEUKC010000228.1:0-2859 GCA_016794445.1 Myxococcales bacterium
GCTCGAACTCGGACGCTCGGGTGACGGTGAGCATTCCATGGCAGCATCTGGCACCAACGGGGTCAGCATGGGTCTTCACGCCTTCTCCAGACCAGCTTCCCGGGCTCGGCGTTGATCCGGCTCCAGATGCTCCCGGCCTTCCGCGGCGTGAAGCGGATCTGGTAGCGCTCGGCGTCGACGCTCTTGCGGACGCCGTCGATCCACCCGAAGCAGAGCGCCTCGTCGACGGACTCCGGCCACGTGAGGCTCGGGAGCCCGGTGCCCCGCGTGTAGAAGCCGACCACGAGCTCCGTGGCCTCGCCGTGGTGCGCCTCGCGCCAGGCGCGGAAGGCGTCCGGGGTGGCGAAATAGACGGGTTTCACGGTGCCGAAGAGGGTATCACGCGCTACCCTCGCGGCCCCGTGCCCTTGCTCACCGTCCGCGGCCTCGCGAAGTCCTACGGCGCGACGACCGTCCTGCGCGGGGTCGACCTCGACCTCCACGCGGGCGAGGTGCACGTGCTCGCGGGCGAGAACGGCGCGGGCAAGTCCACGCTCATCAAGGCGCTCGCGGGCGCGCTCGACGACTACGGCGGGGACCTCCGGATCGACGGCCACACGGTACGCTTCGACTCACCCTCCGAGGCGCGACGCGCCGGGGTGGCGACCATCTTCCAGGAGCTCTCGCTGGTCGGGTCGATGAGCGTGACCGACAACCTGTTCCTCGGGCGCGAGCGCACCGGCTGGCTCGGGGTGCGGCACGGCGAGCAACGGGCGCTCGCCGCCGCCCATCTCGCGCGGCTCGCAATCGCCATCGATCCCGACGCCATCGTCGAAGAGCTCACCCTGGCGCAGCGGCAGCTCGTCGAGATCGCCAAGGCGCTCCTCGACCACGATCACCCGGTGCGCGTCGTCGTGATGGACGAGCCGTCGTCGGCGCTCGGCGAGCAGGAGGCCGAGGCGCTGTTCGCGCAGGTCGCCCGCTTGCGCGCGGCCGGCGTCGCGGTGCTCTACGTGTCGCACAAGATGGAGGAGGTGTACCGCCTCGCCGACCGCATCACCGCGCTCCGGGACGGCGTCGTCGCGGCGAGCGCCCCCGCCACCGAGCTGCCGCGCGCGGCCCTCGTCGCCGCCATGCTCGGGCGCGCGCTCGAGGAGCAGACCGACGCGGCCACCCACGCCATCGAGGGAGAGCGCCTGCGCGTGGAGGGCCTCACCGTGGAGGCCCGCGCGGGTGGGCGCCGCGAGCTCGACGGGGTCTCGTTCCGCGTCGCGCCCGGCGAGATCGTGGCCGTCACCGGGCTCGCGGGCTCGGGGGCGCGCACTCTCCTGCACGCGGTGTTCGGGAGCCTCTCGGACCAGCGCGTCCACGGCGCGGTGTGGCTCGACGGGGTCGCCTTCGAGGCGCGGAGCCCGGGCGCCGCGCTGGCCCGCGGGCTCGCGCTCGTGTCCGACGACCGGCGCGAGGCGGGCATCCTCCCCGATCGGAGCGTGGTCGAGAACGCGGCGCTCGCGGCCCTCGATCGCTTCACCGCGCTCGGGCTCGTCGACGAGCGCCAGCTGCGCAAGACGGTGCTCGAAGGCCTCTCCGAGACGGACGTGCGCGCCCCCTCCCCCGATGTGGAGGTGAGCGCGCTCTCCGGCGGCAACCAGCAGAAGGTGCTGCTGTCGCGGTGCCTCCTCACGAAGCCGAGGGTGCTCCTGCTCGACGAGCCCACCCGCGGGGTCGACATCGGCAGCAAGCACGAGATCCACGCGCGCTTGCGGGCGCTGTGCGCGGCCGGCGCCGCCGTGGTCGCGATCACCACCGAGGCCGAGGAGCTGCTCGCCCTCGCGGACCGCGTGGTGGTGCTGCATCGTGGGCGCGTCGCGGCGACCGTGCAGGTCCGCGGCGAGGACCCGACGACCGTCCGGCGCGCGGTGCTCGCCGCGGCGATGGGGAGCGAGGTGGCGGCGTGAACCCGCGCCTCCGCGCGTTCTTCGCCTCGCCGATCGCGCGAGCCCTCGCCGCGCTCGCGCTGATCGTCGTGCTCGGGTGCATCTTCCACCAGAACGGCGCGTTCTTCCGGTGGACGACGCACCAGCAGGTGCTCCGCGAGGTGTCGGTCGACGGGATCCTCGCCTGCGGCATGACGCTCGTGATCGTCACCGCGGGCGTCGACCTCTCGGTCGGCAGCGTGCTCGCGCTCGCGGCCGTGGCGTTCGCCACCCTCTCGCTCGTGCGCGGGCAGCCCGCGCTGGTGGCGGTGCCCGCGGTGCTCGCCCTCGGCGCCACGATCGGCGCGGCCAACGGCGCGCTGGTGTCGGTGGCGCGCATCCAGCCGTTCGTGGTCACCCTCGCCGCGATGGTGTTCGCGCGCGGCCTCGCCAAGCGCATCGCCGCGGGCAAGAAGGTCACGAGCTACGTGGTCGACGCGAACGGCGTCGGGCACTCGAACCCGCTGCCGCCGATCTTCGACTTCCTCGACACGCGGGTGTTCGGCGGGAGCGTGTCGATCGTCACGCTGGTGTTCCTCGCGTGCGTCGCGCTCACGTGGCTGATCCTCGCGCGCACGCGGCTCGGGCGGCAGCTCTACGCGGTGGGCGGGAGCCTCGAGGCGGCGCGCCTCTCCGGCGTGCCGACGCGCAGGGTGGTGACGCTCGCGTACGCTCTCTCCGGATTCTTTGCGGCGATCGCGGGAATCTGTCAGGCCGCGCAGGAGACGCAGGGCGACCCGGAGACCGGCGTCGGCTACGAGCTCGACGCGATCGCGATGGTGGTGATCGGCGGCACGCCGCTGCGCGGGGGCAAGGGCGGCGTGGGCCTCACGCTGATCGGCGCGCTGACCATCGGGTACCTGCAGAAGGTGCTGTCGCTGAACGCGTTCGCGCTCGAGACGCG
>JAEUKC010000253.1:0-44059 GCA_016794445.1 Myxococcales bacterium
CATCCCCGTCGTCGTCTCGAGCACGCGGGCCCGCACGAGGTGCCCGCCCTCCTTCCGCTGCCAGATGCCGGGCAGCACGGGCTTCTCCGAGATCCACACGTTCTTGAACAACTTCCAGCCCTGCTTCCTCATGAACGCCTCCTTGCGGGGGCGTTCCCGAGCGTTCTGGAACAACGCTACCATCGCGGGGGACAGGGGGCTCACCGCGCAGGAATCGGCGCAGATCGTCGACGTCCCACATGCAGGTGCCGCAGCCGCCCCGCCGCCCGACCGGGAAGACCCGGCCGTCGAAGTGGGCCTTGCGCAGGCCCGAGGAGGAACGGAAGCCGCAGAAGTCGGTGGCCTCTCGAGTGGTGAGGAGCGTGCGTTCGGGGGCCATGCTGTTTCGCCCTTCAGGGTCATGTGCGAAGGTCTCGCCGCGCGTGTGACGTGGACGTGGACCGATCGCCTGGCCGACGACTTGGACGGGCACGACGCAAGACTCCGGTCGCACACGAGCGCTCGATGTTGTGCCGATCGATCACAGCCACCACCATGGCGGACGCCACCCTAGTAAGGCAAAAGTGTCATTTTCAGAGATTCTCGGAGATTGTCCGAAAGGCCTTGGAGGCCCGGACGCTCGCGACACTCGCGTGCCACCACGACAGCCGCCGGGCTCAGCCCGTGCCACGCGCGAAGCCGCTGAGCGACCCAACCGTCGTCGTCCCAGTGCCGCGCGTCCCGAGCCGGCTGCGTTCAGATCGGTTCTTTGGTAAGCCCTCGGCGAGCACCTTGAGCGGCGTCCCCACTGAGGTTGCCTGCGAGCGCACGATGCGCCGCAGGAGGTTCACGTGGGACGAGTCAACCGAGGATCGTCCCGAAGACGCGACGGCGCTGAACCCGCTGAACCCGCAACCTCGCGACGGCCTGGCGCATCATCCTGTGCGCCGGGCCGCTGCCATTTTCGGCGCGGGCTCCACGTGGGCGCGAAGACGGTCAAACCCCTGCGGATCTAGGCGGCCATCAACACCCACTCCGCGAGGCTTGCGGGGTGGGCGCAGAGGGACTTGAACCCCCGACTTCAACCGTCTGAAGATCCCAAAGGAGGGGACCAGCCGTTACGGAGTGGCTGATTTTCCCGTGAATATCGTTTCTGGCGTGACCCAAGCGTTCCAGCCGTCACGGGGGAGTGGGCAGCGCAACGGCTCAGGTGGGCAGGGTCGCCGCAAGCTGTGCCGGCCTGCCTCGCCCGGGCCCAGCAGTCGAGGAGAGCGATCTTCGGCGTGAAGCAGGCCGGCTTTCCCGACCGCTACGCAGACGGTGACGGGCAGCTGCGGACGGCGCAGCGACCTCTGGCCCCGACAAAAAAGTGTTCTTCCCCCAACAGCACGTGCCCGGCGAGGCTGCCCAGTGGAACTCACGCATATTTGCCAAGTCGCTCGGTGTCACCGTCGCGGGCGAGCTCATCGTGCACATGCTCTGTGTGTTCCACGTTGCCGATCTCTAGTTGGCGCTGGTGGCCGACCGTCAACCTGGGCGAGTCAAACCGCTATCTGGCGGGGTCTGTAGGCGACTCTGTTCAAGCTGTCCGGATCCCTGCCTACCTCCAGACGGCCAACTCCATCGCGGCGACGCACCGCATCGGCAAGGATCAGTGCTCGGAGGGCGCAGCGGTCAGTGAGACCGTTCGGCATCGGTCGGTCAACGAGGACCACCTCGCGCACATGCGCCCACTGCGGCGCCCTGCGCCCACCCGCAGACTATCCGGCCAATCTGTAGGCTACAAACAGGTAAGCGACACCTCCCAGATCTTGGCGCCCTCCATCATATTGGTGTACATCCGCGTGCGATCAATCCAGTTAGTCGAGATCAGATCAGGCGCCCCGCCCAGCCACAAGAGTTCGCAGTCACGCCATTGAGACTCGCCGCACAGTATACTACCCACCCGCCCTGATCTCAAATGTACCACACACCCCTCGTTCAAGAAGTGCGGGTAATCATCAGCCGCCTCCACTGCAGCCTCACCAACCAAGCATGGCAGATCCGCAATAGCGCCTGCAGTGGTCCTCACACAGTATGCTCCGTCTCCTCGCGATAGAATAAGCCTATCGCCGAATGCTGCGACGGCAAACATGTCGCGAGAGACACGCGCGTCTTCACCCGGCCGAAGCTCAATGACAGCTGTCAGATGAGGGGACGACAGACTCAGCAGAGCGAGGTTGCCCCAGCAGAGCCACTCAGCAACCACGCCATCGAGTTCTACCTCATCGAAGGCTGTCGAAACACTGAGAAGACATCGCGTATCCTTCGGGTCAGAGTGTCGGGCGGAGAGGACTTCGCCGCGCAATACATCGAACAAGTACAGCGAGTCAGCAGTCGCTGCACACGAGTACTTCCCACCTATGGACCGAATATGTCTGAGGCCTCCTTGAGTCGAGTAGACCTCGAGGCTGTTGTCGCACGGAACGTAGGCAGTCGCAAGATCTGGCGTCAGACACAGCGGTGCGGTCGGAGCAAGTTCCACCTGGGCAAGGGCGACCACGCCCCCATTGTGCATCTCTGGCTGGAGCAGCGAGACTCCTCCATTCTGCCACGCACAGAGATACCCGTCGACGACAGAGTTCAGGCGGCCGGCGCGCGAAACGCGACGTCCTAGGTCGGCTATCGGACTGAGGACAAGCTGCATACACGAACCTACTCTTTTGTTGGTGACAAGAGCTTTGGATTAGGATTGGTATGTTCCCAAGAAGCAGCAATTGGTTTCATTAGGTCATTGCACCCGCTGCACTGATACCCACTCGTTCCGACTTGGCCCATCTTTGCACCATTTGCCTCCTGGTGAAGGATCGCTCGTATCTCGACGTGACTATCATACAGAAGCTTTCCATTCTCAAACACGGGCGCAGGACCGAGCCGCTCATCGGCGGCCAGCTTGATCTTGCCGTCGGCGATCATCTTATGAACCTTTGCATTAGAAACAGTTACGGTTTTGAACGTTGTGCCTTCGCCCTTGGCGACCGACACCATCAGCTTCCCAGCCTCTTGGCCCTTCAGATCCGCCTGTTCAGCGAGAAACTTTCGAAGCTCAACCGACCTCACAGTAAGCGGGTGCGTCTTGCCAATTGGTAGAGGGACAACCTTTGGAGCGGGCTTGGCGGCCGGTGCAGGACTGGGCTTTGGCGCCGCGATTGGTGGGGGCGCTGGAGGCTTGGGCGCGGGAGCGGGCGAACTAGTCACCTTCGCGCCGACTGCAGCTTTGGCCTCCGCCTGGATTCCTACCTTAACCGGCGTCAGGAGTCGCCCAAGCACGAATCCTATGATTTTGCCCGTCACCACGGCGACGGTCGTGTCGACTATCTTCTGGCCCTCGGTCTTGCGGGCATATGTCTTGTCGTTCGGCCCGGGAGCGTTTGCCGCTGAACAACCCATGAACGGACAGACTGTGGACTCAATGACCTGCGGCCAAAAATTGTCTGGCCCTTTGGGCGCAACTGACTTTGGAAGCGGATGCTCTTTCGCGTACTCCTTGGCGTCCGCCTTCGCCCCCAAGTCAGTCCAGAGCCCCATCGCGTCCGTGGCATGGAGGGCATGACCGTCAACATAGGCAAAGCTATTTGCATCAGGACCAAGGCTGTGAATCGTGGCGGGATCGGCACTGACCCATCTTCCAAGCAAAGGGCTCAGGTATCTGAACCCAAAGTAGGTCAATCCGACCTCACTGTCGCCTTCCTTTCCTGTAAACCGGTGGTCCTCCCGGAACCCCTTCCACCGCGCCGGCCGGTAGTCCGACTCGGCGCCACCATACGGTAGATACGTGCTCTTCTCGACGAGCTCGCTCGTGTCCTTGTCGAGCACCGTGCTGCTCGAGCCCAGGTGATCTCCGAGTTCGAAGAACACGTGCAGCCGGGGGTTGGTCAGCGTGGGGATGCTCGGGACATCGGAATCCTCCCACGCGAGTCGCGCGAGCCGCGCCCCGTGCGCGAAGAGGTACGGCACCACCGTGTATGGGCCGATCGCGTAGTCCCCACCCGTGTACTCCGCGTGCCGCAGCTCAACGGAGCCGATCACATAGAGCATGTGCCGCTCCGCGCCCGCTGCATCCACGGCCGTCTTCAGCGTCCGCTGGTCGCCGCCATCGTATTGGTATCGCAGCTCTGCCGCCGGGGTTCCCGACGGCTCTGCGTCACCCGCGAGCCCAGCACTCGGCAGGTCCCACCGCCTTGCCCGCTGCAGCCGCCCTCCCTCGTCCCACTCGTAGACGATGCGCTGGCTGCACCTCGCCGCCGTGGGCAGGCAAGGCCCGCTGCGGTTCACCGCGAGGCTCACGAGGTATCCCGCCTCGTCGTACTTGGCTGTCAGAGATCCGGCGCGCGGGCCGACGGGCTGGGCCGCCGACTTCAGCTGGTACGGCCCCGCACCGGCCGTCCCGTTCACGATACCCCCGAGCGACCGGTCGTAGAACCCCTTCGCGTCGTCGTCGGTGGTCGCCGTGTTCCCGAGCCAGTCGTAGTTCCACCTCTGCCGCAGCACGCGCTTGTCGAAGCTCACCTGCGGCGAGGGCTTCGCGAGCCGCGGGTCGATCGTCGCCCCGCTCACCGCCGCGGCGTTCTCGTGCGCGAACGGCGAGACCCACGCGTCATCCCCCGCGCTGTACGAGTAGTCGACCTGGTTGACCCGGTAGAGGTCGTCGTACCCGATCTTCCGGGTCACTGGCTTCGCGCCCGCTGGCCACTCCGTCGCGAGGCGCCAGTCGCGGATCTCGACCGGGTTGTCGACCGCGTCGTACGTGAAGTCCGAATCCTCGAGCAACAATTGGAACGTCGTCGGAAGGCCGCTGCCATACGTAGGCGTCGGGGTGATCGTAGACCCCGACCAGATCGGTGGTGGCCCACGGAACGTCTGCACGGTCCGCAGCCGCCGCTTGTCATCGTAGGTGTACTCGGTCGTCGTCTTCGCGACGTCGCCGTAACCAATCGAGAGCGCGAGCCCATCCGCGTCGTGCGTCACGCCGCTGACGAGCGTTCCGTAGCTCGAGCCAACCGCGAGCACGCTCCCACGCTTCGTGTAGCTCGTGGTGATGTTGCTCTTGCCATCTCCGCCGAGCAGCTGCGGCACCTTCGTGCGCAGGCTGTAGACCCCGGTCCCCTCCTCCACCGGGCGGTCCGCGCCGTCGAACTTGGCCGTCTGCACGTACCAGGTCGGCGTGTACCTCGCGGCGACGACGTCGCCCGGCACGCCGGGCTTCGCCATCTGCCGCGCCACGCACGGCACGCGACCGCGCCCGTCGTACGTCGTGATCGTACGCTGCCCACGATCCGAGACCGACACGAGCCGGCCGAGATAGAGCCCGGTCGCGATCGCGCAGCTCGGCTCCGCCGTGGTGATGGCGGTGACGTCCGTGGTTTCGGGCGGCGAGTCGTAGCGGTTGAGCACCTCGATCCCGGCCTCGGCCCCGAACGTGAAGTCCGGCGTCGAGTAGTCCGGATGGTGCGCGAGGCAAGGTGAGTAGTCCTCGGCGACGAGGCGCCCAGCCGCGTCGTAGTGGTAGTTGCTCCCGCAGCCGCGTGCATCGCTGGTGCCGACGAGCTCTCCTGCGTCGTCGTAGGCGTACCGCCACGCCTTCATCGTGGAGGCGTCGGTGGTCGGATCGGCCGAGAAGTTCTTGGTGACGTTGGGCTCGACGTTGAGCACCATTCGTCCCAGCGAGTCATATCGCATCCAGCGGACGACTGGCGCGTCGGGCTTGCCCACGCGGACGCGTGTGATTCTGGCGACCTCTCCGCTCGGGAGGTACTCGGTGCGAACTTCGCGCTCCTCGACGCCGCTCCCGTCCTGGATGCGCTCGACCGTCGCGATCACGCGACCATGGCCGTCCGTACGCTGCGACGCAGGTGTCCCGTAGTGCGGACCGGGGCTGAGGTCGGCCGCGTCCCACGCGTCGGTCGAGAGCGCGTGGTAGACGTTTGCGAGCGTGGTCGCGCCATCGAGCCCGTAGGTCTGGAGCGCGCGCCCGAACGCGTCGTAGCGCTTGCGGCCGTACTTGCTCGACGGGACCGTCGCGATCGAGAACGACTTCGGATCGCCGCTCCAGAACGAGGCGAGGAAGGCCTTCTGCGCCGCGCCCTTCGCGTCGTAGTCCGTGAAGCCGTTCACGACCCAGCCGCCGAGGTCGCCTGCCAACGGGTCGGCCTCGTCGAGCGTCGCGATGGTGCGACCGAGCCCGTCCACGATCGCCCAGGCCTCGCGGTAGCTGTCGTCTGCAGCCGTTGCCCCGTCGTGAACACGCGTGTGCAGACGCGAGACGGGGTTCCCGAGCTCGTAGTCGATCAGGACGCTGGGCCGCGCGGATGGCAGTCCTGATGCGGGGTCCGGCTTGGTGAGCGCGGTGAGGCGGCCGAACCCGTCGTAGCCGGCAACCGACTTCTCGCCGTGCAGATCGGTGACAACCGTCACGAGCTCGAGGCCGCGGTCGTATGCGGCGCTGGCCGTAAGCTCGCGGCTGCCGCAAGAGAAGGTGCCGTAGGCCGTGGTCGTCGCGGTGCGAGGGCCTGCGTAGGTGGTCTCGCTGGCCGCGAGGTCGGCGAAGACGGAGTCGTAGACGACGCCACGGCACCTGCCCTGCGGCCCGGTCGAGAAGCCGAGGTTGCCGAACGCGTCGTAGTACTCGTGCCCCAGGTCGATCGTCCCATCCACCGAAGCCGTCGCCGGCGCAGGCGCCACGGATTTCCCGGCCACCGCATGGAACCGATCCAGCGCCAGGCTCCCCGACAGGACGGCCTGCGAGGACACGAGGCGTCCGATCGCGTCGTAGGTCATCGTCTGACGATGCCGCTGTGCAGTCGTCTTGCTCCCGACCACGTAGGTATCGACGGTGCGCCACAGCCACCCAGTCGGGTCTCCCGCCGGCCGGCCTGGCCACGTGAACGAGGTGATCTCCTCGTCCCCCGTTCCGCACCCTTCGATGCAGCCTCCAGCCGTGCTTGCCGTGGCGTTGCCGAAGAGGTCGGCGATCGCATTGGACCTCAAATGCACCCGACCGGCACCACGGAGATCGACATCGTGGGACTCCGCGGTGTCCTCGACGATCATGGCGAGCTTCGCGGTTGCGCTTGCGGCGACGAACGGTCCGGTGTCGTAGAGGTACGTGTCCGAGGCGGTCTCGAAGGCGTGCTTCACCGCCCGCCCGTCGAGGCCCCGGTAGAGGGTACGGAGCGTGTACGTGTGGTGGACCGTCGAGAGGTAGACACCGGCCTCGTCGAACTGCTCGCTTAGGACCGGTAGCCCCTTGAGCGCCTCGCGCGGATCGTCACGCCACGCGCCCTCGGGCTTGCAAGGGTCGTCGAACGGATCGGCGATCACCGTCCCTGTGGCGCATTCCCCGAGCAAGAACCGTGACCGCGTCGAAGCCGTCGGCGAGTTGGCGTCGCCGACCCGCCGCACGACAGCCTCCTCGAACCCACGGAACTCGCGCTGGACCCCGTCGTACACAGGGTTCCGGTACGTGTACTCCGTTACATAGACTCCTGATGGACGTCCCGCGACCGACACGTTGTCCCGGATGGTCTCCTTGACCACCACGTGGAGCGGCATCGGCGCCTTCTTCTCCCAGGGCTTACCCGCCTTCTCGGCGGCGAGCATCAGCTGGGTCGACGTCGTGTACTCGAGCTCCGTCGTCTTCCCGAGCCCGTTCTCGACCTTCGTGAGCACCCAGGGCCGCTTGCCGCCTAGCAGGTCGATGTACCGGTAGTTCAGGCCATCGCCCCACAGGACGTCGCGCGTGCCCGACCCGTTCACGTCCACGAGCCGCACGCGGCTCGCGTACGAAGGTGCCGCCGGGGTCCCGCTGATCGTGTACCGGTCGGTCCAGCCCGACCCATCCACGTTCAGCCAGACATCCACGTCCGTGAACCGCACCTGCACGAGGTCGTCGAGGCCGTCCCCATTCACATCGTCCACCCGCAACGCCGCGACGCTGGGCTCGGTGAAGTAGGGGCTCGTCGACATCACGATCGACCCGCCCGTCGAGAACGTCCCGGGTGCGCAGGTGCCCGGATCGCCCGTGCCCCACGTGCCGTCGCCTCGGCCCGGCCAGTACTCGATCTTGCCCTTCTGGAGCTTGACGATGTCGGCGAAGCCGTCGCCGTTCATGTCGGCGAGCTTGATCTCCGCGTCCGAAAACCGCACCGGCGTCCCGGCCCAGGGCACGCACTTGCGCACGGGGTCGTTGGAGAGATCGGCGGTCGCGGCGGAGGTGAACTTGCCGTTGCCGAACTGGCCCCAGCCCTTCGGCAAGCGACCGAGCGCGAAGTAGGTCTGGATCTCGGTCCCGGCCGAATAGACGGCGTCGACGAGGCCATCGCCGTTGACGTCCACCAGGCGAATGTCCTGAGCGTCCTTGCCGAAGTCGATCTTGGGCGACAGCGTGGAGGCCGTCGCGACTGCCTTGCCCTGCCAGCGGAACTTGCAGTCGGCGCCACCATCGGGCACCGCAGAGTAGACCGAGTAGGTCTTGACCTTCGGCATGTGCAAGAGGTTGATCTTGCCGTCGCCGTCGAGGTCGCCCGCCGAGAGGTTCAGGTTCTTGAACGTGATCGTTGTGGCGTCTTCGCCCAGTGCTCCGAACACGGGCATCTGGCAGCTCTTTGCGAAGTCCCCCCCTTGGTTGAAGAAGACCCCGTGATTGCCGCCGAAGTAGCCGCCCGCCGTGCTGAGCACGTCCGGCAAGCCATCCACGTTGATGTCGAACAGGTCAGTGAGCTCGTCGTCGAGAGAGAAGTTCGGCGACGTGCCCATCGACTTGACGGTGCCATCGAAGCCCTCGTAGCCGGCCAGCGTGCTCGGAAGCTTCGCGCCTGCCGCGTCGGTCACGTGCTGGTAGTCCAGCCTCATTGCCGGCAGCGTCGGGCAGCTCGTCGTGCTCGGCAGCGCCTCCGACCCGTCCTCGGTCGGGTTGGTCGCGCAGCGACCCTCCATCTGCACCGAGGTCAGGAGCGAGACGTGGTAGCTCGGGTCGTACCCGAGGTTGTACCGACGCACGAGCTCACGCGCGCCCTCGCCTGCGAAGGTCTTGCTCGTCACGTCGACGCCGACGAGGCGCAGCACATTGTTCACGCGCCAGCCGCGCTTGTACGTGAACGACGTGTCCGGCCGCGCCTCGTAGCGCAGTCGCGCGTGGTGCGCGTAGGTGGACAGCGCGGTCGTCGTCGGTGCGGAGACCGGCGTCGTGTCGTAGACGTCGGAGAGGTACGAGACCCCACCGATGCTCAGGTAGCGGTAGTAGACGAGGTTGACGGGCTTGCCATCGACGCGGTTGGCGTCGTACTGGCGCGCGAGCTTCCAGGAGAAGATCTTGCTCGGGTTGGCGGGGTCGACCTCGAGCGTGCCGGCGTAGCCCGTACCGTCCTGCGGCACGCCGAGCTCCATCGCCTCGCCCGACTTGCTCTGCACGTGCCACGTCTTGTGGTCGGGCGACCAGAAGAACCGCAGGAACGAGCCTTCCACGCGCGCGCGGAAGTACTGCCAGCCGTTGAAGCTCGCCGGGATCACCTCACCCGTGACGAGCTTGCCGGTGCAGTCGGTGCCCACGAGGCAGATCGGCACCAGCTCCTGCCCGCCGTTGAAGACGAACCGGTCCTGCTGCGGCGTCCACGCGGTGCCGTCCTTGTACTGAGGGACGCCGCGATCGGTCTGCCGCGCGATGAACGGAGCGCCGATCTCCCAGCCCACACCAGCGATGCCGTGGCCGTTGCCCGACGAGTAGGAGAGCCCCAGCGAAGGCTGCGCACCACCGCGCGCGGACGGCAACGCGAAGGGAACGGAGAAGGTCGCGATGCCGGTCGATAGCTGGGCAGAGAAGCTCTCACCCATGCCCTGGATCTTCCCGCTGCCCTGCGGCACCGAGATCGCTTGCGACGAGACCCCCGTCTTGTTGGCGCCGGTCGGGAGCCCGACCGTCGCCGTCGGCGCCTCGGCCTTCTGCCCGACATCGGGCAGCCCGGCCTTCGCATCCACCCCTGTCGGTGCCGTCGGCCCAGGGCCGGTAGCCACCGTTGGGGAAAGCTTGGCCTCGGAAGGAGTCGGAGCGGCCACTGTTGGCGCCGCTCCCTCGGTAGTCGGCACCGGCTCGTTGGTGGCTGGTTCCGCCTCCTGTGCGTGCGCGGGCCGCGGGACGATCCACGCCAGCGACAGCCAGAACGCTGCGCAGGTCACGAAGGCGATGGGCGCTCGCTGCCGTCGGATCCAATCGTTGCTCATTGCAACCTCAGGCGACCGAGCGCATAGCCGCTTGGGATCGTCGTTCCGCGCAACGCCGCCCCCTTCGCAGTGACGACCGCGAAGTAGAAGCCATCGGGTGCTGGCGCGACTCCGATACCTTGCGTGAGGTCTGGGCCGCCGATGACGGGGGCGTCCATCACGGTTCCCGCAGCGTCGAACAGCACCAGGGCAGTGGACTCGGTCGCGCCCGTGGCCACCGTACGACCGTCCAGATCCAACGCTGTCGCGAACTGAACGGCGACCGCCAGATTGCCCGACCCGTCGAGAGAGACTCCATTCGATCCGAGTGAAGCGGCAACGGTGCCTGTCGACCGGAGGAGTCGAACCCAGAGAGCTTCACCCGATGGGTCGATCTTGGCCACGAACGTGGCTTGGTTCGCACCAGCATCGAGCGTGGTTCCAAAGACGGCGAGCCGACCCGTGAAGCGAGCCGTGATGAAGGCGTTCCCAGCGGAGTCCCCCACGACCTCGATCGTCGGGCGCTCACTGCCTCCGACCTCGCAGCCGCCCTCCACCGCGCACCGAAGGCGCTTGGTCCAGACCGGCTTGCCGTCCGAGGCGACCTTGGAGAGCGCGAGCGCATACTTCGCCCCCGTCACGCTGTCGCTGCCGGATCCGACGACGACTCCACCCGGGACTGCCGCCATGGACTGAGCACCGAACACGCAGGCGCCTGATGCTTTGCAGGCCACCGGATCGTCGGGGGGCAGTGTCAATGTCCACTTGAGGGCACCGCCGGAACGATCGATCGCAGATGCCAAGAGTGGCCCCTGCGTCTTGCCTTTGATCGTCATCGATGAGCCGCGAAACCCCATGAAGAGGGTTCCGGCACTGGGCGCGAACACGGCCGCGTTGTAGCCCGGCTCAGCAAAGCCACCTCCGAGCGCCAGCCAGTTGTCCACCAAGAGGCACGCCAGGTCCGGGCCCAGATGGACGAGGGTCAGACTGTCTGGATTGGAGGTGAGGACGGGCAAGCAGCCTGGGCCCAGCGTCTCCCCGGCCAGTGGTGTGCGAAGGCTCACGAAGACGCTGCCGTCCGTGTCGACGGCTCCTCCGACCCCGATCTCAACGGTGGTTCCACCCAGGGCGCGGGTGCGCACAAGACGCCCGTCCACATCGACGAGTGCGACGAACGCGTCGTCGCGCGAGGCATCGATCTTGGTACCGAGAAGGTCCTTCCCGAGGCCAGGTCCGGTGCCAACCAGTAGCACGCCGCCGGCTTGCCCGGCACCGATGGAGGTCAGCCGATCCATCGACACCGGAAGAGCCCAGCGCACCTGCAATGTCGGCTTCGACGCGTCGACCGCGGCGTCAGCGTCGGTTGCAACCTCGAGCAGCGAGTCCTGGGCCGCGTCGATCGCCTCAGGCTGAGCGGACTGCCCGCAGCCCAGGACACCGACGACGACCCACGCCGTGGTGCGCATCAGAGTGCTTTCGCCCAGTAGGTGGTCTCCATGAGCACCTGGACTCGCTCGATGCGATTGAGCTGCACCTCTGGACCGACAAGTAGTTCGATCTGGTAGGCACCGCCCACAGGTCGGTCGGTCAGTTCGAAGCGCGTGGTGGCGTCGACGTAGGGCTTCGTGAAGCTCTCGGCCAACGGGTCTAGGAAGCGCTCAGCAGCGAGCCCCTTGGCCCCTTCCACTCGGGTTGCCCCGATGGCAAGCGCACGCCACTCCTGCTCGTAGTTGGTGACCCAAGCAGGTCCGACCTGGGTGAGATCGTACCGAACGAACGGTTGTGAGTAGCAAGTCAGCGGATCCGAGGAGAGGCGACAGTCGAGGACGCCCGTTCCCACGAGGTTGACCGCGAGCCGATGAAAGCGAGCGTTGTAGCGACGCTTGAACGGCTCGCTCGCAATGCTGCCCTCGACTCGGCCCCAGGGGTCGAGCCGGAAGACAAGCCGTGCACGCGCAGGCTTGGCCCCCGCGCACAGCGTGTCGGCCGATGTCGCCGAGCCCAGGCCGACCCACCCTGTCGGGCACAGGAACAGCCACTTGGCTGCCCCAGCGTCGATCGTGCCCTCCGGTAGGCCCACTGGCGAACTCGCGCCGAGCGCGCCTGGCAACGATACGATGTCAGCGTCCTTCTGCGCGACAGCGCTGGGTCGCGCGACCGCGTAGCCTTTCACGAACCGGTCGAGGTTGCCGACGTAGTCGAGCACCCGATTCGGGTAGATGCCAGGGGTGTCCGCCTTCGCAACCGAGAGGCCCACCGCCGCAGGCATGTTCAGATCGTAGTCGTAGACTTCATTGGCCCAGCTCGCCGGTCCGTTGACGAACGGTTCGGTGCCGTAGAGCGACCGCAACTCGACGACGTAGCGACCCTCGACCGCGCGTCGTGCCGTGAGTCCGAAGCGCCGCGCGTTCTCGAGGAGTGCTCGGGCACGCCAGGCATCGAAGTTGGTGACCTGTCGATAGAGACCGAAGCTGGTCTTCAGTCCGATCGTCGTCAGTTGTCCTTCCAACGTGGCGCGATCGGTGGCCAGCTGGGCGTCGGCTGCGACCTTGAGTCCTCGCGCGCTCGACTCCTGGAGTCGCCGTGTGTTGTCCGCGAGTCGGGTCGCCTGGGCCCCGACTGTGGCAAGCGCATCGAGGAAGGTGGAGAGCGCGTTGGCCCGCGCTGGCCCGAGCTCGATCTTGAGCTCGTCGCACTTCTGACGCTGCGCAATCAGGGGCCCTGCGCTGAAGCTCGCGCTGGGGCTCAATCCCGCGGACACGCTCATGCCAGCGATGGCTGCGTTGGTCATGGCATCGACACTGCAGTTGAGCGTGACCCGCGAGCTTGCGGCGACCAGCGCGGCCTTGGCGGCGGCAGCGCGGGCCTTTGCTGCGTTGACGGAGGCTGCGAGCTCGGAGCCTGACAGTACAGCCCCGCGAAGGGCGGCCCACTGCTCGATGTAGATCGATTGCAGCGTACCGCCCTTGTAGGTGGCGAAGGACGGCTGCAAGGCGTCGTCGCGGGTCGCATAGACCGGCGTGCCGAGAGCCGGCTCGATGTTCAGCGTCGAGAGCAGCGCCACAGCCATGCAGTCGAGCTGCTTCTCAGGGCTCGGGGGCGTGAAGGGGTTGTCACACGAGGCCTTGAATGGGCCCACCGGCGTGTCGATCGTCGTCAGCTTCGTCGAGGTATCGCAGACCTTACCGCCTGACCCGGCGTCGCCGCAGAGCGCTCGCTGCTCGATCTTCCCGACCTCGGCGCTCTTCACGGCCGCAGCCTGTCTGGCGGCGAGGTCTCCCTTCTCCTGGAGCAAGTTGTCGAAGGCCGTTCGGACCGCGTTGGTGGCCTCGGTTGCGGCCGACCTCGCGTGATCGAGGTACAGCACCATGGCGTCGTCACCAGCTCGACCGCCGACGAGGCTCGCGTCCATCGGCGGAACCCAGTCCGTCCGGAAGCCGAAGGCGTCATAGCCTGGCACAGCTGGATTGGATTCCCGGACCGCCATCACCTGCTCAGCGAGGCGATTGAAGACACCGTCCTTGGACAGGAACACTCCCCAGTGGGTCTGACCGCCTGTGCTCGGGTAGGCGCGAGCTCCACCCAACAGCAGGCGATAGTCCGTGGTCTCGGTCACGCGCTCGAGCGCGAAGGTCCACTCGACGACGTCCGTGGGCAGAGTGACCTCGAACCGCCACGTCGCGAGGTTCCGCCTCAGTCCCGTGGTGGCCGGGCGAGTGGGGCCCGTGAGGAACACGCTGCGGCGCACGTCGGGACTGCTGAGCAGCGCCGCGAGATTCATGGGTGCTGTGCCGTTCGCCAGCAGCACGGTCTTGGGGAACAACACCATGTTGGCACCGCCGGGGTGCATAGGAAGCGCGACGAGCCTGACGCGGCCGGTGAACCACGTGTCGTCGGCAGGAACGAGTACCTCCTTCGTCCAGCGCGGCTCAGCACCATCGATCCGCTGCTCGACGGTTCGTGCGGAGCCGGTGGGCACGGACTGGACGAACGGCGTCAAGACCGCGGATTTGCTCCCGACGGCCGCGTCCACTGCGTCGAGGATTCGTCCGGCGTTGGCGAAGTAGTTCGCCACTCCAGGCCGCGCCACCGAGGGCAGCCCCGCATACGCGTCGCCCGAATCGAGAATCGCGGCCCGGACGCCGTTCAAGGCCTGAACGATTCCAACACGGCGAAGGTCGGCGTCTTCCACCCAGAGACGACTGAGCTGTTGGGTACGATTGGTTGCGTAGGGGTCGATCTTCTTCGGCATGTAGAGAGGCCAGAGGGCCGCGAACATCGGCGCGATCTGGTCGGTTCCCTTCATCACTGGCCGGGTCTTCGGGTCGACGTGGTAGGCCACGCGACCCGAGGCAAGCCGGGCGTCGAGCGCGCCGTCGAGATCGACCGTGGCTCGGCGATCGTAGTTGCCATACCAGTAGCCGAAGCGGCTGCTGTAGCAGTACTGCCCGACGTTCTTCGCCCAGTAGTGGGTCAGCGCAACGGCGTCCGTCGGGGCGATCCGGTGCTTCTTCCACAGCTGGTAGGCCGTGTAGTCGCCGCCCGGCTCTGGCACGTCTTCTGGAGCCACCACGGAGCAAGTCCCACCTGCCCCCAGGACATCGCAGTCTGCCGTCCGGATGGACGCCTCGATCGCGCGGTAGAGACGAGTGGCGCTGGCCGGCTCGTCCACAGGCACGCAGAAGCTGGACGGCGTGGTCGTGATGGGCGTCGTCGTGAACAGGAAGATCTGGTCGTACTGGCGAGCGAGAGCATCCAAGGTCCAGGTCTGTGGGGACAGGATCTCCTGATCTTGCCAGGGCAACTCGAACGGTGTGGGCCAGGTGACGCGGTGGTTCGGCGCCACGAGGAACGGCTCATAGCCCGGGTCCGTCTTCCCGAGGGTGTGGATCCACGGGCCGCTTGGCTCCATGACGAGCGGGTCGCCTCCATACAGTGCGGCCAAGAGCCGGTGACGGAACGATGCGGGACCCCACGCCTCCTCGCTCTGGGAGGTCGGGCTCCCGCCGCGGGGCTTGTTCGCACTGGCGCTTCGCGAGAGGAGTTCGACGAGCTCACGCGACACGGCGATGTGGGCGTTCACTGCCGTCGCGAAGTCGTTGCCCATGTCGCGGAGAGTCGCGGCCTGAGCAGGCTGCTGTGCCCACGCAACGATGGTCGAGACGTGGCTCTGGGGCTTCGGCCCAGTCCACCCCGACGGCGGCGCTGTCAGCGGAGTCGCAAAGGCCAGACCGAGTGCTGCGTAGTGCAGCATCGCGACCTGAGCGCGCTCGCGGACCGTCTGTAGGAGCTCGACCTGATCTGGCGCGGACAAGAGCAGCGCTTCGCCGCCGACCGCGCCCGGAACGAACTCGCGCATGCGCTGCGCGATGCACAGGTTGATCGCTGCGAACTCGACGTTGAGGCTCGCGTAAGCGTTGACCGCGCCGGTGCCGCCGACGTCCTCTTTGATGGCCGCTCGGCTGAGCGGGGCAGCTGCAGGTGCTCCGGTCGAGCCGTCGACGTTGCAGGTCGGATTCGTGCGCTGTGTGAACCATGCGGTCGGTCCGGCGACAGCGGTGGGCGTGCACTTCGCCGAAGCCATCAACGACCATATCTTCTGCAGGTACGGGTCGGCGTATCGCTTGTCGACGTCGTCCTGGAGGATGGGAGCACCTCCGCTCTTCCACGAGCACTCCGCCCAGGCATCGGCGGCCAACAGGTCGACGATGGATCCCTGCCAAGCGCTCTTCGTCTCGCCGGACTTGACCGGTAGAGGGGTGATGTCCGGTAGGCCGAGTGCGTCGACCTGACGCGCAATTGGCGCGGTCTCGATCGGTCCGCAGGCGACGAAGGTCGTGGCCAGCGCCAAGGTGGCGAAGAAGCTCCTCATGGCGTCACCTCCCACACGCAGCGAAAGGACTGAGCTCCAAAGACATTGTCAGGACCCGCGATGGAGGCCAGACCATCGATCGTTCCGCCGCCATTCGAGAAGGCCACACAGCCAGCCTCCTGCGGTTGACGGCAACCTGGTGCGCGATCGTCCGGCGTCGTGCGAAGAATCTCGGCGCCCGTCAGGAGGATGTCCTCGACCCCAGATGGAGAGTGCGACTCGGCGTGCTGTCCGACGCGATAGCGCTCCAGGCTGCAGTTCGATGTGCAGAAGTCGGGATGGTCAGTTACGAGACTGCCCGTGGACGACAGCGCGGGTGCGGGTCCTCGGGCGGCCAGCAACCACTCGGCAGCCGTTGGCAGGCGACCGCCGACCCACGCGCAGAATGCTGCTGCCTGATTCGGTTCGAGGCAGGTCATCGGCAGGTTGGCGTCCTTACCAGCCGTGGCCCCGACGCCACTCGCTTCGGGCGCGCACGCGCTGCCGACTGCGGAGGCTTGCCCGCATGCCCCTGCGTCCACGCATCGTGCGTACAGGGCCACAGAGACCGGCTGCTTGCCGATCTTGAAGGTGCGGACGCTGGCAACCTCCTGACGGCGCCAGGTGTGTATCGCGACCGTGACGTCGGCGCCGTCAACGCTCACCGCCGATGGAATGTCGGCAGGCGTCGGTGGACGCGGGCCCGTTCCCTTGCAGCCTCCAGTGCATGCAAGGATTGGCAGAATCCAACAGGCCGTTCGCAAGTCCTTGGTCCAATCACGTCCCGCCATCGCTGCCTCCGAGCCGAAGAATCGGCACGTCGAGAAACTCCACGACCACGTCTGGATGCGTCGCCGTCTTGGCGAGCCCCCCACCAAAGTCTTCCCAGGTGGCGAGGAGCCCAGTCGGTCCCCACCCTGCCAGCGACACCTGGCGCTGGTCGCCGACTCGATGCTCGCCGAGCCGCGGCAGCGGGATCGCCGCCTTCGAGACGTCGAGCCCCGACGTCCCGAGCGCGAGTTCCTTGAGCCACAGTTCCTCGCCGTTGGCGTCGCCCACCGCCGCATCTGCGCGCCACGTGAGCCACACCTTGCCGCCTGCGCGCACGAGGTTCACCTCGCGCGCCTTCGTGACCACCGTGACGCCGGTCACCGTGCCCGCCGAGCCGGTGTCGAGCAGCGCGACCCGCGCCTCGTACGTTCCCGTGCCAGATCCCACGAGGTACGCGACCACCGCGTGCGTGGCGTCGAGCTCCGCGATCGCCGGCTTCGCGGCCTCGGGCCCTGCGAGCTGCGGCCCTGCGTAGAACGTCTTGCCGTCGACCTTCGCGACCACCGTCTCCGACGCGCCGCTCGGTGCCCCCGCGCGCCACGTCGCCATCCAGCTCGTCCCGAACGGCGCGAGCGCCACGTCGGCCTCGTCGTCGAGCGTGGCCCCGAGCTCGAGCTCGCCGCCGAGCGGCGACAGCGTCGACGCCGAGAACAGGCGCGCCTTCACGTCGCTGCCCCGAGCCGTGCTCGACCGATCGGTCCACGCGAACACGAGCGAGCTTCCCGCGCGCACCACGTCGACGCCCGTCTGCGTGTAGGCCGTCGTGACGTTCACGCGGACGATCGGGCCGAGCCCCGACGGGCCGACGAGCCTCGCCGCGATCCCTGGTCCGTCGCCGTCGATGGCGGAATCAACCCACCCGACGGCCCAGCCGGAATCGGCGAGCGCTACGACCGGATCGGCCGCCAGCAGCGGCGCCGCGTCGGCGGCGAACGAGGTTGTGACGTCCGAGGCCACGCCCTTGCCGTCGAACCGCGTGAGCAGCCAGCGCCACGGCTTGTCCTCGCCGAGGACGATCGCGAGTCCACCGGTTGGATTGGTCGCGACGGTGTGGCGACCGAGCCCGAGCGAGCGCTTGCCGAGCGGCAGCCCCGCGTCGACCATCGCGGGCGCCGGCAGTGCGAGCAGATCGACCGCGCGGCAAGCCTGGCACACCCCGCGTGGCGATGGCGAGGCGAGATCACACTCCTCGAGCCCCGTGAGGTCACGGATCCCGTCGCCGCAGGTGGTGGAGACAGGCGCCTCCACGTCGGCGTCCGCGGCGCAGGCGGAGTCGGCACCGTCCATGGTCGAGACGTCGGCGTCGCCGTCAGCATCCCCGCTCGTCTCCGGCTCGAGCGCGTCCGCGGCGCCCTCGACCGTGCTGTCGGCCACATCCCCGCCCACTTCGAACGCAGTCTCGCCCGAGCTGTCATCCGCCGCGTCAGGAGCATCGACGTCGGCGTCGGCAGGTGCTGGGTCCCCCGAGGTCAGGCACCCGGTCAGCACGACGCTGAGGAGGACGGCGAGCAGCAACGCGAGCCCGGTGCGAACGGAAGGACCCGCGTTCGAGCCGTCACCGGAAGGCCCGGATCTGTGGGCCGCCGTCGGGTAAGCGTTCACGACGCCCTGCACTCGCACGACTCCCCCATGGTCGAACCGTGTAGGGGATCGCGTGCTCGCGCTCAACGAAGTCCTGTGTCGAGCGTGCGAGATTTGGGTGCGGTGCGAACGACCGAACACGGCGCGAGCGTTGGAGGGTGACATCGGTCACCCTCCTCCTTCTCGAACATTGCGCCAGCGCAAGCCCACGAACCCCAGTGTCGCCCTCCTTGGCGGCGAGGGTGGCGACCACCGCGAACGACGCACCCACGTCGCAGGCAACGCCGCTCGCGTCGGACTTCGCCAGACTGCAGTCCTTCCCAGTGGAGCAAGGGGTGGTCGACGGAGCATGCCGACCACGGTGCCGTGTGCAGGCGACGTTCGGCAAATGCATCATTCGGAGCGAATCGAGAGAAAGCCTTCAGCGCGCGACACCTGCAGGTGAGACTGTCAACGCGCATGACGTTGCCTGCAACGCACATCCCGTTGCTCGTCTGCCAGATCACGTTGCCTCGATCCCCAGCCGTTCGGGAATTCTCGAGCGCGTGCGCCGACCGAGCACGTGCGGTACTTCTTCTGCGGATCAGCGTGCTCGGCGCGAAAGCGCAGTTGGCCGGATGGAGGCGCGCAGCGCGATGATGTTGCAACTTTTTTTTCGCAAGGAACACTTCTCCCGCGCATGTGGGTCGAGGTAGGGGTCCGCGAGGGTGAGACCCTACGAACGGAGTTGCCGGGCCAGCAGTCGGCGCCACGCCCCGAGCGCCATCTTGCATGATCGTCCTGGTCCCATCCTCGGTCGATCGAACCCACACGATCGGTCGGCCTCGACGTCGGGACTCGCTGTCTCCTAGCGTCGCGCCGAGTCGGTCTCGTCGTCTGGGAGCAGCCTATGGGGGCCGACCTCGAGCCCCTTCGCCAGACGGAGCAACGTCGCGATGGTGATGTTGACGCGGCCATGTTCGAGGCGCGCGAGGTTGTTCTTGCTCATTCCGATCGTGTCGGCCAGCGCCTGCTGGCTCATCCCCGCCTGGAGGCGCAGCTCGCGCAGCCTCACGCCGAGGGCGGCGAGGTACCGAGCCGTCCGACGGTCGACCTTGAGCGTCACGCCCCGACCGTTTCGCGGCCGCCAACTGCACCATAGCCCTCATACTTGAGGGCCCTCACTATTGAGGTCTACACTCCCGCTGTGGAGGCGCGCGCGGGGGATCGCATCACGGCCAGCATCGAGCTGCGCCGTCACCTCGGCGCGGGTGGGATGGGCCACGTCTGGATCGCCTGGCACGCCGGGCTCCACACCGAGGTGGTGGTGAAGCTGATCGCGCGCGAGCTCGCCGCGGATGCCGCCATGGTCGCGCGCTTCTCCCGCGAGGCCGCCGCGGCAGCGCAGGTCCGCAGCCCACACGTCGTGCAGATCTTCGACCACGGCGTCACCGCGGCCGGTCAGCCCTACATCGCGATGGAGAAGCTCGAGGGCGAGAGCCTCGGTGCCCGCCTCGAGCGCACGCGGGTGGTCCCGCCGGCCGAGCTGGTCCAGATCGTCTCGCAATGTGGGAAGGCGCTCGCGCGCGCCCACGAGAGCGGGGTCGTCCACCGGGACATCAAACCCGACAACGTCTTCCTGACCGACCTCGGCGGCGGCGACGTCTTCGTGAAGGTGCTCGACTTCGGCATCGCAAAGTCGGAGCTCGTCCCGGGCGGCGCCACCACCACGGGCGCGGTGCTCGGGTCGCCGTTCTACATGAGCCCCGAGCAGGTGCTCGGCAAGCGGATCGACTTCCGGACCGACCTCTGGTCGCTCGGCGTCCTCACCTACGAGGCCCTGCTCGGCGTGCGGCCGTTCCACGCGGAGACGATCGGTGCGCTGAGCATCCTGATCTGCCAGGGCTCGCTGCCCGTGCCTTCCACGCTGCAGCCACGGCTCCCGCGGACGTTCGACGCGTGGTTCGCGCAGGCTTGCGCGCGGGATCCGGCGAGCCGCTTCGCGAGCGCGCGAGCGCTGGCGGATGCCCTGGCCAGCGCGCTCTCGGGTGCACCCGCCGACCTCGGCCCCGTCGCGAGCGACCTCGCGTTCGCGCGGACCGAGCTGCTCGGCGCCACGACGAGCGTGGGGGTCACGGCGTCACCGGTGCGAGCGAGCGCTGGCTGGCGGCGATGGGCGATCGTGGGCGGGCTGACCGCTGCGGGCGGCGCGGCCGGGGTCATCGCGTGGGCAGTCGCGAGCTCGTCGACCCCAGCGGTGGTCGACGGAGCACCGGCGAGCAAGCTCACGACGCAGGCTCCGTCGTCGCCGAAGGCATCCGCTGCCGCGACGTCCGAGCCCCCGAGCGCGACCGAGACCGCATCGCTGCCAGCGGGCAGTGCGCTTCCGCCCGGCAAGGCCTCCGAGAAGAAGGTCGCTGCCACGGCGGTGGCACCGGCCTCCGCAACGGCGACGGCAACGGCCTCGGGCAGCGTGTCCTCGAAGCCGACGTCGACCCCCAAGTTCAAGGACGACCATGATCCGGCGATCTACTGAGGCACTGGTCCTCGCGTTCCTGCTCGCGGTCTCGGTGGCGCAGGCCGAGCCCTCGCCCTCGGACGTCGCGACCGCGAAGTCGCTGCTGGTCGAGGGGCGCCAGCTGCGCGCCCAGAACAAGCACGAGCTCGCTCGAGACAAGTTCAAGGCCGCGTGGGCACTGGTGCCGACACCGATCATCGGGCTCGACCTCGCTCGTGCGTATGCGGCGTGCCGACAGTACGTCGAGGCGCGCGAGCTCGCGCTCGAGGTGACCCGGCTCCCGGAGGGCCCGAAGGAGTCGGCCGAGGGCAAGGCAGCCCGCGCCGACGCGGCGACGCTTGCCGCGGAGGTGAAGGCGAAGATCGGCTCGCTTACGGTGACGCTGGAGGGTCCGTCCGCCGGCAAGGGGGCGCGGGTGACCATCGACGGCGAGGTGGTGCCGGCCGAGGCGGTCGGGATTCCGCGCAAGGTGAACCCCGGGAAGCACGTGGTGGTGGTGACGGTGGGTGGGGTCGCGCAGACGAAGAACGTCGAGGTGGCGGAGGGCGGGAGCGAGGCGGTCACGGTCACGGTGGATCAGGTCCCCTCTCCCGGAGTGACCGAAGGTGAGAAGCCGAAGCAGCCAACCGCTGCCTCTCTCGAGCGCCCTGTGTGGCCGTGGCTGAGCCTGGGCGTCGGCGCCGTCGGAGTGGTCGCTGGCGGGGTCTTCGTGGTGCTGGCTGCGAAGAAGAACAGCGCAATCGACGAAGCATGTCCTGGGGGCTGCCCCGATGGCGACGCCTTGAAGAGCGCGAGCGAGCTGAAGTCGACCCGCAACGCCTTCTGGGTCGGGGCAGCGCTGCTTGGTGGCGTCGGGCTGACAGCGGGCGTGATCGGCGTGTGGGGTCTGATGCGGGACCCTCCGAAGACGGCCGGAGCACACCTGCTCGTCGGCCCAGGGACGGCTGCGGTTCGAATCGTCTTCTGATCGGGAGGGACCATGGAGCGAAGTCACGTCGGTGGAGTCTTGCTACTTGCATGGGTCGGCGCGGTCTCCTGCTCGGACCCCGCGCTGCGCACCACGGACGCGGGGGCCGATACCGGGGGTACGGGGGACGCGGCGGTCGACGCAGCCGACGGTGGCGACGCGGTGACTTCGGCGCGGTGCAACCTCGCCGACGAGACGGCCTGTGGGAGCGGGAAGGCGTGCAGGTGGAGGAGCGGGGACGCAGCCACGAGCTGCGAGACGGCGGGGAGCGGTGGCCCGGGCGCTGGGTGCACCAACGCCTCGGATTGTCGGGCGGGAATGTTCTGCGACCTGTCCGGGGGCGGTTTCTGTGCACGCTGGTGCGTGACCTCGAAGGAGTGCGAGACGCTGACCACCAAGACATGCGTCGGCTTCACGCCCACCATCAGGGTCGAGGGGACGACCTACGGGCAGTGCCGTTGATGGGCGGAGGGCTCGAGACCGTAGGGCGCATCGGATCGGTCCGTACGACGTGGGTCTGGAAAGGCTAGCCGCGCGACGCCACCGGACGCGTCAGGACATACCGTGCCGACCCTCTCGGCCCTTGCATCGTCACCTGACCTACGGCGCGGAGCTCTCGAAGCTCGCGCAGGACCGCCGGGGCCTCGTCCTCGAAGATCCTCGCGTCGGCCAGCAGCTCGCCCCGCGCACGCGGGCGACCGTCGGCAAGTACGGCGAGGACCCGCTGACGGATCTCCGCCCGGCGAAGAGCCACGGCGGACAGCTTCGCACGCCTCGACCGCGTCCCGTCGCTGGTCTGTGGCCGCGGCTGAGCGTGAGAGTCACCCATCAGCTGCGCCAGCTTGCGCTGGATGGCGCGATCGAACTCGCCACGCAGCTCCCTCATGGCACGCTCCAGCAGGCCGCGAAGGCGCGGCTTGGCGCCGCTCGGGGCTGCCGGCTCAGGGGGTCCGAGGGGCACGACCAGCGCCAGCGGAGCAGCGATCGAACGGCCGAGCGACCGCCACCATCGATGAATGCTCTCCACCACGACGGCACGGAAGCCGGGGCCCCGATCGGTGGGCCAGCGCACACAGACACCGGCGAACCGTCCGTCGGCGTCGAGCCCGAGCGTGTCGAAGCGACACCCTTGGGGCAACGTGAGGCGCCGGACGTCCGCGAACTCGAAGCGAGACAGGTCGTGTGGATGCCACCGGAGCGAGCGCGTCGAAGTGGCCATCGTGCCGAGGTGTCTCGTATCGCTGACCTCGTCCTCGGGCAAGACCGGGACCGCGCCCCCGCAGCGCCGACGGTTGACCCGCCCCGGAACCCGACGCGAGCGGCGAACCGCCCGGCGAGAGCGACCTCGGCCGGCGGACAGTCAACGTCCGCTCGATTGCCGCCCCACGACGGGTAGCGGCTGTAGTATCCGGCCATGCTGCCGCGGAGTTGCACCAACTCGGAGGGTAGTCGGGCCCAGACGCACACGTTGGTGGGCTCACTCGTGCGGGAGCGCGCAGACTGATGCCTCTACTCGACCTCACCCCCGTGTCCGACAGTGTCCGCCCTGTGGCGACCTGGGCCGCTGCGTTGGTCGTGGCGCTGGCACGCGCGGAGGCGGCGGGTCGGCCTGCCCGCCTGACAGAGCCAGGGCTGAGCACGTGGACTCGGTTTCGTGGGCGGCTCTCGGCGACGGATCTTCTCGGTCTGCTGTTCGAGGACGCGGCCGTCCTTCATCGCATCCCCTTCGATGCGGGCGCGCTGAGCGCCAACCTGCGCCTCGATGAGCTTCCCCCTCCCCTCGTGGCGGGCTGGCTCGAACAGCTTCCTACCCTAGATCTCAACGCGCCCAGCGCTGACTTCGTCCTCGACGTGGCGCGTGCGCTCGAGTTGCCGACGCGACTGGCACGCTCCGAGCTCCAGGTCGTCAAGCCGCACCAGAAGGTGCTGGAGCTTCCAGGCACTGGCGGCCAGCTGGTCCACCACCTCGTGTCGACCCAGCGGGATCTCACCTGTCAGGCGAACGCGGTGATGGCGTGCGCCGGCTGGCAAGAGCTCACCCTCGCGGGGATCGTGGCGCTCGATCGCGGAGCACCGGACGCTTCGATGGTGGTCAGGGTCGACCCTGGCGAGCTCCGCGACCCGACCCACCCAGTGCGACGCAATCGATTCGACTTCGTCGTCGGACTCCACCCCGACAAGGGCGGGCTGTTTCGCGTCGAGGACCAGCTCGCGATCTGGTTCCCGAGCGCGAAGGTCCTCTTGGTGTGAGCGATGGGCGCCAAGTTCATCCACATCGGTGACCCCGCCCACGACGCCGAGCGGCAGGCGCTGCGCTTCCTCGTCGAGGGCCTTCCCGAGAGCTTCACGGTGTACGGCAACGCATGGCTCGTCGAGCGCAGCGGCGTCCTCTACGAGCTGGATGCGGTCGTCGTCGCGCCGCATGCCGTCTTCGTCGTCGAGATCAAGTCGTACCGTGGGCGCATCGAGGGCACCGACAACGACTGGTGGTTGCCAGAGAAGATCCGGAGCCCGCTCAAGCTCAACCGCATCACTGCGCAGGTGCTCAAGGCGCACCTGAAGAACACCAACTACCAGGCGGGGCAGCTCTGGACCGAGGGGCTCGTGTTCCTCTCGGCCACTACCGACGTCGGCGTGCGCGGACCCGCGAGCAACGATCGCGTCCACACGAGGAAGACCATCCTCGCCGCGCTGCAGGACGAAGCGCTCCTCAAGCGCGTGAGTGGTGGGCGCGCGGCCACGCCGTCGTCCGCCGCGGAGCGCGAGCTGCTCGAGCTCTTCACGGGCGCGCAGAACGGTCCACGGCCGGTGCGCCGCGTGCGCGAGTACGAGGTCATCGAGACCCTCGACCACCACGAGACCTTCACCGAGCTCCTCGGCAAGAACACGCTCTCCGGCGCCGAGCGCGTGCTGCGCATCTACAGCACCCCGCCGCTCTCCACGCAGGCCCAGCGAGACCGCATCGCCGAACGCGCCCGCTGGGAGGCGCAGGTGCTCGGTCGCCTTGGCCGCAGCGAAGGCGTGCTCACCGCCGAGCAGCCCTTCTCCGACGAGAGCGGCATCGTGCTGCCGCTCGAGCACTTCAAGGGCATCACGCTCACCACCTGGGTCGAGCGCTACGGCGTAGACGGGCGCGGCAAGGAGAAGGCCGACCTCCGCAGTCGCACCGACCTCTGGATGCGGATCGCACAGACCATCGACGAAGTCCATCGCCAGGGGGTCGTGCATCGACTCTTGCGCCCCGAGGTCGTGCTCGTCGAGGACAAGCAGGAGCCGACCGAGGTGCGCGTCACCGGCTTCGATCTCGCGAAACAGATGACGAGCGACGCGACCATCGCGCTCTCGACCATCCACGACGATCGCCTCGTCTGCGCGGCGCCCGAGGTGGTGACCGCCTTCAGTAGCGCTGAACCCGCGTCCGATCAGTTCAGCCTCGGCGCGATGCTCGCCCTCGTTCTTACGGGCAAGCCACTCTTCGAGAACACGCGCCAGCTCATGGCCGCGCGGCGACTGATGCGCCGGGTGCGAGACATCTCACAGCGCCTGCCGCTCAGCCTCGACGAGGCCGTCGCCAGGATGGTCGAGCTGCGCGTGGCCGATCGCTATCCGTCGCTGGCAGTGGCCATCGAGGCCGTGCGCGTGGGGCGCGATCCGTCGCCCCGCGTGCAGCAGGCGCTCCTGCCAAACGCCACGCGCGCCCCGCTCGACGCCGACAATCTGCAGGCAGGCATGCGGGTCGGCTCGGACTACGAGATCGTCACGCGGCTCGGGCAGGGCGGCATGGCCGTCGTCTACGCCGCGCGCCACCTGGTCAGCGGTCGCACCCGCGCCCTCAAGATCGCCAAGAGCGATGACGCCGCTGAAGAAGCGCTGCGCGGCGAGTACCAGGTGCTCACGAGCCTGGACCATCCGAACGTGGTCCGCGTCATCGATCTGACCAAGATGGTCGAGGGGCGGCTCACGCTCGTGATGGAGCGCGTGAGTGGCCTGAACCTGCGCCAATGGCTCGCCCAGACGGCGGCCTCGGGAGGGGGCGCGCCTGCGCCCACGACGCAGCGCCGCCTCGCCGAAGATCTCCTCGCTGGCCTCGACTACCTCGAACAGAAGTCGGTCACGCACAAGGACCTCAAGCCCGACAACCTGCTCGTCGCCGACGGCCGGCTCACCATCATCGACTTCAGCCTCGCGGGCATGCCCGAGGACGCGCCCTACGGCGGTACGGCCCTCTACCGTGATCCCGCGAGCGCGCGCTGGACGCACGCGACCGACCGCTTCGCAGCCGCGCTCTGCCTCTTCGAGCTCTACGCCGGCCGCCACGCCTTCGAGGGCCGCGTTCCCGAACCGGGCCAGACTCCGATCGTCAGTGACGACGACATCCAGCCCTCCGGCCTCGCCGCATTCTTCCGAAAGGCGCTCGACCCGACGCCCGAGAAGCGGTTTCCCTCGGCGCGCGCCATGCGCGAGGCGCTGCTCGTCGCGCTAGGCGAAGACGCCTCCGTTGCGGCGTCGGTCCCGCCACCAAGGCAGATCGACGTGACGACTCCGCTGCGCACGTCAGGACTGTCGTCCCGGGCGATCAACGCGCTCGCTCGCTGCCAGGTTCACACGGTCGGCCAGCTCCTCGCGCTGCCGGCAGCGCAGGTGCGCGCCATCCACGCCATCGGCACCAAGACAGCCAACGACATCGTCGCCTTCCAGGAGACGCTCCTCGGTCGCGGGCTCGAGGGCACGCAGGCGGCGGGAACGCTGGAGCCGCCGCTCCTGCCGGACCTCTGCGACTCACCCGAGCCCGTGCAGAAGCTCGCCCTCGGAGAGTCGATGCGCTCGGCCCTCGCGACGGGCGGGTTGCCCACGGTCGGAGCGGTCGCATCGGCCACGCGCAGCGCGCTCCTCGGGCTGCCGGGCATCGGTCGCAAGAAGCTCGCCGAAGTGGTCGAGGCGCTCTATCAGTTCCGCGCGTCCACCGAGGGCAAGGGGCAGCGTGACGACGGCGCGCACACGCTCGACCGCATCTGGGAGCTGGCGACGCGGCCGCTCACGCCCGAGCAGCGCATCGCTGTCGAGCGCGTCATCGGCCTGACCCTCTCTTCTGGCAGCGAGCCCGAGACGCAGGAGCAGATCGCAGACGACCTCGGCACCAACCAGCCCAAGATCAGCCACGACGTCTCGAAGGGGCTCGAGCGCCTGGACCTGTCGGCGCTCGCCGATCTGACCAGCGCCTTCGACGCGGTGGTCGACGGCTTCGGGGGCGTCGTTCGGCTCGACGAGATCGGCGAACGCTTCGAGAGCGAGTGGCCCGCAGGCGTCGTCACAGGCGTTGGCATCGTGCGTGTGCTCGTGCGGGTGACGCCCGGCCGCGCGCACATGTTCGAGGTCGACGGCGTCGAGCAGCCGCTGCTCGCGCGCCCCATCTTCGACCGCGAGACCGTCGGGGCCTTCGCTGCCGAAGTGGTGCGCCTCGCCGGTCAGTGGCCGCCAGTCGAGCCCGACACGGCCCGCCGCACACTCGCGGGCCTGCTCCCGCACTTCGACAGAGATCCGCTCGCCCTCGGCGTCCGCATCTGCGAGGACGTCGAGCTGGCCGAAACGGGCCACCTCTTCATCGGTCCGCTCGATCCGAAGCACAGCATCGGATTCGTCATCGATCAGGCGCGCGAACCTATCGCGCTCGACGATCTCGCGTTGCGCGTGCGGCGCGTCTTCGGGCCACACACGCCGTACCCTGATCCCGACCATCTGCTCTCCATTCTGCGCGACCTCGACTGCCGCGTGCAGGGCTCGCTGGTGTTGCCGGGCCGTGCGGGATCGATCCTGGCCACGTCGCCGCTCGCCGGAGACGAGCTGCCGAGCACGCTTGGCTCCGAGCGCAGCCCCGAACTGGTCGTGCGCGACATGCTGAAGGAGGCCGCTGGTTCGCGTGGCTTCCGCATGCTCGTGACGCCGCCCGAGGCCCACGGCGAGATCGGGCGCTCCGTCGCCGCAGCGCTAGGAGGCAAGTGGGTCTCGTTCGACGACGCGTTCTTCGGCGAGCACGCGACCCACATCAAGTCGCTCGAGCGCGCCGAGCGCTTCGTGGCTCAGCGCGAGGCGCTGACCGAGGCTGCCGAGGCGACGCTGTTCAACCTGCTCGAGGAGCACGGGCGCCCCGGGAACGTCATCGTGCTGGGCGACACCGCGCTCTTCGGGCTGTGCGAAGCGCTCGACCTCCCGCGCCGCCTCTACGACGAGACGCTGTCCGGGAGCCGGGGGTTCTGGATCCTCGTGGTCCCCGGTGTCATCCACAACCGCCAGCCGCGCTTCAACGAGGGGCCTGCGATGTGGCACCTCGAGGGCGCGACGCTGCCCCTCTTGAACCCGTTGCCGGTGGCGACGGTAACCTCGACGACGGGCTGAGCCTCAAGATGAAAGCCAACGACCGAGCCCGCCTGACCACTGCGCTCCGCGACCACGTAGCGAAGATCGCCGCCGATCTGCGCGCCAAGATGCGCGCGTCTGGCAGTGCCGCGCGTATGGCTGCGGAGCAGCTCCACAAGGACGAGCGGGTCGCCGAGGACTTCGAGGTCTGGACCGACCTGCTCTCTCGCCGCGCAGCAGTGCTTTGGGTGCTGAAGAGCGTCTACGTGCGCGTGCTCGAGGATCGAGGACTGCTCCAGCCGGGGCGCCTGCTCGATCCCGAGGCGCAGCAGCTCTTCGAGAAGCTCGCGCCAAACCTCGGCGAGACCGCGTTCCTGCGCTGGATCTACAAGGACCTGGCCAGCGCGAACGGTGGTGTACCGGAGCTGTTCAGCCCACAGCCGGCCGAGGTGGCGGAGCCGTCGGACGAGCTGTCGCGCGCGCTGATCGGGTTCTGGCGCCACCGCGACGCCGACACCGGCGCGGTGTGGAGCTTCGCTGAGGAGAAGTTCGAGGGCGAGCTGATGGGCGACCTTTACCAGGAGCTCGATCCGGTCGTGAAGGACCGCTTCGCGCTCTGCCAGACGCCTGATTTCGTGCGCGCTTTCATCCTCGACCGGACGCTGACGCCGGCCATCGACTGCTTTGGCGCCGACGAGGTGCGGCTGCTCGATCCAGCTTGCGGCTCGGGCCACTTCCTGATCGACGGATTGAAGAGGCTCGTCGCGACGACTGCCGCGAAGCATGGGGAGTGGGACCGCGCGAAGGTCGTTGCGCACGCCCTTGAGCGCGTCGTCGGCGTCGACATCAACGACTACGCCTGCGCGCTTGCTCGCACGCGCCTCATCATGACCGCCGCCGAGCTGGCGGGCGTGACGAAGCTGGCCGAGGCCGCGCGCTTCCACCCACACGTGTACTGGGCCGATGGGCTGGAGCAGGTCGAGAGGGAGGAACAGAGGCGGTCGACGCAGTTCGATCTGTTCACGAAGGTCGAGGAGAAGCCACGCGCGACCCTCACGCGATCGGATGTACGCGCAGCGCTCAAGAAGGTCTTCGAGAAGAACTTCCACGCGGTGGTGGCAAACCCGCCGTACATAACCGAAAAGGACGCCGCCCGGAAGGAGTACCACCGCGAGAAGGTCGGGAAGAGCCAGCGTTATGTCTCAGCCTACCGCGAGTACTCACTCAGTTCTCCGTTCATAGAGCGCTGCTTCCAACTGGCCGAGCACGCAGGCTTTGTCGGACTGATTACCAGCAACAACTTCATGAAGCGCGAGTTCGGCAAGCCTCTAATCGAGAAGGTGCTTGCGTGCTTCGAGCTCAGTCTGGTAGTCGACGTGTCGCAGGCGTACATCCCGTTCCACGGAACGCCAACGGTGCTGCTCTTCGGCCGACGCCGACAGGCTGAGAGCCTGACCGTGCGTGCCGTGATGGGCAAGCGGGGGGAAAGCGGAACGCCTGAGGATCCAGCGCGGGGCAAGGTCTGGCTGGGCGTTGCTGAGGGGTGGGCGAGGGTTGGCTTCGATAGCGAATACGTGACTGTCGCGGACGTGCCGCGCGCAACGCTGAACATCCATCCCTGGAGTCTGGGCGGTGGTGGTGCTGCGGAGCTCCGCTCGAAGCTCGAAGCGCAAGCTTCGCAACGGCTTGGGGAAGTCACGGCCAGCATCGGGTCGGCCGTCATCACAGGAAATGACGAGCTTCTGCTTCAACGTCCGGTCGTCTTGGCGCGGCACCGCGTGGTCCACTCTCGCCCAATGGTCGGGGGTGACACCCTACGCGATTGGGCGAGTCAGGCGGTCGAGCACGCGTTGTGGCCGAACACCGACGACGCAAGTGTTCTGCCGGAGAGGGAGGTTCCTGACGTCATCCATTTTCTTTGGCCTTATCGTTCCCTGCTGCGAACCCGTCGGGTCTTCGGCACACCTGTCGAACAACGTGGAATCAAGTGGTGGGGCACTCGAGAACTCTACAGGGATCGATTTGCCACAAAGCTCTCGATCGCGTTCGCAAAGGTTGCGACGCACAACCACTTCGTCCTCGATCGCGGCGACAGTCTATTTAGTGACGGCTCTCCCGTTCTCAAACTGCCTGTGGGTGCTTCGGAGGATGACCACCTAGCGCTGCTTGGCTTGCTGAACTCCTCCACGGCGTGCTTCTGGATGAAGCAGGTGTTCCACAACAAGGGCGGTGGAACTGACTCTGGCAAGATGCAGTCGGACCCGGCCAAGATCGCCTATGAGTTCCCGGCGACCGGACTGGAGCGGTTTCCTGTACCGCGTATCGAGGGGCAACTGCGGTCGCGGTTGGTTGTGCTCGCCCATGCGCTTGATGCCCTGGCGACCGAACGCGCTAGCCAACTCGATGGAGTTCTCCCGGCGGACATCACTCGCTTCGCGATCCGCTCGGCCGAGAGTCTTCGTTCTCGCCTTGCCGATGCGGAGAGCAATGAAGAGCGCGTCTTGGAGCGACAGGTCGCAATCCAAGAAGAGATCGACTGGCTTGTTTACAGGGCCTTCAGCCTCATCGCGCCGTCGGAGTCTGAGTCCGCAACAATTCCCAACGTCGAGAATGAAGCTGTCGGCATCGGAGGTCGCCCGTTCGAAATCCTTCAGGCTCGGTCGGGGCGAGCAATCGGGGTGGACGGCCAAGCCCTGTCAGCCGAACTGCCTAAGGGACTCTCGGCCGCGGCAGCGTGTGCGTGGGCTGCTCGTGTCCAGGTGCTCAGTTCGAACGCAGACATCGCGCTGATTGAAGTGGAGCACTACAAGCGAAGGTGGCTTCTCACGCCGAAGCACTTGGCCGGCCGAGTTGAGACTTTCGCCGACCGCCTCGCCAACCGCCTCAAGGAGGTCTTCGCGGACCTAGTCGAGCAGGCGGCTAGGTCGCGGGTGCACGCGTGCTCAGTCGACCAGCTCGTCGCAGACCTGCAAGACGACGTACGCGTGCTCGCCGTGTCCGAGGTGCTGACGGGGCGCAAGGACTTCAGCCTCTCCCAGCTCGTCGCCAGCACGCTCCACGGCGATGCTGTCCCCAGCCATCGCTTCCACGTCTACAAGCCCGCGGGCCTCGTGAAACGCGAGGTCTGGGAGCGCACCTGGGCCGACCAACGCCGCGAGGACGCGGGCGAGAAGGTCACGCCGGAGGTGCCACCCGCCTACGGCTCCGGTGACTTCCTCAAGCCCGACTACTGGCGCCTGCGCGGCAAGCTCGACGTCCCGAAGGAGCGCTTCATCGCGTTCACCGAGGTGCCCGGACGCGCCGCCATCGAGACCCTCTATGGCTGGGCTGGCTGGACGGCGCAGCAGCGCGTGAAGGCTATCCTCGCCATCGACGAGGAGCTCGAGGACGCTTCGGTGCCGCTCGCCGACCGCGTCGGCCTGCTCGACAGCGCATGGCGCCTCCTGCCCGACGTCGCTCGCGAGGACACCGCCGCGGCGAACCGACTGAAGGCCGAGCTGCAGGCGCTCGTCGGTCCCGAGGGCCCCAGCGTTGCGCTCATCGAAGACTGGCAGAAGCGCTTCCCGCCGCCCAGCGCACGCGCTGGTAGGGCGCGAAGGACCTCGACGACGGAGGTCGAGGAGGATGAGACCCACGACCACCTGCCGTCGGTCATCCCCGACCTCTCCGACGAGGAGCACGCCGCGATCCTCATCTGGGCGTTGCTCCATGCCTCAGGCGGCACGGCCACACGCATGGACCTCGCCCGCGCCTTCGCGCTGCGCGCGCGCCCGGCCCTGCTGAAGAAGCTGGCCCCCGCGTCGCTCGAGCGCGAGGTCGCGCACTGGGTTTCGACCGTGGGCTCGCGCTCGGTAAAGTCGGGTCTGCTAGCGTCGACCCTGAGCGCGCTGGCCGCGCGCAGCGGCGTCACCCTGGGAACGAACCGCGAGGGACACGCAACGGTGAGCGCGACCTCGCAGACCCCGTCCGAGGCGCGGATCGACGACTGGTTCCTCTTCGAGGCAGACCTGGCGCTGAAGGTGCTGCGCGCGCAACCCGAAGAGAAGCTCGGGGCGATCGACAAGGCGCTCACCGGCGCCGACCGCAAGCTCTTGGGGGCGGCGGCATGAGCGCAGCCCAGATGCGGCTCCCGGGCATGAGCCCTCCGCAGCAGCTTCGTCCGAGCGCCGAGCGAAACGCGCCTGCGTTCTGGGTTCGTCGTCTCCGCATTCTCAGGGAGCTGAAAGCCGGCGAGGAGTACGTCGTCCGCGACATCGAGCTGCGGCGCGGCCTGAACATCGTCTGGGCGGCGCACCAATCGGCGGGTGCCGACAACGCGTTGTTTCGAGATGGCGTCGCCGGTCACACCGCGGGCAAGAGCACCTTCTGCCGTCTCCTTCGTCATGTGCTCGGCGATGGCGGCTTTGCGCCCGACGGCGTGAAGCGCCGCATCCGCGCAAAGTTGCCGACCGCCTGGGTGGCCGCCGAGGTCATCATCGATGGCGTGCCCTGGGTGGTCGCGCGACCGCTCGGGATTGGCCGCAGCTCCTTCTGCCTTCGTGACCGGGCCATCGACAACGTGACCGACACGAACGCCGAGCACCGCGACTACCAGGAGTTCATCGACGCGCTCGCCAAGGGGACGACGGACCTGTTGACGTCGAAGAAGTTCCCGTCGACGGACAAGGACAAGCCTGTCGGCTGGCCGCACGTGCTCCCATGGCTCGTGCGCGATCAGGACTGCCGCTTCGCCGACTTCCTCGAGTGGCGCCACAGCGGCAGCGGTTCCGAGGCGCCTGCGCTCAACGTCGAAGAGCGTCAGTTCCTCGTGCGGACGGTGCTCGGCCTCATCTCCGATGGCGAGCGCCACGAGCTACAGCGGAACGCGAAGCTCGTCGCCGACAAGGAGGAAGCCACGCGCACGGCGCCGCTGCTGCGGCACCAAGCCGAGACCGATCGCGAACGACTCATCAAAGCCCTGGGGAAGGACCTGCCGCTCACGGCGACGCCGCTCTTCGCATCGGCGGCGCGCGCCGAGCTCGGGGTGCGCCGAGAGGCCGTGAACAGGCGGAAGGCGGCGCTGGAATCCGGTGACCAGCGCGACGCGCTCCAAGCCGCCGTCGAAGCCGCGAACATGAGGGAAGGCGCGCTCGGGGAGAAGCTCAGCGGCATTCAAGACCGACTCGAGGCCGTGCAGGGCGCTGTTGGCGAGATGGCTGGCACACTGCAATCGGGGCTGCTCGCTACGCTCCCGCCGCCGCGCGACTTCTGCAACGTGCCGCTACGAATGGCCCGCGAGCACAACTGCCCCCTCGTCGTGAACCAGCCTGTCGACTTGGCCGCGAAGCGCAGCGAGGCGGCCGCCAAGAAGAGCGACCAGGCTGCATCCGAAGAGCTGGCTGCAGAACGCGAGGTAGTCGCTGCACTTCAGACGGAAAAGCGACGCGTCAAAGGCGAGCTCGCGGAGGCCGAGCGCGCAACGAAGGCCGCACGTCGCGAGCTCCTCTCGGCGAACACCGCGCACGCAGAGGCGAAGTCGGGGCTGCAGGACGAAGAATCGCGGCTCGATCGAATCGCGGAGCTGATCGATGCCGCGGAAGGCGCTGCCAAGAATGCTGCGTCGAAGACCGATTCCATCAAGCAACTCACCAAGGACATCGACGACTCGTACACGCGGCAGGAGACGATCCGCGAGGCCCAGCGAACGGCCATCGGTCGCTTCTCGGCCCGGTTCGACTACGTCGTGCGCGCACTCATCGGCGACCAGGTCGCGGCCCGCATCGACACGTCCGGCCGCTCGTTGTCGCTGACCGTCGAAGAGCACGGCGAGCGCGACAGCACGTTCATCGCGACAGTGAAGGTGCTGGCGTTCGACTTGGCCGCCACCCTCGCGAGCATCGAAGGACACGGCGCATTCCCCCGCTTCCTGGTCCACGACGGCCCGCGCGAGGCAGACATGGCGCCGGACGTGTACGAACGGCTCTTCCTGCTCGCCCAGGAGGTCGAGAAGTGTTTCGAGGGGGAGCCTGCGTTTCAGTACATCGTCACGACGACGACCACGCCTCCGGAGAGGCTCATCGAGTCGGGTGGGGTCTGGCTGCGGCTTCAGCTCGGTGGTTCAGCAGCGACCGAGAGACTGCTCCGGGTGGACCTATGAGCACCCCTCCCCCGACCCCGCGCATCTACCACATCACCCACGTGGACAACCTCCCGGCGATTGTCCGCCAGGGCGGACTGCTCAGCGACGCGGCCATCCTTGCGCGCGGCGGTCCCGCGGCGACGATCGGCATGGGCACCATCAAGCAGCGTCGGCTTTCTCTGCCGGTGAGCTGCCACGCTGGCCTGCACGTCGGCGACTGCGTGCCATTCTACTTCTGTCCACGCTCTATCATGTTGTTCGTCATCCACTGCGCGAACCACCCAGAGCTAACCTACCGCGGTGGCCAAGTCCCCATCGTCCATCTCGAGGCGGATCTCGGCTCTGTCGTCGCCTGGGCCAATCAGCTGCCGCGACGCTGGGCCTTCAGCCTCTCGAATGCAGGCGCGCTCTACGCGCAGTTCCGCAGCAGCCTGAACGACCTGCGGGACGTCGACTGGGATGCAGTCGGGTCGAACAACTTCTCGGCGGGCTCGCGAACGCCCAGCGGAAGCCAAGTTCGCGAGGGCAAGCAGGCCGAGTTCCTCGTGCACGACGACTTCCCCTGGAGCCTCGTGCAACGCATCGGCGTGGCCTCGCAGGCCATCGCCGGGCAGGCGCAGGCCGCAATCGCCAGCGCAGGCCACAGGCCACCGATCGTCATTCAACCGACCTGGTATTTCTGAGGCACGACGATGGAATTCACCAAGGGCAACCTTCTCCGCGCGGACACCGAGGCCATCGTCAACACCGTCAACTGCGTCGGCTTCATGGGCCGCGGTATCGCTGCGCAGTTCAAGCGCGAGTTCCCAGCGAACTTCAAGGCGTACGAGGCCGCCTGCAAGCGGAATGAGGTCGTCCCCGGCCGCATGTTCATGTTCGAGACCGGCCAGCTCACGAACCCGCGCTTCATCGTGAACTTCCCGACGAAGCGTCACTGGCGGGGCGCGAGCCGAATCGACGACATCGAGGCGGGTCTCGCGGCGCTGGTCGGCGAGGTGAAACAGCGAGGCATCAAGTCAATCGCGATCCCACCTCTCGGATGTGGCCTTGGTGGTCTCGACTGGGACGACGTTCGTCCACGCATCGAGCGGGCCTTCCAGGCACTGTCCGATGTGCGCACTGTGGTGTACGAACCCAACGACGCAGGGCCGGATGACAGGGTGGCGAAGACGGCGGAGGTCCCCAAGATGACGCCGGGGCGCGCGGTGCTGGTGAGCCTCTTCGAGAAGTACCTCGCCGGCTTGCTCGACCCGTCCATCTCGCTGCTCGAGGTCCACAAGCTGATGTACTTCGCCCAGGAGGCTGGCGAGCCGCTGCGCCTCAAGTACGTCAAGGGGCCCTACGGCCCGTACGCCGAGAACCTTCGGCACGTCCTTACGGCGATCGAGGGCCATCTGCTCTCGGGGTACGGCGACGGTGGTGACACGCCGGACAAGCCCCTCGAGCTCGTGCCCGGCGCAGCAGCGGACGCGCGGGCCTTCCTGAAGGGATACCCCGCCACACTGGAGCGCTTCGCTCGGGTCTCGAAGCTAGTGGAAGGCTTCGAGTCGTCCTTCGGCATGGAGCTTCTCGCCACGGTTCACTGGGTGATGACTCGAGAGGGCGCACGCGAGCAGGGCATCGTCGACGCCATCCACGCCTGGAACCTGCGCAAACAGATGTTCAGTGACCAGCAGATCGTCCTCGCCGCGAAGCGACTCACGGACGAGGGCTGGGTCACCGGAGCGAACGCGTGACCACCATCACCGAGGCCTTCGAGCTTCCGCGCGCCGAGGACATCCGGGCGATGGGCTTCGTGGTCAAGCTGCGCGAGCTGGACCCGAACTCCGAGGAGGTCGAGCAGCTCGCCCGGGACTACGTCGTAACGCCGGCCGTCGAGAAGGAGCTGCCCCGCATCCTCGACGACATGAAGCAGGTGTTCGAGCGCGGCGAGGAGTACGGCCGATTCATCCACGGCAGCTTCGGCAGCGGCAAGTCGCACTTCATGACGATGCTCTCCCTGCTCGTCGAGGGTGCGCCACCCGCGTGGAAGAAGTTCCGTCCCCTGCTGGACTCACATCGCGACGCCAAGGCGAGCAAAGGCGGCGAGGCCAGCGACCACGAGGCGTGGCTCACGAAGGCGGGCCTCCTCGTCGTGCGCATCCACATGCTCTCCGTGCGCGGCAAGAGCACCGGGCTCGATCGTGCCGTCTACGAAGGCTTCAACGCTGCGCTCAAGCGGCGCGGTAAGGCGCCCTTCGAGTTCCTCAACGTTGATGCGATCTTCGAGGAGGTCCGTCGCGAGGCGAAGGAGTACGGAGACGTCGTCTGGAAGCGGCTCGAGGCCGAGAGCATCGTCGGCGGCCGCGAGGACTTCGAGGCCATCGCCGCAGGATCGATCCAAGCCAAGGAGCGCTTCGCGCGCACGTGGCTCGAGTACAAGGGCCGCGCCGCGGCCGATGCGGGCATCGACCCGCGCTGGAGCGAGGGGCTCGAGCGCATGGCGGCGCACGCCAAGGTGCAGGGCTTCGGCGGCATCGTGCTGATGATCGACGAGTTCCTTCTGTGGCTCGCCGAGAAGAGCGGCCAGGAGTTCGTCGCCGAGATCAACAACCTGAACGTCATCGTCGACCACAACACCGGGCAGCGTACGGCGCCCATCTTCGTGTTCGTCGCGCGGCAGCGCAACCTGCAGGAGTTCTTTCCCGACCTGGTCGACGAATCGAAGATCCACGAGCACCTCGACCACCACGCGAAGCGCTTCGAGGTCACCAAGCTGCAGGACGTCGAGCTGCGCCACATCGTCCGTGGCCGTGTGCTCCGACCCAGGAACGCCGACGCCGTTCGCGCGGCGGTGAGCTCGCTGGTCGACCGTCACCAGAAGGTGCTTCCGGCGCTCCTGGCCGGCGGCGACATCGACTACCTGCGCGACGTCTACCCGTTCCACCCGGCGCTCATCGAGATGCTGGTCGACGTCACGTCGCTCATGCAGCGCGAGCGCTCGGCGCTGCGCCTGCTCTACGAGCTGCTCGTCGTCCACTACCCAAGGCTGCCGCTCGGCGAGTTCCTTCCGGTGGGCTCGGCCTTTCGTGCCATCTTTCCCGAGTCGGGCGTCGAGGCGAGCAAGAAGGTGGAGCTGATGCAGGACATCCACCACCAGTACTACTCGCGCCTCGCGCCAGCGATGGTCCAGTTGGCCAAGGCGGCGGCCGACGGAGGCGGCGGCGATTTCCCAGACGAGCGACGCCGGGCGCTCGACCAGCTCGTGAAGACGGTGCTCCTCGCAGAGGTCTCGCCGCGCTTGAAGCAGGGCGGCCTCACCGTCGAGCGGCTCGTGCAGCTCAACGCCGTCGACGTCGAGGGCGAGACCTTCCGTGGCCAGGTGCGTGTCGCAGAGACCGACCTGCTCGCGCTCTCGCAGCGCGTGCCCGACCTCCAGGTGGCGGGCAACGGCAAGACCGCTCTGGTTCGGTACGTGCTCGGGCGGGTGAGCCTCGGCGAGATTCTGGGGCGTGCACGCTCGAAGGTCGACAACCCGGCACAGCGCTTCAAGGTCTTCTGGGGCGCACTCCGCAACGCGCTCGGCGTCGGCGGCGTGAAAGCGTTCGAGGATGGCGGCAAGAACGAGGGGGACTGGGATCTCTCGTGGAGGCGCACCAGGCGGCGGGGGCGACTCAAACTCGGCAACGTGCGCGAGATGTCGTACGAAGAGTTCGCCGCGCCCGACGGGGCGTTCAAGATCCTCGTCGACTACCCCTGGGACGAGCCGGGACACACGGTGGACGAAGACCGTCTGAAGGCGACGAATGTCCGCAAGAAGCAGGGTCTCGTCTACACGGTGTGCTGGTTGCCGCGCCACATGACCCCCACGGAGCTCGGCGTGCTGACCGAGCTCGCGGCGGTGAGGTACCTGCTCTCCGACGCCGGACAGGAGGACCTGCTCGAGACGCTCGGCGCGCAGGACAAGAGCAAGGTGCTCGACCAGGCCGGCATCCGTCAGCGGACCCTCGAGGGCCAGCTCGATGACCTCCTGAAGGAGGTCTACATCCGACACGGCGAGTTCCTCGCGCTCATCTCCGACGTCGACTCGAGCCGCCCTCGCGAGACGCTCGCCGAGAACCTCGAGCACATCGCGGCGTTGCTCATGGACCGCCGCTACCCGCAGCACCCGACCTTCCTGGCGGAGCCAAAGAAGCAGGACCTCGAAATGCTCCTCGACTGGATGGTAAAGGCGGGTGAAGACGGCACCTCGGTCGCCTACGACGAGAACGTCGGCAAGGTGCTCAAGACGCTCGGGCAACCGCTGGAGCTGACGAACCTGGGCCAGACCAAGGCGTCGCTGCGCCTCGACTCCCGGTACATCAAGGACGTGCTCCAGAAGGTCGATCAGGAGTCGGTCTCCTGGGCACCGATCGCCGATCACCTGCGCGACACCTACGGCTTCCAGCCGCTGCTCGTCGACCTGTTCCTCGGCTTCCTGTGCCAGCGAGACCACCGAGCGCTCGAGGACTTCAGCGGCGAGCCCATCGACGTGCGCATCGGCATGTCGCAGACGACGCGCATCCGTCTGCAGCGAGGCAAGCTGGTCAGCGCCGCCGACTGGCACCGCCTCCGTGATCTCGGAAACCAGCTCTTCGGGATCCCGCGCCCCGCTGCGACGCGCTCGCTGCAGGCGCAGGACCGATTCACTGCAGAGCTGCGCCCCAAGGCCCAGCAGAAGCGCACCGTGCTGCAAGGGATTCACTCGCACCTGGTGAAGCTCGGTGTGGACAGGAGTGACCGGCTCACGGAGCTCTCGGCCGCGAACACCCGGCTCGGTCCGCTCGTGCAGACCACGACGGACACCCACAAGGTACTGAGCGAGCTGCTCGCGGCCTGGCCCGACGAGGCGTCGGACGCGCTGCGCACCATCGTGCAACAGGCGGAAGCCACCCGCGATGCGCTCGCCGAGCTCAATGAGCACGCGCGCACGAACCTGACGGCGGGCTTGGACCACCCCGTCGTTGGCACCGAGGTTCGCGGGCACCTGGCCGCGCTCGGCGGACGGCTAGCGGCCGCGCAGGCCGAGCAGCCTCTGACGAAGGACTGGATCTCGACCTGGAACAAGAAGGCGCAGGAGCTGATCCAGCGGCTCATCGAGCAACCGCAGCCCTCGCATGCCCGGCAGCCTGTGGTGGGCGGTGGTGGAACTGAGCCGCCCGTTGACGGTGGTGTGCATGGCCCCGAAATCACGCCGCGCACCGTGCTGCTGAAGAAGCGCGTGAACCCCGCCGACGCGGACGCCATCACCGACTTCCTGGCCGAGGTCCGCCAGGCGCTCACCGAGCAGGGCACCAAGCCCATCAGCGTCGTGCTGGTGCGCACGGAGGCGGAGTTTCCTGAGGATCCCGACTCGTGAGCTCATCGCAGCTCCTCCTGCGTCGTCTCCTCGACCAAGCTGGCGGTGCGAGCGAGACGGGCTATGTGCTGGTGATCGACGGCGAAGGACTCGAGCGCTTGCCAGACGAGATGCCCACACCGAAGGGCTCCTACGGCGTACATCGCGTTGGCTCCGAGCTGGGTCTACGGCATCTCCTGTGGAAGGCCAAGGGCGCGCCGCTGATCGCGGTGATGCCCGAGGACGTGGCGACGCGCATCCAGGCCGCACCGGATCTGCTTCGCCGCGCGTGCAACCAGCGCGTCCACGCGCTGAGCGTGAACGATGTGCTGGAGGTCGTCCTCGGCGTGCGCGTCGTCGGCGCCGACGCGCCGTACGTGCAGCAGCTCGCGCTTGAGAACGTGGACCGCCTCGGCTTGGCAATGAGCCATCGCACGCTGCCGACGGTCGTCGATCGGCGGCTGCTCACGGAGTTGCTCGTCGACGTGAGCGTCGGCGCCCAGGTGCGCACCAAGAGCCCGGCGCAACTCCTCGCCACGTGGGTACAGGAGCCGCCTCGCTGGTCGCCCAACATCAGCCAGCTGGTGCGGGACGCCATGCCGACCATGCACGGCGATGAGGGGAGGCTTCTCGCGTGGGCGCTCGCAGAGCCCGACACGCGGCTACGCGATCTGATCGTCTACGGCGCGGTGCTCACGGTCGAGGCCCCCGAGCTGCCGAAGCCCGCGTGGGGGCCGCTGTGGAAGGCGGCGACCGAGGCGCCCATCGAGATGGACCGCCGCATTCTTCGGCGCACCGTCGCGCGCCTCGCGGAAGAGACGCTGAGCTTGCTGGGAGATGCGGGGGGCGATCTGCTCGCCGGGGCCGACCGCGTGGGCCGCGAGTGCCTGACGCCGACGCAGCTCCAGACCAGCCGCGTGCTGCCGCTCGCCTTCTCCGACAGGTGCCACGCGCTCGCGCAGCAGGCCGCGAACGGCAAGGCGATCGGCACTGCCGACATCGCGTGGCTCTCGAGCCACCGCGCCGCGCGCATGAACCGCGGCGACCTCGCCGTGCTCGAAGCCATGGCGCGCATCTCGCGCTACCTCGATCAGCCGTTCAGCCCGAAGGCCGACCTGCTCGAACAGGTGCGCGACTACCAGCGGGGCGGTGCGTTTGTCGACCTCGCGATCATGCACCTGCGCCGTGCGCTGGCTTCGAGCGTCCACTTCCACGCCGAGGCGAAGAAGCTGCTCGACGTGTGCCGAGAGCGGCGCAATCGCGAGAACAGCCACTTCGCCCAGACGCTGGCGGGCGGCTACGAGGCAGCCCTGCACCGCGAGGGGCTCACGCCGCTGCATCGACTCTGGAAGCGCACCGTTGCTCCGCTCTGGCAGAGCGAGCCCGACACGCGCCTCTTCCTCGTGGTGCTCGACGGATGCAGCTACCCCGTGTTCCTCGAGCTACTCTACGCACTCTCGCAGGACTCGAGCTTTCCGCTCGGCATCAGGCCCGACAAGAGCGGCCTCGTGGCGGGTATGCCGGCGCTCTCGCCGCTGCCCACCGTGACGAGCCACGCGCGCGGCGCCATTTTCCTCGGCGAGCTGCCGAACGATCCCCTCGTCGCCGAGACGGTGTTCCGCGACCAGGACGAGGCGAAGACCGACAAGGCGCGCTTCAACCAGAACGCCGCGCTCGGGGTACGGACGCGCAAGCTGTTCCTCAAGGGCGACCTGACCGACGGGGGGCAGGCGCTGCTCTCGGCGCTCGGGGATGACAGCGTGTCGGTCGTGGGCGTCGTCTTCAACGCGGTCGACGACCAGATCGGCTCGTCGAACACCGGCGCCGCCGTGAAGATCTCGCCGGAAGACATCACGGCCTTCAAACCGGCGCTGCGTGTTGCGCTCGAGGCGGGCCGCCGCGTGCTCGTCACCGCCGACCACGGCCACAGCCCCTACATCGACAACTCGCTGCGCGCCGGCAACGGCAAGACGCCGAGGTATACTGCGCTCGGCAAGCACGACGCGGTGCCCGAGGGCTTCATCGAGATCGACGTCGCTGGCCTCGGTGGACCGGCCGAGCGGCGCGCATTCGCGTGGCGCTCGGGCGCCTACCTCGGAGGCCCACAGGTCGGCTTCCACGGAGGTGCGGGGCTCGAAGAGGTCGTTGTGCCGCTCGCGTGGATCGAGCGCGACGGGCTCTACGCCGACGAACCCGCGTGGTGGTACGGGCGTGGCGCGCTCGCTGAGGTGGCGCCTGTCGCCTCGCCGGTTCCGCCGCCGATCGTCACACCACTGCCGTCCGACGAGGTCCCCGCCAAACCCAAGGCGCAGCTCTCGCTCTTCAACCCGGCCGACAAGGCCGACTCGCTGCCGCTGCCCGCCGCGCTCCTCGCCAAGCTCAGCATCGACGAGAAGGCGATTCTCGTGCTCCTGCGAGACACCGGCTCGGCGCGCGCGAGCGAGCTCGCCGAGAGCCTGAAGAAGAACGCCGGTCGACTGAATGGCCTCATGGTCGCGCTACGCCGGACGCTCCACGCCGCAGGCCACGTTCTCTTCAGCGACGAGAGGCTGCCCAGTGGGGAGACCATGTACCGCTATCAAGCAAAGAAGCCAGGCAAGGACGGAGCGCGCTGATGGCCGTCGTCACAGAGTCGCACGCCATCGTCAACGCGCTCCGTTCGGGCCTCGTGCCGAACGCCGGACTCGAGCACTTTGCTACGGGGCTCGATGGGCTCGTGGGGACGGTGAACGAGGAGCTCGACTTCGTCGCGCAGGGCAAGGGCCTCTCCAAGTGGATCCGCGGCGAGTACGGAACCGGCAAGACCTTCGCCGCGCGTTACCTGTGCGCGAAGGCGCGCGGGCGAATGTTCGCGTCGAGCGAGGTGCAGATCTCGATCAACGACACGCCGCTGCACCATCTCGAAACGGTCTACCGCCGCCTCATCGAGAGGCTCGAGACGGCCGCCGATGGTCCCAACGCGTTCCAGGCCATCGTCGAAGGATGGCTCTACCAAGTGGGCGACGAGGTCACGCGGCTGCGTGGCATCAACGAGGACGACCCGGGCTTCGCCGACGCGACGGAGCAGCGACTCGAGGACAAGCTCGCGGACCTGTCGAAGCGCAACCCAGCCTTCGCGCAGGTGCTCCGTGCCTACCACCGGGCCACGCACGAGGGCGACTTCGCCACCGCGCAGGGCCTCTTGGCGTGGCTCGCGGGCCAGCCCCACACAGACCGGAGCGTGCTCAAGGCAGCTGGCACGAAGGGCAAGGTCGACGGCCAGGCGTCGCTCACGTTCCTCGCAGGCCTGCTGCAACTCCTCCGGCAGTCGGGCTACGCGGGGCTCATCGTCGTGCTCGACGAGGTCGAGACGGTGCAGCGCATGAACGCGCAGACGCGCGAGAAGTCGCTGAACGCACTCCGCCAACTGATGGACATGTTGGCGAAGGAGGAGCTGCCCGGGCTCTACCTCGTCATCACTGGCACCCGCGACTTCTTCGAGGGCTACAAGGGACTCAAGGCGCTCGCGCCACTCTACCAACGCGTGCAGGTGAGCTTCAGCGACGACACGCGCTTCGACAACCTCAAGGCCCCGCAGGTGCGGCTCACGCCCTTCACCGACGACCGGCTGCTCGCGGTGGGCACGCGCATCCGCGGTCTGTACCCGGCGAAGAACCCCGAGCGCGTTGCCACGCGTGTCGACGACGTGTTCCTGCGCGGGCTCGTCGGCCAGGTCACGGCAGGCTTCGGGGGCAAGGTCGCCCTCGCACCCCGCCTGTTCCTGCGTGAGTTGATCGACGTACTCGACCGCGTGGACATCCACGAGGCGTATGATCCGCGCGAGCACTACGAGCTCGAGCTCGACGACGGCAAGCTCACGCCCGAGGAGCTGGCCGCCAAGCACGGTCGGCCCGTCGAGGAGCCCGCTGAAGAGGAAGCAGCGGCGGAGAGCGACGCTGACGACGCCTCGGAGCCGACGCCGAAGCGGCTGGACGGATAACTATGGCCGGACTCGAGCGCCTTCATCCGCACCTGCAGCACGCGATCATTCACGACCTGGGATGGCGCTCGCTTCGTGCTGTCCAGGAGCTGACGATCGACGCAATCCTCGACGGCTGCAATGCGGTGGTGCTCGCACCGACCGCAGGAGGAAAGACCGAGGCGGCGATCTTCCCGGTGCTGTCGCGCATCCTGACCGAGGAACTGAAGCCGGTTTCGGCGCTCTACGTGTGCCCCATCCGCGCGCTCCTCAACAACCAGGAGGACCGGCTCACGTCGTACGCGCGCATGGTGGGACTGGAAGTCTTCAAGTG
>JAEUKC010000280.1:0-14224 GCA_016794445.1 Myxococcales bacterium
GCCGTCCAAGTGGTGGACCTTCGGCCAGGCCAAGCCGCGCAAGCCCGAGGCCCCCAAGACCGAGACCGGCGTGGTGATGGCCAACGGCATCCCGTTCCACGTGGTCGGCAAGGGGAAGATCGGCACCACCGCGATGCTCGCCGCGGGCCCGGCCGAGGGCGATCTCTGGACCCGCATCGGCTCGATCAAGCTGCTCGTCCCCGAGGGCGACGCGCGGCCCTTCGACACCAACTTCTCGCTGCCCGACGTGCTGATCGATCAGCGCGTGCTCGCGCCGGTCTCCCCCGGGAGCGACACCCTGCGGCCGGTGCTCGTGGTCGGCGAGGGCGCGTTCATCAAGGTGCGGCCCATCGGCACCACGGGCCCCAAGTACGACGTGAAGAAGAAGGAGCTCCGCGGCTGGGCCCTCATGCCGGGCCAGAAGGTCACCGTGATCGTCGGCGGCGCGCAGAAGCCCGGCGAGGTCGCCGACAAGGCGCAGGACGAGCGCATCCTCGTGCGCATCAGCGGCTTCGAGACCTTCGTCCCGCTCGCGGACGTGCGCGTGAAGCGCGCCGACCTGCCCGCCCTGCCGGAGTAGGTGCCGGCCAGCCGGTCTGGGCGACGGGTCGGCGTGGTGGAAAACGCGGGAATCGGGGACGGTTGCCAGGCGCTGGAGGGTCCATCGCCAAGGACCGTCCGGGGTCCGTGTCGATAGGGGCAGATCGTCGGTCTCGCCCGTACGTAGGCAGGGAGAGGCCCAGCGCGCTCCGAGCGGAGTCGCCCGAGGAGGTTCCATGATCGCGTCGTCGATGCGCTTTGGCGCAGCGTGGGGAGTCGTGTCCATCGTGTCGGTTTCGGTGGTCACGCCGGGGTGCATGGCCGGGGGCGCGCGCGAGGAAGCCGCGCCCGTGGCCGCCGGCTCCGCCGCGGAGAAGTCGCAGAAGAAGGACCAGGACGACAAGGTCGTCCCCACGGTGTCGCCCACCGGGGCTGCGCTGGCCGTTCCGCCGGACTACGCGAAGAAGGTCGCCAGCGTCGACGGCAAGGCGAAGTCGCCCGACCCGCAGGCGAGCGTGGCGCCCCCTGGCCACCCCCTCGGGGACACCGGCAACCTGGGCCTCGGCGGCGGGCTCGCGGCCAACCTCCCGGTCAAGCTCGACCCCAACGCGCGCTACGCGACGACCTACCGCCCCGGCGGCGCCGCGCTCACCGCCTTCGACGCCGCGCTCGCCAAGGGCACCGTCTCCAAGGACTTGAGCGACCTCGTGGGCGACTTCGGCGCGACCTACGCGCCGGCCATCGACCCGCCGACGGGCAACGCGCTGTCGTTCGCGGTCGATCTCGAGCGCACGGCGCTCCCCAAGTCCGGCGGTTTCGTGGGCCTGCGCGTCGCCATGCGCTCGAGCGCCAAATCGGCGGGGCGCGCGCCGCTCTCGGTGCACCTCGTGCTCGACGTGAGCGGGTCCATGAGCGGGATGGCGATGGAGAACGCGAAGAAGGCGGCCATCGCCCTCGTGGATCGCCTCGAGCCCACCGACGACTTCTCCATGGTCACCTTCTCGACGAGCGCGCAGGTGCTCGTGGTCGACGGCGCCATCGGGCCGCGCAAGGCGGCGGTGCTCGGCAAGATCGGCGAGGTGAAGGCCGACGGTGGCACGAACATCTCCGCGGGCCTCGACCTCGGCTACGCGCAGGCCGCGACGCCGACCATCTCCCCCGACGCCGTGAAGATCGTGATGCTGCTGTCGGACGGCCACGCCAACGCCGGTGACACGAGCCGCCTCGGCCTCGAGAAGCGCGCGGCCAAGGCCTTCGAGGCCCACGCGGTGCAGACCAGCACGTTCGGGCTCGGCGAGGACTTCGACGCGAGCCTGATGAGCGGCATCGCCGACCACGGCGCGGGCGCGTACTACTACGTGGCCGACAGCGCGCAGATCGCGGGTGCCCTCAACAAGGAGCTCGACGCGCGCCTGCAGCCGGTCGCGCAGGCGGTCGAGGTGCGCGTGCGCCTGCGGCCCGACGTCGACGCGGTGAAGGCGTTCGGCTCGCACGTGCTCGGCGAGGAGGCGGCGGCGCTCGTGCGCGCGCAGGAGGTGGCGCTGGACGGCCAGGTGCAGAAGAAGGACGGCATCAAGAAAGACCGCGAGTTCGACGCTGATGGTGGCATGCGCTTCTTCGTCCCCGCGTTCGCGCGGGACGATCGCCACGCGCTGCTCCTGCGGCTCGCGATCCCGGCCGGCGTCGGCAAGCGGTCGATCGCGAGCGTCGAGGTCCGCTACAAGGACCGCCTCACCAAGAAGAACGTGACCGTCGAGCTGCCGGTGAAGCTCGACTACGTCGAGGGCCCCGCGGAGAGCGCCAAGACCGAGAGCCCGAGCGTGCGCGCGGCGATGCAGGCGTTCGAGGCGGGCGAGACCATCCTCGCCGCGGCCCAGCGCGTCGACCTCGGCGACCGCGCCGGCGCGGCCAAGCTCCTCGACGAGCGCGCGACGGTGCTCGAGGCGGCAGCGACCAAGCTCGGCGAGCCGCGCCTCGCGCTCGACGCGGCGCGCCTGCGTCGCCTCGGGAAGGCGGTGCTCGGCACGGCGCAGGTGGGCGAGCCGCTCGTGCTCGCGGTGCTGCTGCGCGGCTCGGCCCACGGGTACCTCCGATGAAGGCCGCGCTGCTCGGGGTCGCGCTGACGCTGGTCGCGGCGACCGCGCAGGCCGAGGTCACCGCGCTCTCGCCGCAGCGACCGATCGGCTTGTCGGTGAAGAAGGGGGACTCGGTCGTCGTGCAAGGGCTCGTCGCGACCCAGCACGACGGCGTGGCCTGGGACGCGGTGACGCACCTCGACGGCGACAGGTTCGTCGCGGGCGGGCTCTATCGGCTCGACGGCGTGGGGCTGCGCCTCGAGCACCACGACGAGGCGCGCCACCTCACGCGGTTCGTCGTGACCGGCGAGGAGGCGCCGCTGTGCGCGCTCCACGGCCTCGCGGCGCCGTGCCTCGTGCCGCGTCTCGAGGAGCTCGCGCACGAGCGGCTGCTCACGACGGAGGGCTTCGTCGCCACGCTGCGCGGCACGATGGCGGTGGCCGAGCAGAAGGCGCCCTTGCCGGTGCCGGTGTGGCATCGCTTCGCCAAGGTCACCGGTGGCGTGCTCGCGCTCGCGGTGCCGGGGCTCGTGTTGCTCTTGCTCGGCGCGGCGCGGCGTCGACGCACCCCGCTCGGGCAAGTGTACGCAGCGGCGGCGGAGGCACGGCGCGCGACCCGCGACGACCCGACGATGGAGCGCGTGGCGAGCGAGATCGACGGGCTCGTGGCCCGGGCGGTCGACCTCGATCGCGCCCACGCCACACACCTTCGGCGGCGCGCGCGGCTCGATCGCGCCGAGGTGGAGCGCAAGCTCGCGCGGCTCGGGCCGGAGACCGAGGCCAACGAGGAGACGCGGCTCTGGCTCCTCGACGAGCGCGCCGAGATCGACCGTCTCGATGCTGACATTGCTGCCACCGCGCAGGGGCTCGAGCAGATCGCCGCGTCGCTGCGCGTGATCGCGCTCTCGGGGCGCGCGCGGCGCGACGAGCGGCCGGCCCGGCTCACCGGCCTGCGCGACGAGCTCGCGTTGCGCGACCGCGCCCGCGCGGAGGTGGAGCACTGAGCGGCCGCAACGTCAGCCGTCGCACCACCTGGCGTGGAGCCAGGTCGTGGCCATGTCGGCCTTGGGATGGCCGGCGGTGGCGCGGATGCTCCGCATGAGCGCGCCGGCCTCGGTGAAGAAGCCGAGCTCGTAGAGCGTGACGGCGAAGTAGTACTGGGCCTGCTGTCGCGTCCACCGCGCCTCGGTCGTCGACTTGGCGATCGCGCGGAAACCCTCCGCGGCCTCGAGCCACTTCTCGGCGTCGAGCTGGCGCTTGGCCGTGGCGAACGCCTCCGACGGCGAAACGGTCGACGAAGGTCCGACGTCGGCCTGCATCGTCGCGAGGTCCGCGGCCAGGCCGGTCTTGTCCCACCCTGGGCGATATGCGCCCGCGGGGGTGGGCGCGGGAGGCTTGCACTCGGCGTCGCTCGAACCGTTCGGCGCCACGGGGCCTCGGGCTGGAGCGCACGAGAGGAGGGTGCCGGCGAGGATCCAGGCGATCCAGCGAGACATGGGGGCGAGCCTACCGCGCTCGGCGCGACATCGGCCACCTGGTATCAGCGTCAGCCCGGGGTCCCCTTCCGGCGCTCGGTGGCGGTCGCGATCTGCAGCATCACCTGCAGCTTGCGATGCAGGACCAGGTTCTCGGGCGCGTGGGGCGCGCCGAGCTTGCCCTCGGCGAGCGCCTCGAGGAGCCGGCGCGCCTCGTCGCTCGTCAGCGTGACGCCCACCATCTCGGTCGCCGGGACGCGCGCCATCGCTCAGGCGTCGGCGGTGGCCGGGCGCTTGGCGGCGCGGCGGTGCTTGGCGACGACCGCCTCGTCCTCCTCGTGCAACCACGCGTACATCGCGGGGAGCGTCTCGTCGGCGAAGCCGCTGCGCACGCGCTCGACGAGGAACTGCTTGTAGAGCGACTCGACCGCGCCCTCGATCTCCTCGACGAGCTGCATGCGCTCGTGGAAGGGGTCGTCGCCCTCGCCGGTGAGCAGCGCGGGGATCTTCACGCCGGAGAGGCCGATGCTGTCGGCGTCAAGGGTGAGCGCGAAGTCCTGGTCGCCGCGGCGCACGCAGAGCTTGGCGCGGGTCGGCAGCTTGGCCTGCTGCAGCGCGCGCTTGGCCTCGGGGGCGCCGCTCGGCGCGACACCCGTGAGCGTGGCCTTCTCCTTGCCGGCCTCGGTGGTGGCCTCGAGGACGATCGACTTCTCGAGCCACAGCTCCGAGGTGCCGAAGCCCTCGATGCGCAGCTCGTTGCCGAGGATCTCGCTGCGGAACCACAGCCAGGTGAGGAACTCACGACCGAGGAACCGGCGGCTCTCGACGAGCTCGGCGAGCGAAGGCTCGGTGCTGCGTGCGGCGCCGGTCTGCGGCTGCTTCCGGGTGTGGAACGAGCACGGCTCCACGTGCACGAGCGCCTTCTCGACGTCCTTCGGGAGCTTCTGCTCGAGGGCGAGCGGATACGGGCTCGCGGCCACGAGCTCCACGGCGAACGTCTTCTCGAACAGCTCGGTGAGGTGCTCGAGCAGCACCTTCGAGCGACCGAACACGCGCAGCTCGCCGTCTTGCAGGTTCCACGCGAGGTCGATGGCCTTGGAGCTCGGCTCGCCCTCGCGGCGCAGGCGGCGCTCGACGGTGTCGCGCAGCTCGGCCTTCTCGGCGCGCGAGAGGCGCTCCTTCTGGTGCTTCTCGAGGTAGGCCTTCTCGGCGGCGGCCATCTTGGACTTCACGAGCGAGCTCGGGAACTTCCAGCGATCGAGGCGCATGGCGAGCGCGAGGTAGCCGCCGAAGAACGTGCCGTCGGCGCGGAAGCTCGGATCTTCGTCGAACGGGCGCTCGATGGGCATCCAGCCGACCGAGACGTCGTCCTCGTCCTCGGGCGTGAGCGGCTTGAACGCGCGCGTGCGGATGCGCGCGAGGAACTTCTGGTGCAGGTCGTCGGGCAGGGCGCCCCGGACGAGGAACTTCGCGTACGTGATGGATCCCTTCAACGCGCCCAAGTCGACCCTCCAGGCAGGGGCGTTCTTGAGCGCGGAGCAGGGGGGGGCGCAAGTCAGCGACGACGACGGAGCAGGCCGAGCGCGACGACTCCGAAGAGGGCCCCGAGGGCACCGCCGCTGGCGTGACCGTGGGCGCAGCCGCCGGAGTCGTCGGTCGCGCCGCCCGCCGCGTCGGGGGCCGCGCACTTGCTGGTGGCCGGGTCGCAGAGGTTCGGTGCGACGCAGTCGGCGGACGATCCGCAGGTGTTCTTGCAGGTGCCGTTGGCCTCGCACTTGAACGGCCGGCAGTCCTGCTTGGTGGTGCCGTCGCCCGAGACGGCGGTGTAGCCGTCGGCGTCGCAGCGGCCCGAGTTCACGCACTTGCCGGACGCGATCTCGCAGGTGGTCGTGCCGGTGCAGTCGGCGTTGCTCGTGCACTTGTCGCGGCAGCCGTCGAGCGCGCACACGTAGGGGGCGCAGTTGCGCGGCGTGGACGCGGCGCACGTGCCCTTGCCGTCGCAGCGGGCCTCGGGCTTCTCGACGCCGTCCTTGCAGCTCTTCTCCTGGCAGAGCACGTCGCCACCGGGGCGGCCGATGCACTTGTCGCGCACGGTGCCGTCGCAGCTCGGGGCCTCGCAGGGCTTGGTCGGGTCGCCGGCCGGGCAGCTGCCGTGGCCCGCCGCGGGTGCGCCGATGGTGGGCGCGCACTTGCCCTCGACGCCCTTGACGTTGCACGCCTCGCAGAGGCCGTCGCAGGGGCGCTCGCAGCAATTGCCGTCGGCGCACACGCCGTCGACGCACTCGCGGGCCTCCTTGCAGGCGATGCCTGCGAGCAGCTTGGGCTTGCACGCGCCGCCGTCGCAGAACGCGCTGCTGACGCAGTCGGTGTCCTTGCTGCAGCTGGTCGGGCAGCCGACGCCGTCGACGCACTTGAACGGCGCGCAGTCGCTCGTGCCACCCGAGGCGGCGCAGAGGCCGGTGCCGTCGCAGAAGCGCCCGCTCGCGCTGTTGCCGACGCAGGTCGCGCCCGAGCCGCCGCACGAGGTGGTCTTGCCGTAGTAGCGGCACGCGCCCGCGCCGCCGCACTTGCCATCGGTCTTGCAACCCGTGTCGGCCGCGGTGCCCGAGTCGACGCAGCGACCGAGCTTGTCGGTCTCGCCGTCGGCCGCGTAGCCGCACTTGCCGTCCTCGGCGGTGGTGCCCTTGCGCGCCTTGCTGCACGCCTGGCACAGGCCGTCACACGCGGCGTCGCAGCACACGCCGTCGACGCAGTGGGCCGAGGCGCACATGCCGCAGGTGCCGCCGAAGCAGTCGCTCGCGGGCGCGCAGGTGGCGCCGAGCGCCTTCTTGCTCTTGCACTTGCCGTCGATGGCGCAGTAGCTCGAGGACGAGCAGTCGGCGTCCTTGCTGCAGCCACCGGGGCACACCGCGGAGGCGCCGCTGCACACCGCGGGTGCGCAGCTCGGCTCGCCGACCGCGCCGGCCTTCAGCAGGGTGCAGGTGCCATTGGCCGAGGCGCCCTTCACCGCGGCGCAGGTGTCGCAAGCGCCGCCGCACGCGGCGTTGCAGCAGTAGCCGTCGGCGCAGAAGCCCGAGAGGCACTGGGTGTTCGTGGTGCAGGCCTGACCGGTCGTGAGCAGGCACGCGCCCGCGCCGTCGCACGCGCTCGGAGCAGAGCAGCTCGGTCCCGTGGAGGCGGCGGTCACGAAGGCGCAGGTGCCCTCGCTGCCCTTGACGTTGCAGGCCTTGCACGTGCCGCAGGCCGTCGCCGACTCGCAGCACGCGCCGTCCTGGCAGCTACCTGTGTCGCAGTCGGAGTCGTAGGTGCAAGCGTTGCCGCGGACCGAGTAGACCCACGCCTCCTGGTTCGGCCCCGCGCTGGTGACGCCACCCATCATGTAGCAGCGGGTGCTGGTCGAGGTCCCGATCTTGAGGCAGGTCATCCCGGCGCCCGAGCGGCCGGCGAAGCCCGTGGCGCAGGCCGGGGTCTTCGTGGTCCCGCAGATGTCGGTCCAGGTGCCGGTGCCCGGGTTGAACTCCACGGTCTCCGCGAGCTTGCTGCCGCCGTCGCCGCCGACCATGATCACGCGGTTGCGCGCCTTGTCGAGCGCGCTCGCGGCGGTGTGTCGCGCCGCAAAGCCGCAGGCCGGCTTGCCCGCGGCGCCGCAGATCGGTGTCCAGGCTGCGGTCCAGCTCGAGGGGCTGAGTGTGTAGGTCAGGTCGAGGCGCCACGTGTCTGCGAGGCGGGTCGAGGTGGCGGTGTCGATGCCGCTCGCCATGTAGATCTTCGCGCCGTCGCCGACGAACAGCATGTGGGCGCGCTTGTTCGGCGCGCCCGCGCTCACGTCCGGGACGAGCCTGTAGAACGAGCTCCCCGACTCGCGCACGAAGAGGTCGGTGTAGACCGTGGTGCCCGAGTTGCCGCCCCAGAAGATCGTCCCCTGGCGGTAGGTGGTGCAGCCGATCACCCCGATGCCGCAGGCCTTGAAGCCGGTGCCGCCCGTGCCCACGCGGCCGCTGACGATGCCGCCCACGGTGAGGGTGGCGTCGACGGACCAGGACGTCGTCCGCACCGACCACGTGTTGAGCGCGCCCGCGCCGCTCCCGTTCCAGCCACCGAAGACGACGAGGTCGCCGTTCGGGTCGGCCGCGCCTGCCGCGTAGCGTCGCCCACCAGGACCGGTGCTGGTTCCCCACGAGGTCACGAAGGCCGTGGGGTCGTAGGTGGTGCTGGTGGGGCTGTAGGTCTCGCCGTTGGTGCCGTTGACCGACCAGACCTTGCCGTCCGTGTTCACCACGACGGGCCCCTCCGGGTTGGTCGGGTGGGCGCCGGCGAGCTTCGACCAGTTCGCGACGTCGAGGGTCGGATCGAGGAGCGCCGGATAGGCGAGGCCGCTCGGGTCGAACTCGAAGGCGAGCCGCTCGCCCTGCAAGGCGACCTTCGCCGCGCGCTTGTGGCCGCGGGCGTCGACCACGAACGGCGCGCGGATGCGCAGGACCGGCTGGCCCTGGGCATCGACCAGGAGTCGATGGCCCCCCTCGTCGACGCCACCATCGCGCAGGCTCTTCGGGAGCTTGGCCGAGAAGGCGAAGCGATGAGGTGCGCGCGCGTCGCGCAGCAGCACCGCGAGCTCGGCGAAGCGGGCCCCCGCGATGAGGAGGACGTCGGTCGAGGGCCAGGGGTCGTGCCAGGCGACGCGGTGACCAGCGGCGGCTCCTTGCACCGAAGCCGCTCCTTCGGGCGCGAGCGTGGTGTGGAACCGAGCGACGCCGCCGAGCCCGACCGCGCGGCCCTTCTCCACGTCGCCCTCGGCGCGCAGGGAGAGGTCGCCCTCGGGAACCCCCTGGCCGTCACGACCGCGACCGACGAACGCCGCCCCGACCCGCGTGAGACCCACGTCGTCCGACCGCAGCGCGCCCGCGAGCCACGGCTCGGCCCGCTCGGCGATCGCGGCGGCCTGCTCGAGGGCCCACGCAGCCTGCTCGGGGCTCGTGCGCCCCGCGGTGGCGGGGGGGGCTTCGGTCAACGACAGCGCGGTCCGTTGCACGCCGGCGTCGACGTCGATCGGCTCCGAAGAGCCCGTGCAGCCGATCGCGAACAGACACCCGAGGACGAAGGAAGTGCGCATGGGGGTCCCTTGCGTGAGCCGATTTCGTGCCACACCCAGCGGTCGGTCGGACGCAGCGCTCGTGACGGCGCATCCCCACGGTCGATCGATCGGCGAGGCCGTCACCCCTTGCGACGGCGAGCGTCTTCGCGGGCGCGATCGCGGTTCTTGTCGCGCTCCTTGCGCTCGCTGCGCACGGCCTGCGCCGCCCGCTCCTCGCTGCCCTTGATCGACGCGAGGGGCCACAACGTGTGCTCGATGCGCGCGAGGCCCGCGTCGACCACCGCGCGCACGACCTCCTCGGCCGGCTTGTAGCAGGCGGCGGACTCGTCGAGCGGCACGCGGCCGTCGTCGTTCACCTGGATGCCGGCGTGGCGGTACTGCTCGTCGACCTTGCGCTGGTCGAGGAGGCGCACGGCCTCGCCGCGCGACATGCGACGCCCTGCGCCGTGGTTGACCGAGAACCCCGAGCGCACCGCGCCGGGCAGGGGGCGGAGGATGTAGCTGTAGTCACGGTTGCTCCCCGGTACGAGCACCGGGTGCCCCTCGTGCTCCCACCGCGTGCCGACCAGCGCGGGGTGGCCGGCGGGGAACGCGCGCGTCGCACCCTTGCGGTGCACCCAGACGTCGCCGTAGTCGGGGTGGTGCTCCGCCTGCACGAGGTTGTGGCTGATCTCGTAGACGAGCTCGAGGTCTTCGCGGAACACCTTGCGGAACGCCTCGGCGATCTTCTCGAACAGCACGAGGCGGTTGACGATGGCGAAGTTCGCGCCAGCGGCGACGGCGTTCTGGTAGGCGTGGTAGTGCGGGGATTCCGGCGTGAAATAGCCCAGATCGAGCTCGCGCACCTCGGGCCGCTCGTCCCTCGCCATCGCGAAGTAGTTGGTGGCGAGGCCGTGTCCGAAGCCGCGGCTGCCGGTGTGCACCTGCACGAACAGCGTGCCCGCTTCCTCGCCGCGCTGGAGCTCGATGAAGTGGTTGCCGCCGCCGAGCGTGCCGAGCTGGTCGAGCCCGCGCTCGGGCTTGCCGGGACCGCCGAAGGGCACGTCCCACGCATCGTCCACGGGGATGCGCTGCCGCTCGGCGCGCCCGCGGTCGACGCCCACGCCGTGGCGGTCGGTCCACGCCTCGGCGCCGCCGCGGATCACCTCGCCGAACGCGCGCTCGGAGAGGCGCTCGCCCTGACCACCGGGGCCGAGCGCCACGCGCTTCATGACCTCGCGGTTGAAGGCGAGCTTGCGGTCCGGCGTCGCGGCCTCGGCGGGCACGTTGCTCCGCGCGCTCATCATGCCGCAGCCGATGTCGAACCCGACGGGGCCCATCGCGACCGCGCCCTCGTGGCGATCGGTGAGGATGACGCACCCGACGGGGACGCCGTAGCCGTAGTGCACGTCAGGGGTGATCGCGACGAGGCGCGCGCCCGGGAAGCGCGCGGCGTTCACGATCTGCCGGTAGAGCGTGGGCTCGGCCTCGTCGAACAGCGCCTTGGTGACGAACAGGCGCACGGGCACGCCGCCGAGATCCTCGGTCTCGAGGTCGTAGAAGCCGTCACGCCGGACGGCGCAGCGCTTCCAGTCCTCGATCACGGGACGGCGATCTCGAAGGTGTCGCGCACGTCGCCCGTCGTGCCGATGGTGGTGCCGATCAGCTTGCCGGCCCCAGCAGGCACCGCATAGAGCGTGGCGTTGAACCACTTGCCCGAGGCCTTGCGGAACGCGCACTCGGGCAGGCCCTTCTTGACCTCCTTGTCGACGTCGCCGAGCAGGCCGCCGCCGCCGCCGGAGGTGATCCAGGTGATGCCGTCCATCTCGAAGCGCTCGTAGCCGTGCATGTGCGCCTGCACGACGAGCTTCACGTCGTTGGCGGCGAGGATCGGCTGCAGGGTCTTGCGGGCGGCGTCGTTGTGGCCGCCGTCGCCGCAGCTGACGAGCGGGCGGTGCATCCACACGACCGAGAACCGGAAGCCGGGCTTGGCCTTGGCGTCGGCGAGCTTGTCGGCGAGCCACTTGCCCTGGGCCGAGGTGGCGTCGATCGGTTGCTCGGTGTTCAGGGCGAAGAACCACACGCCGCCCCAGCCCACGCGGTAGTGGTCGCCGTCGCCGTCGAAGCCGGGGTTGCTCCAGAAGCGGTCGATGTACTCCTCGCGCTCGAGGGGCTTCTCGAACTCGTGGTTGCCGATCGCGGGGAGGAACGCGCCCGAGCGGAGGAACGGCGCGGCCTTCTCGAACCACTTGCCGTAGGTCTCGACGCCGGACGAGTAGTACTGGATGTCGCCGCCGTGGAGGGTGAGGTCGGGCTTGGCCTTGGTGAAGGCCTCGGTGAGGACCTTGGACACGTCGGAGACCGCGAGGTTGGTGTCGCCGATGGACGCGAACGTGAACGCGGTGCCCGCCTTCTTCGCGGTGCAGAACCGCCCTGCGGCGCTCGGCTCGGCGTCGATCGAGTACGTGTAGCAGGTGCCCTCGGCGAGCGCGGTCACCGGGACCTCGTGCATGAAGAACGTGCCGGGGTAGTCGGCAGAGCGGATGAGCGGGACGTCGTTCCAGGTGGTGACCTTGGCCGACCGGACGTTGCTCGCGAGCTTGACCACCGCGCCGCCCGCCTCCGGCTGGAAGGTGATGCCGCCGCCGCCCGCGCGGCACGACTCCCAGCGCACCTTGGCGGTGGTGGCGTCGACCGTCTGCACCCACGGGCCCTTGCTGACGACCGCGTCGCAGACCGGGAGCGTGTCTTCCTCGGTGTCGCTCCCCGTGTCCGCCGGCTCCGAATCGGCCGGGGTGACGGGCGAGTCACCGCTGCTGCAAGCAGGCGCGGCAGTGGCGACCAGGGCGAGGCAGAGCCAGGGCAGGGCGAGGAGGCGGCGCACGGTCCGGCGAGTCTGCCATGCAAACTGGACGTCGGCCCTTGTTTTTTGTGTCGATTCTGCGATTCATCACCCCATGGGAAGGATGCGCACACTTGGCTTCGGGGTCGCCGCGGCGATCGCCTTCGCGGTCTCCTCACCGGTGGAGGCGCTGGCGCAGGGGCAACCATTCGCGTTGAACCGGTACGACCCGACCCCGCTCGCCAACGACTGGCTGCGCGTCGAGCGTCCCAACACGCCGAACGGCTTCGGCGCGGTGGTCACGTTCGACTACGCGCACAAGCCCTACGTGCTGCAGAAGGTCGACGGCGCGGGCAACGTGCTCCGCACCGACGACATCGTGGGGAGCCAGCTCTACGTCGTCCCCGGCCTCTCGTTCGGCTTCCTCGATCGCGTGCTGATCCACGCCGCGGTGCCGGTGCTCGCCTACCAGACCGGCTCGGGGTTCGGCGTGTCGTCGGCGACCGCGCCCACGCTGTCGTCGACCACGCTCGGCGACCTGCGCTTCGGCGCGCGCGTCCGGCTCTACGGCGTCCGCGAGGGCAAGGACGCGACCCCCTTCGCGATCGCGCTCGGCGCGTACGTCTGGGCGCCCACGGGCAAGCAGGAGTCGTGGGCGTCGGACGGCAAGGTCCGCGCGCAGCCCACCCTGATGCTCGAGGTCGCGCCCGCGCAGCAGTTCTACGTCACGCTCAACGTCGGCGCGATGTTCCGCCCCGAGGCGCGCTCGTACGACACGGCGGCCGGCACCGCGGTGCGCGGCGACCTCGCGTTCGGCGCCAAGCTCCTCGACGACAAGCTGCGCATCGGCGCCGAGTTCTCGTTCCAGGGCGCGCTCGTCGACGGCAGTTCGTTCTCCAAGTCGGGCGTCGTCGACAACCTGTTCGGGTTCACCTACGCGCTGGGCAACGGGCTCTATCTCTCGGCCGGCGGTGGCGCGGGCATCACCAAGGCGCCGGGTGTGCCGGTCGCGCGCGGCGTGCTGCGGTTCGGCTGGGAGCAGCCGCAGGAGGCGCCGCCGCCTCCGCCGCCCAAGAAGCTCGAGGTCAAGGACCGCGACGGCGATCTCATCGACGACGAGCAGGACGCCTGCCCCGACGTGAAGGGCCTGCCCTCGAGCGACCCGAAGCAGAACGGCTGCCCCAAGAAGGCGCCGACCGATCGCGACGGCGACGGCATCTTCGACGACGAGGACGCCTGCCCTGATCTGAAGGGCGTCAAGCAGAGCAACCCCAAGGCGAACGGCTGCCCGTCCGACAAGGACAAGGACGGCATCTTCGACGACCAGGACGCCTGCCCCGAGGTGTTCGGTCAGCCGAGCGACGACCCGAAGGCGAACGGCTGCCCGCCCGACAAGGACAAGGACGGCATCGTCGACGAAAAGGACGCCTGCCCCGACGATCCGGGCCCCGCCTCGGACGACCCGAAGCAGAACGGCTGCCCGGTGAAGACCAAGTTCGCCGAGGTGAAGGGCTCGAAGATCATCATCCTCGACAAGGTCCTGTTCGCGACCAACTCGGACAAGATCGTGGGGTTGAAGTCGTTCGAGGTGCTCGACTCGGTGGCCGAGATCCTCAAGAAGACGGTCATCATCAAGAAGGTCCAGGTCGAGGGTCACACCGACAACATGGGCGTCGCCAAGTACAACAAGGACCTCTCGCAGCGGCGCGCCGCGGCGGTGGTCGCCTACCTGAAGAGCAAGGGCGTCGACGCCTCCCGCCTCGAGGCCATCGGGTACGGCCAGGACCAGCCCATCGCCGACAACGCCACGGAACTCGGCCGTTCCAAGAACCGCCGCGTGGAGTTCAAGATCGTCGACCCCTGATGCGACATCCGGTCGTGGGCCTTGTCTCTCTCGGAACAGGGCCCATGACCGACCACGAACAGCGACAGCTCGTCACCCCCGTCTGCTTCACCCTCGCCAGCGTGATCCTCGCGGCGATCCTGGTCCACGACGCGGTCGAGATCGACGCCGGGCAGCTGAAATCGAGCACCCGCGTGACGGGCGGCCGCAACGCGATGATGGCCGCGGGCGTGCGCGCGCTGGCCGAGATGCTGGGCCTCGCCGGGTCGATCGCGTTCGGCGTCGGCCTCGTGCTCGCGATGGTGCTGTGGGTCGCGCTCGGATACCGCAAGATCGTGCACGCGCGAGGGGTGCTGGTCACGTCTGCTGGTAGGTGAC
>JAEUKC010000282.1:0-12585 GCA_016794445.1 Myxococcales bacterium
CCCCCTGTCCCGCCGACCGAAACCCCCTAGCCTGCCGCCGCATGCGCACCGACCCGTGGGAGCTCGCCGAGTGGGACGCCGTGGAGACGCGCGACCGCATTCGCCGCGGTGACGTCTCCGCGGCCGAGGTCGTCGACGCGGCGTGCGCCCGCGCGGAGGCCGTCGCGCCGCTGAACGCCATCGTGACGAAGACGTTCGACCGTGCGCGCGCGGCCGCGCCCGGGGCCACGGGGCCCCTCGCCGGTGTCCCCACCTTCGTCAAGGACCTCGCCCAGATGCGCGGCGTGCGCACGACCTGGGGGTCCGCGAGCTCGGGTGAATACGTCTCGCGGCGCAGCGACCCGATCGTGCGCGCGCTCGAGGCCGCCGGGCTCGTGAGCCTGGGCAAGAGTTCGACGCCCGAGTTCGGGCTCACCGCGACCACCGAGCCGCTGCGCTTCGGCCCCTGCAGGAACCCGTGGGCCCTCGACCGGACGCCCGGTGGCTCGTCCGGCGGCGCGGCGGCCCTCGTCGCCGCGGGCGTCGTGCCGATCGCGCACGCGAGCGATGGTGGCGGCTCGATCCGCATCCCTGCGGCGTGCTGCGGGCTCGTGGGCCTCAAGCCGTCGCGCCATCGCCTCGACATGGAGGGCTCGAACCTCCTGCCCGTGAACATCGCGGTGGACGGCGTCGTGACCCGCACCGTGCGCGACACCATCGCGTTCTTCGACGCCATCGAGCGCGGGCGCCGGCGCCGCCTCGCGCCCATCGGCCCCATCGCCGGGCCGACGCGGCGACGCCTGCGCCTCGGCGTGTTCGTGGAGTCGCCGCGCCACACGCCGGTCGACGCCGCCGTGCGCGCCGCGATCACCCGCACCGCGAAGCTGTGCGAGGGGCTCGGGCACGACGTGCACCTCCTCCCCTGCCCCTTCGACGGCCAGGTCGTCGACGACTTCATCCGGCTCTGGGGCCTCGTCGCGTGGATCCAGGTGACCGGCGGCGCGATCCTCACCCACGGCGGCTACGAGAAGGCGCGCGTCGAGCCGTTCAGCCGCGGCTTCGCGCGCGCGTTCGCAACCGAGCCCCGCGCCGCCTTCGCGGCCATCCCGCGCCTGCGCGCGTTCCCGAAGGAGTATGCGGCCGTCATGGCGGGGTTCGACGCGCTCATCGGTCCGACGCTCGCCGAGGTGCCGCCGCGGCTCGGGCACCTCGCGACCGACCAGCCGTTCGAGGAGACGCTCGCGCGGCTGCTCACGTTCGGCCCGCTGACCGGGCTCGTGAACGTGGCGGGCGCGCCCGCGGTGTCGCTGCCGATGGGCCGCACCGCGGAGGGTGTGCCGATCGGCGTGCAGTTCGCCGCCGCGCACGGCAACGAACGCACGCTGCTCGAGCTGGCCCTCGAGCTCGAGGCCGCGGCGCCGTGGCCACGGCTCGCGCCGCGGAGCACGTTCGCTGCGACCTGAACGAGTTCGCGAGCCGCGAAGGTCGTCGTCTTCTGCCGTTCAATACCCAGACTCGACGGCCAGGACCCAGTGCGCTCCCGCGTCGGCGACGCGGGTGTAGAACTCGACCACCTGCAGCAACACCGACGCCGATGCGGGAGCGCGAGGCCGCAGTAACTCCGCGGCGGCGTCGACGACTCCGCTCGCCCGCACCGCGCTCACGAGGCGCGTCAGCTCGGCGGGTCCGACGACGCCGATCCAGTGATCCCGTGGGTAGGCTCGCTCGAACCACCACGGCATCCCGGCGTTCGTGTTCGGGTAGCCGACGGCGCGAGCCAGCTGCCCCCACGCGTCACGCGCCGCCTGGTTCGCCGCGCCCGCGAGGGCACGCGCGACGGACTCCTCACCGAGTGCCTGTACGACGTTGAACGTAGCGAGGAAGGCTACCCCACAGTCCGTGAAGCACGCGTCCACGAGTGTCTGCGCCTGCTCGGGCGTGGTCACGAGCGCGGGCATCCGCGTCGCCTCGAGGAGCTCACCCTCGTCGTCGCACTCGGGCTCATCGAACAGCATGGCCGGCTGGTAGGCTGCGCGCGCCGCCACCGCGGGCCGCTTGGCCGAGAGTGCCGCCCACTCCGCCTCCGAGAACGCGGGGCCCAGGGTCAGGCAGCGCGCCTCGAACGCCTCGGCCGCGAACGCGCGATAGCTACACCAGGTGTCGCCCATCTGCGGGATGATAGCCTTCGGTCCGTGGATCTGTCCGCCATCGAGCGCCTGCGACTGGCGCAGCTCGGCGACCCTACGACGCCGCGCGGCCTGCGCCGGGAGGCCTTCGCCGAGGTCCACGCCGCCGGCCCCGAGCGGGTCGCCGCGCTGCGCCGCCACCCCCTCTGGCCCCGGCGTACCCTCCCGAGCGTCACCGAGTGGGCCGCTGTCGATGACGACGCGAGCGAGGTCGACTGGTACCTGGTCGATCCCGCCGAGGTCGAAGCGGTGCTCGCTGACGGCGACGACTCCGACGGCGTGAGCGTGGCGTTGGTGATCGCGAAGCGGCTCGCGGCGATCGACCCGGCGTGGGCGGGACGCATCGAGCCACTCCTGCGCCACCACATCCGTGATGCGCGACGCGTGGGAGCACCGCGATCCATCACGGTCGGCGAGCTCGCGCAGCAGGCGCACGCCACCCTCGCCCGCTGCTCGGGTGTACGGTTCGCCGACGAGGTCGTCGAGCAGGCGCTCGAAGCGTCGCTGGACCGCAACGTCGGTGCGCTCTACCCACATCCGTCGATCGACGCTGTCCCGCGGCTCCTCGCGCGCTTCGTGGACCCGGCGCGACCCGTGGACACGCGCCTCGCGACCCTGGAGAGGATCCATGCCCTCGGCCTCCTGCCCCGGGCGGCCGGGGAGATCGCGCGGGTGGTGGGTGCGGTCGGTGAGCCGGAGGCGCTTCGGTCGGCCGCGAGCGCAGCGCTGCCCATGGACCCCGCACTCATCCCACTCTGGCTCGACTTGTTGCCAGGCGTCGTGCCCCTCGATCGGGCCCGGTCGATCGCCGCGTGGATCTACACCCAGCGACCGGGGTGTCATGCCGCGCTCCGCGCCAGGGGGTTCCGACCCGACGTGCGCCGGGAGGCGCTGCCATGGGGGGACGATCCGGCTCCTTTCCTCGCGCTCCTCTCCGACAAATCTGCCCCACTCGACGAGGTCGTCGAGGCGCTCCTCTCCACCTCGCACGTGCTCGACTGGTACGAAGGCGTCGCCGACGCGCTCGATCCCCTGCTTCGCTCGCGGATCTCCGACGGCGATGCGGTCGACGAGAGCAACGCATCGTCCGTACCGATCGCCACGCGCGCGCTCGAGGCGTATGGGCGACTGGTGCGCGCCGCCAGCTGGCCGCCCGAGCGGATCGCGGCGGGTCTCGTCGACGCATGTCGGCGGGCGCTGGAGGTCGACGTCGACCTCTCCACCCTCACGCGCGACCCGACTTCGCTGTGGGGGGACCTCGTGGTCGGCGTGATCGCCGAGGGCCTCGCGGCGTACGTCGCCGATCGAAGCGCCAGCGGCCGGGGGCGGGTGCGGGCGCGCGCGTGGATCGTCGCCCACCACCCGCGATCGCTCGACGCGGTCGACGCTGTGTTCTCGGCGGCCCTCGACGATCCGGACGAGGCTCCCGCCGTCCGCGCCGAGGCGACGCGACTCGTCAGGAACGGGAGTCTCGGTGCGCCGCCGATCCCGCCGATCGAGGCGCTCCACTCGCGGTGGGACGCCGGTGACCGCCCAGGCCCTGTGTACCTCGATCCCGAGAAGCTCGAGAGCGCCGCTCGCGCGGTGCGCCCTGCGTCGGTGCTGGGTTGCCTCGAACACCCCGAGGACGTCGCGACCGTGCTGTCCGCGCTGTTGCTGGTCGACGGCGTGGCGACCCGCGAACCCGAGCTGGGCACCCGCGTGCGCGCGGCGCTCACGTCGCTCGTCGACGACGCCCGCGCTCGCTCAGGGCCCCAGCTCCCCGCGCCACTGGCGGTCGGACCGCTGGCCCGCGCGGCCCTGCTGCGCCTCGACCTTGCCTGAAGGCGTCACTTCACGAGGAACGCCGCCTCCGTGCTCGTCGCCTCGGCGGACGACCGGGTCGCGAACACGCGGACCGGCGAGAGGGAGAACGCGCCCTTGCGCGCGCCGACGAGCGGCAGCGCGAAGGACTTCTTGCCGATGGGCACGTCGCGCAGCGAGACGAACAGCGAGCCGCCCTCGCGGTAGGCGTTGATGGTGCCGGCCTTCACGAGGGCGTCGAGGGCGCGCGCGTCGATCGACACCCCCGCGGCGAGCGGCACCTCGAGGGTGAGCTCGGGGCGCGCGACCTTGGTGTCGAGGGTGATCTGCGCGCTGAACGTGGCGCCGACGACGCCGCTCGAGGCCGAGAGGGCGCGCTCGATGGTGAGGGTCGGGTCGTCCTTCTTGGCGAGCGTCCAGCGCTTGAGCGACACGCTCGCCGGCACGGTGAGGTTGCCGTCGTAGGCGAGCCGCACCTCGTGCTTGCCCTCGGCCATGAACGGCGAGAGGTCGACCGCGCGCAGCGCCGCGGCGCTCGTGAACGGGTCCTCCGGGTCGATCTTCACGGTGCGCACGAGCTTGCCGTCCACGGCGATGGTCACCGTGGCGCCGGCCTTCTCGGGCGGCGTCGGATCGAGGAAGGTGAGCGCCTCGATGGCGGCCGCGGTGCCCCACGCGTTGTGCCAGGCGCCCCACGACGGCTTGGTCTGCAGGAGGAAGTCGACCGCGTCGTGGAGGTCGGCGTCGTAGGCGCCGGGCGCCACGCTCGTGAGCAGCTCGATCACGCCGCGGGTGGCCTCGATGCGCCCGCCCCAGGCGTGGAACCACGAGGGCTCCCAGTAGCCGCCGCGGTAGCTCGCGAGGAGCGCCTTGACGCCCTGGTCGACGAGGTCGGTCTTCGGCTGGTTGCTGGCCTGGCCGTGCAGCCAGAGCCCCATCACCGCGCTCGTGAGCGTGAGCGGGTCCTCGCTGCCAGGGCCGCCCTTGACGATGTCCTCGGCCTTCTTCGCGAGCACGTTCATCTTGGTGAGCTGTGCGCCCCACAGCTTCTGGTGCTTCTCGGTGAGCGCGATCGCCTGGAACGCCGACATCGTGGCCGCGCGGCGCTTGCTCGGGCCGTCGCCCTCCCAGAACGCGACGTTGCTGACGTCGACGTCGGAGTTCTGGTCGAGGTGGTCGAGCAGGTAGGTGCGGCCGCTCGCGATCGCGCTGTCCGGCACCGGCACGTTGGTGAAGCGCAGCTTGCCGAGCGCCTGGAGCGCGTGCGTCGTCACGTACGGCGAGCTGCCCGAGCCGAGGCCCTGCTGCGCGGCCCACGTGTCCCAGCGCCAGCCCCAGCCGCCGTCGGGCTGCTGGTCGATCAGGAGCTCCGCGGTCGCGCGCTGGAGCTTCTCGTGCACGCGCGCCACGACCGTCTGCGGGGCCTTGGTGCGAACGAGGTACCCCTCGATGGCGATGGCGGCGAGCACGCGCGACGCGTCGGGATCGACGCCCATCAGCTTCTCGTCGGCCAGGTCCTCGAGGCCCTCGATCAGCGGGACGGCGCTCGGGAACGCGACCGAGAGGTCGGCCTCGAGGTGGAGGTCGTCCTTGGTGCGCACGACGTCGAAGGCCACGATCTTGCCGCCCGTGAGGGTCGCGGCGACGCGCTGCTCGGAGGGCGCGCCGTGCGGCTTCACCCAGAGGGAGCGCTGCTCGGTGTCGACGCGCCCCTTCTGCGCGGCCTCGGTGAAGGTGACCGAGAACGGCGTCTTGCCGACGGCGCCGGCGCGCACCTTGAACCGGACCGCGGCGCTGCTGCCGGCCGGCACGGTGATGGGCGCCGTGCCCGCGCCGACCAGCGCGAGGCCCGTCGACGAGAGGCTCACGGTGCCGCTCACCGACGTCTTGCGCGTGTTGCGCACCGCGACGCCGACCTCGACCTCGTCGCCCATGGTGAGCTCGGCGGGCAGGTCGCTGCGCACCGAGACGTCCTGGTCCACCTTGATGAGCGCCTTGCCGATGCCCACCGCGCCGCGGTCGTCGGTCGCCACCACGGTGAGCCGCTGGGTGGTGATGGAGTCGGGCAGCTTGGCGTCGAAGCTCTTGGTCGCGACGCCGTCCTTGCCCGGGTTCAGCACGAGATCGGGGATCCACAGCGACGTCGGCGAGAAGTCGGTGCGGATGGTGATGTTGACGTCCTTCTTCGGCACGCCCGGCACGGGCAGCGTCGCGTAGGCGTCCGGCTTGGACTCCGTCGGGACCTTCTTCGCGGCCTCGCCGGTGGCCTTGGCTGGCGCCGCGGTGGCCGCCGGCGCGGAGCTCGGCTTCGCGAGGGAGGGAGGAGCCGGCGGAGGCGCGCCCTTCGCCTTGTCCGCGCTCGCGAGCCCGCCGGCGCCGACGCCGTAACCGTAGCCGCCGCCGCCCATCTCGCTGTCCGCGACCGGCTGTCCCCAGCCGCCCGCGCCCTTGCCGTTGTAGACCGGCGGCACACCGCCCGGTCGGAACCCGAACGGCGGCAGCGCGATGTCGTAGTTCCAGGAACCCCACGTCTTCTGGACGACGGGCCACGTGAGGATCTGCGCGCCGGTCGACGCCATCACCTTGCGCTCGGGGTTGTAGAGCACCTGCGTCGGCGTGCGCTCGAGCGGGTCGAGCAGCGCGAGCAGCGCGTCCTCGGTCATCGAGACGCCGACCGCGAAGGGCCGCTCCGCCTTGCCGGCGATGTCGGGGCCCTTGACCGACAGATCCACCTTCACGGTCTGGCCGGGCGTGGCCATCCCCGGGGCCTTGAGCGTGACGGCGATGGGGCGCGAGGCCACCACCGGCAGGTTGGCGCCGTCGGTCAGCAGGCCGATCGAGCCGGGCAGGCTCTGCTTGCCCTTCTCGGCGCCGATCGCGAAGAACGTGATGAGCATCGAGCCCCACGACGGCGCGGGGAACGTGCCGCGCGCGACGTATTCGCCCTTCTCGAACGTGATGGGCACGAGGAACGAGTGGATGAGGGCGCCCGACGAGTCGACCACGTCGGCGTGCACGACCTTCTCCGAAGGCGCGTACCCGGAGGGGAACTTCACCTCGATCGGGGTCTTGGCGCGCTCGGTGACGCTCGGCACCGGCACGTCGGCGAACATCGCGCGCGGCGGCGAGACCGAGACGTAGCCCGCGCCCATCACGCTCGGCGCCTTCACGAGCTTGGCCTGGATGTCGAGGTAACCCTTGGGCATGGTGAACGTGGCCTTGCCGAGGCCGTCGGCGTCGGTCTTCACGATGACCGACTTCTTGCTCGTCGGGTCGGTGTCCTCGCTGTTGCTCGAGTGGGCGGTGATCTCGAGCTCCATGCCCGGTGCGGGGGACTGCTCGAGGTCGGTCGTGTGCACGACGACCTTCACCGTCTCGCCAGCCACGTGCTCGTTGCGGTCGGTCTCCACCACGAGGCGCCACGGCGCGTGCGAGATGCGCAGGTCGCGGCGCAGCTCGTCCTTGCGGCCCGTCGCGGCGTCCGTCACCTCGAGCACCACCGCGGCCAGCTGATCGTCGGCGAAGGCGCTGCGCATGGAGTCGAGCTTGGCCTGGTCGATCGAGAGCTTGTGCGGCCCCGAGCCGGTGACGGCGCGGGTCTCCCGCGCGACCTCCTTGCCCTTCGGGTCCAGGTAGCGGGCGACGATGGTGCCGCTCTTGAACGGCTCGCCCGTCGCGCTCGCGAGGGTGACCTCGAACGGCAGCGACTTCTCTTCGCGCGTGAGGAACCGCGGCAGCGTGTGCTCGATCTTCACCGCTGGCGCGACGATGCGCTTGATCTGGAGGCGCCCCGTGGCGCGCTCGCCCAGGTGCTCGACGGCGATCTCGTACGAGCCCTCCGGCGCCGTGTTGGGCAGGGGCACGTCGACGAACGCGACGCCGAGCTTGTCGGTCAGGACCCGACCGCCGCCGATCATCTTGCCGTCCTTGCGCAGCATGACGTTGACCGGCGCGCCGGAGAACGGGCGGTAGTCGCCGCGGAGCCGCCACGCGAAGGCGCGGACCTTCACCGTGTCGCCCGGCGAGAACACGCCACGATCGGTGTACACGTAGAGGTTGGCGCGCTCGAAGGCCGCCGTGCGCGCGTAGGCGTTGTAGTTGGTGCCGCCCTGCACGCGCCCCTGCCCCGCGCCGGCGAGCACCATCACGTGGTGAGAGCCACCGCCCGCGCCGGTGGCGTCCGGCACGTCCCGGAACACGAAGGTGCCGGTCGCGTCGGTGCGGCCGCGCAGCTTGCCGTCGACGAACACCCGCGCGCCCGCGGCGGGCGCGAACGAGGGCAGCCACGCGCCGACGTGGATGTAGGTGCCCACCTTGCTGAAGATCTCGTACGGCGAGTCGACGACGAGCCTGACCCCACCGGGGACCTTGGCGAGGTCGCTGTCGACGACGGAGTCCTTCTCTTGCGCACCGGCGGCGGCGCCGATCAGCACGTCGACGAGGGCGGTCTCGTCACCGGATTCGTCGACGGTACCCTTGGTCTTGGGGGGCGGCGTGGCCGAGGGCTGGGGCACGAGCGGGCGGCGCGCCTCGAGGTCGTGCTTGCTGTCGAACGGCTTGTAGGCGAGCGGCTTCGGGGCGTTGGCCGGGGGAGGCACGTCCCCGCCCTGGCTGAACGCGAGGTGCTCGGCGGGACCGGCGGCCACGGCCGGCGCCGTCGCGGCGCCTCCCTTGGTGTGGCTCGGGCCCGGGCCGCAGCCCGCGGCGGCGAGCACTCCGAGGATCCATGCCGAAGTGGTGACGCGAGAGCGTTGCTTGCCCATGTGGTCCCTCGTGGCCGTGAGGCCCTATTCCGTGACGACTGCGGGGTGAACGTACCGACGATCGCGGACACAGACGTCGGGAGAACGGGAAAGTTCTCTCGTTCTTGCAGTGGCGCACCGGATCGTGACCGCTAGCGCAGGTCCGCCAGGCGTTTTCGCAGCTTCTCGATGCCCCGAGCGTGGAGCCGGGACCCCCACGACTTGGAGAGCCCGACCGCCGCGGCCGCGTCGTTCAGGTCCTCGCCCTCGAGGTAGTGCCGCCGCAGGATGGTCGCCTCCGGGTCGCCGAGGTCGACCAGGGCCGCCTCGATCCGGGTCCGCAGCTGCCGCTGGGCGGTGAGCGTCTCCGGGTCCTCGGGCTCGCGCTCCTCGACCGCGTCCTCCCCGCGCGAGACGAGGCCGGTCGCGTAGGCGGTGGCGAGGCCGGCCAGGTAGGTGCCGAGGCGGGTGTCGGCGGTGGCGGCCTGATCGGCGCGGACCGCGACGTCCTCGGCCTTGCCCTCGGCGTAGAGGTCCATGGCCTCGACCGCGCGCAGGCGGGTGAGCACCCCGCGCGGCAGGTCGGTCTCCTTGCGCAGCCCGTCGAGCATCGCCCCGCGGAGGCGCAGCCGGGCGTACGACCGGAACGCGACGCCCCGGCTCGGATCGAAGCGGTCGACGATCGCGGTGAGCGCCTCGTGGGCGTGCCCCTCGAGCTCGCGCGCCTCGACCCGGTGGCCGAGCTGCTTGCCCAGCTGACGGGCCACGAGGTGCAGGAGCGCCATGCCCTCCTGCAGGAGCGAGTCGCGCGTGGACGCCACACCTGGATCGCGTGAGCGCGGCGGCGGGGCGTCAAGCGAAACCCTGCCACGCAGACGGGACGAACGACCGGGGCTGCTCGTTGCCCCACTCCGCCACCTGCGTTACCCGGATCCGGGGATGGCGACCGTGAAGCAGGACGACGGCGCGGCGACGGGCGCGCCCGAGGTCCACGAAGACGCACGGTTCGCCAAGGCCTGGCGGGTCTGGCTCGCCGCGCTCGCGCACGACCCCGAGGCCGCGTGGGCGGCCGCCCTCACCTACCGTTCCCTCGACGTCGACGGCCGCAACGCGTGGATCGACGCGCTCGAGATCGACGCGCCGAGCGTCGGGGCCCCCGCCATCGCGCTCTACGCGCCGCTCCTCGGCGTCGAGGACGACGTCGAGCGCCGCGCCCGCATCCGCGCCGCGCTCGAGAAGCACGGCGCCTCCGCCCCCACCACCATGGCCCCCACCAACGTGCTCCGCGGCCTCCGCGGCGACACGCTCGGCTCGCGCGTCGTGGTGCTCGTGCACCCGCTCTACCTCGACTTCGTCGAGATCCTCACCTGCGTCCTCGACGCGGACGGTGGCTTCGCCGACGTGCACCACCAGCCGCTCTGTCGCGCGTCCGAGGGCCCGACCGACGGCGACCGCGTGCCCGGCCGCCCCGGCATCTCGGTCGAGCTCGAGGCCGTGCCCGTCGAGCTGGTGATCGAGGAGCTCGCCCACGCCATCGTCGCTCACCGCCGCACGCACGGCGTCACGCCGCCCGCGCTCTCGCGGTTCGTCGATCTGTTCACGCCGCGGCCGGAGTACGTCGACCGCAACAAGCTCGGCGGGGCGTGAAGCCCGGTGTCCGCTAGAGCGGCGCCCATCTCGACCCGCGCGGCTCCGCGCACGGTCCTCTTCGTCGAGGACGACATCGACTACCTCGAGGTGCTGCTCCGCATGGCCCGCACCCCCACGGTCACGACGGTGGGCGCGACCACGGTCGCGGAGGCGCTGGCCATCGCCGCGCGGCAGCACGTCGACGCCGCGGTCACCGACCTCGTGCTCCCCGACGGCACGGGGATCGACTTCATCATGGCCCTCCGCAAGGGGGGCCGCGAGCTCCCCGTGCTCGTGCTCACCGGCGAGGGCTCGGTGCACGCGGCCGTCGAGGCGCTCAAGCAAGGCGCCTCCGACTTCCTGCAGAAGCCCATCGACGCGCCCCGCCTGCGCGGGCTCCTCGACGAGCTCCTGGCCGACGCGGCGAGCCACGGGCGCGGCCCGCCCAGCGACGACCACCCCGACTGGTTCCAGGGCATGTACGGGCGCTCCGCGTCGATGCGCGCGGTCTTCGAGCAGATCCGGCGCATCGCGCCGACCGACGCGCCGGTCACGATCGTCGGCGAGAGCGGCTCCGGCAAGGAGCTCGTCGCCCGCGCGATCCACGAGGAGAGCGCCCGGCACGGGCACGCCTTCGTCCCCGTGCACACGGGCGCGATCCCGCGCGACCTCGTGGCCTCCGAGCTGTTCGGTCACGAGCGCGGCGCGTTCACCGGCGCGCTCACGGCGACCGACGGCAAGTTCGAGGCCGCGCGGCGGGGGAGCATCTTCCTCGACGAGGTCGGGACCATGGGGCACGACGTACAGGTCGCGCTGCTCCGCGTGCTCGAGACCCTCCGCTTCCAGCGCGTCGGCGGCCACAAGGAGCTCGTGGCCGACGTGCGCGTCATCGCGGCGACCAACCGCGACCTGCGGGCGGCGGTGCGCGCGGGTGGGTTCCGCGAGGACCTGTTCTTCCGCCTCCACGTGCTCACCATCGAGCTGCCGCCGCTCCGCGCGCGCCGCGACGACGTCGTGCCCCTCGCGCGCCACTTCCTCGCGCGCTTCTCCGAGCGCTACGCGCCCACCCGGGAGCCGAGGAGGCTCGGCGCCGACGCCGAGGAGCGCCTCCTCGGCTACCACTTCCCGGGCAACGTCCGCGAGCTGCGCAACATGATGGAGCGCGCGGCGGTGCTCGTGACGGGCCCCGAGGTGCACGTGCGCGACCTCGAGCTCGACCTCGACGCGCCGGCGGTGCGTCCCCGGGTGGCCGCGGCCGAGACGGAGAGCGACGAGGCGCCCCTGCTCTCGGTCCGCGTGGGCAGCACGCTCGAGGAGGTGGAGCGCGCCCTCATCCTGCGCACGCTCGAGCACCTCGGGGGCAACAAGCAGCGCGCCGCGCAGGTGCTCGGGATCAGCCGGCGCAACCTCTACTACAAGCTCTCGCAGTACGGCGTGGAGTCGCGGCTCCGGAAGTGAGCCGCAGCTACAGGGAGCCGCTCAGAGCCGCACGAGGAACCGCACGCCACCGCTCGCGCTCGCCGGCTCGGCAGAGAGCGACACCGCGAGGAGGTCGGCCAGCACGCCGGCCGCGACGGGCGCGATGCCAGAGCCACGTCCTCCGCGTGCGCGGGTGCGCGGGGTGACGAAGTAGGCGGCGGCGTCGTCGGGGGGAGGCCCCTCGCCTTCGACGACGAGGAGCGGAGCGGCTCCGTCCCGACGCAGGCGCACGCGGATCGTAGCGTTGCGCAGGCTCGCGGCGATCGCGTCGTCGAGCAGGATGTCGCAGAGGTGTCCGAACACGGTCACGTCGACGACCGCGACGAGCTCTTCGAGGTCGGCCTCGAGCGCGACCCCGCGGGCGGTGGCGAGCTCGGTGACCCGCGCGAGGGCCGAGCGCACGACGTCGGCGAGCGGGGTCTCGGCAGGAACGACGTCGCCCCGTGAACCCCCGAGCGCGGACATGTCGGCCGCGAGCCTCGTGAGCGCCTGGGTGGAGCGACGCAGCACCCGCACGAGGCTCCGGGTGTCCTCGTTCGCATCCTCGTCGAGCAGATCGAGGGCGCCGACGATGGCGCCGAGCGGCGAGCGCAGATCGTGGGCCGCGATGGCGAGGAGACGCCCGTAGGCCGCGGCGGGGACGCGCGCGGACACGCGTCACGCCAGCTTGAGGAGCTTCTTCAGGCGCTTGGCGTCCGCGAACATGTCCACGTTGGTGAACACCCAGACGCTGGCGTCGTGCTTGGCGGCCTTGACGATCTCGGCGA
>JAEUKC010000355.1:0-6922 GCA_016794445.1 Myxococcales bacterium
CATCGCACGCATCTTGTCGGTGACCCGATGCAGGCTGCTCGCCGAGAGGAGTCCGAGAGTGACCATGAGGATGCTGACCAGCGTGAACGCGGCGAGCAGCTTGGTCCTGACCTTGAGGTTGTTGAACCAGTTCATCGGGAGGAGCCCTTCGACGAGTGTGGGGAGGCCACTTGCACCCTCGCTCACGGTGCACCGGTCGTGCCGCGCCAGCCGGGCTCGACCGTTGCCGAATGGGCCTGGTTGCGCCCGCACGGCGTCAGCGCATTGGCGGAGGCGCGCGAGCTTGACGGGGGTGCTCTGCCGCGACCGCCATCGGACAATATCGGCCATCGCATCTGTCGTCGCCCAAGAGCGAACGGATCCGATAGACTCGGCAGTCCCAAAGGGAGGTCGCCGGATGCGCCGGGCTCTGCGCTTACGTCACATCACGACGGATCACGAGATCTTCACGCCCGCCGACGGGGCGAGCCCCGAGCACCAGCGGGTCCTCGGGATCCGTGAGGCGGTGGGGGTCGTGAGCCACTGGCTCGACGATCCCCACAACGCGCGCGACCTCCTGCAGTTGTTCCACGGTCGGGGGCAGTCGTTCGCGCACGGGCTCGACGAGTCTCGTCGTCGACTCGCCCTCGGCGCCTGGCTCCAGCAGCAGATCGAGTCCGGCTTCTTCCGCGTCGCGGAGCTGCACCCGCCTCCCCCGCTGCCTCCCAACCCGGGCGCCAAGGCCGAGAAGGCGCTCAAGAACGAGGAGGCGCCGGCCAAGGAGAAGCTCGGCTGGTTCGAGGTCATGGTGGTCGACGCGTGGGGCAAGCCCGTCGACGGCGTGGAGCTCGAGTTCGCCTACGAGGGCACGCGCAAGAAGGTGACCACCCCCGGCAGCGGCAAGATCAAGGTGCCCGACGTGCCGGCGTCGTTCGGTTCTGCGCGCATCACCAACCAGAAGGCGGTGCGTGACGCCATCAAGCCCCGCTGGAAGGACAAGACCCAGCCAGAGGAGCCGCCGAAGGACGCGGTCAATCCCGAGCGCATCGAGATCGACGGTTCCAACCTGGTGGCCTCGGTCGAGAGCGAGGTGCTGAAGACCCTCGTGCTCGTGATGCTCCCGGACTGGATGACCATCTCGTTCATCATGCCCTCCTCCCCGGACGTGGCGTTCCCCAAGTACGCGCTCGAGAGCACCGACGGTGCGTACAAGAAGGAGCTCACCGCCAAGGACGACTGCGTACCTGGTGACAAGTACCTGCAGCTCAAGTTCGAGAACTTGCTGCCCGGCAAGCTCTACAAGCTCACCCGCTTCGACGACGCAGAGATCTCGCAGGTGATCTTCGACAAGGTCCGCTACGAAGAGGTCGTCGACCAGGAGCGCGAGATGCACGCGGACATGATCGAGCACGGCTACGGCGAGTTCGATTTCGACCAGCCCGGCGACAAGCTCTTCGACGACTGGCAAGCCGGCGAAGGAGCGGCCTGAGATGGGTGAGCCCGAGAAGAAGCCGCCGACCAAGGCCGCCGTCATCGAGGTGGAGGTCGCCTTCAAGGAGATCTTCGCGATCTACGAGCTCTACGGCATGCGCCGCGTGATCGGCTCGCCCGAGCAGCCCAAGGTCGTGTTCGAGACCCTGAGCATGTTCTACGGCTCGTACGGCAACCGCTGGGACCCGCGCTACGAGGACGACCTCGGCAACCCGATCTACGACGTGAAGGCCCAGGATCTCCCCGGCGTCTACCAGGTGCAGCGGGTGACCGGCTACGCGCCCGCCCTGCGCACGTTCTCCCGCAAGCTCTCCGAGAAGATCGACAAGAAGTGGGTCTACGTCTTCGTCTCCCAGGACAAGGCTGGGTCGAAGATGCAGCTCGGGGCCGAGCTCGCCTTCGCGGGCGGGTCGTTCCAGCTCGTCGACCTCAAGGCGAACGAGGGCAAGGACACGCGCCCCGCGTCCGGCGAGAAGCGCACCAAGTTGCAGGCGGCGATCCGCTCGGTCGGCGGCGGCACCGCGCAGCTCTGGTTCCTCCTCGCGCCGCACCAGATCCCCTGGGCCGGTCTCGCCAAGATGGTGGAGAGCGGGCCCCTGCTCGCGAGCCGCTGCCAGCGGTTGTTCGACGAGTTCTACACCGACGCGGCCGAGTCTGCCGGCGGCGAGTACAAGCCGATCTTCGAGCAGCTCGACGCCATCAAGGCGCAGAAGCCGCTGACGTTCCTCCTCCACCTCGTCGACCCGTTCAAGGAGGCGATGCGGCGCACGCACGCCTACGTGGACGCCGTCAGCGAGTGGCACGCGGCCCTCGCGAAGCTGAGCCAGGACAGCGAATACGTCCTCGCCAAGCGCATCCACAACCTGCCGAACAAGTACGTCGACGTGGTGTGGAACAAGCTCGGGCCCTACCTCGGCAAGAAGGAGGAGGAGCAGCGCAAGCTCCTCCGGATGGCGACCAACCGCCTCGAAGACCTGATGCGGTGGATCGGCGAGTCGCACCAGCGCGACAGCTTCAGCCTCCGTGGCTCCGCGAGCTCGGACACGTTCTACTTCACGCCCGGCAAGCTCGGGCTGTCGAACGAGCGCAAGGAGGACCGCACCTGGGTCAACCCGTTCTCCCAGCTGGTCGCGGACTACAACCACGCGACCACCCCCGACGAGACCTACAAGAAGGTCGGCGAGGTGGTGGTGGCCGTGCACTCTCGCCTGGCCGACATGCCGCGGGGCCAGGACTTCCTCAAGAAGATCGTGAACGCGGACTTCAGCAAGTCGATCCCCATCGCCGATGGCGGCGCCAAGCTCCTCTTCGAGGCCGGCCGCAAGGGGGACGCCACTGCCGCCGAGACGGTGGGCGGCCTGCTCGAGTTCTACGCCCCCAAGTGGGTCGAGGCCTACAAGAAGGACGCCCTGCCGCAGCTCGTGAAGTTCATGCGCGAGCGGCACAAGATCGAGCTCAAGCAGATCAAGCCCCGCGCGGTGCGCCGCGCCGAGGAGGCCATCGCGCGCCGCGCGGACAAGGCCGCCGCCAAGAAGGGGCTCGAGGCGCTCGCGCGGCACTACCACGTGGAGCTCGAGCCCGGGAGCGTGCAGGCGCTCAAGATCGCGGGCCCCGCGCTCCACCGCCTCGCGATGGGCATCGAGATCTTCAACCTCAAGCTCTCGGTGGCCGAGCTCGCCGAGAGCAAGGACGTGTGGGCCGGGGTCGGTCTGCTCGGATCGACGATCGACGCCTACTCGGCGATGACCAAGATCTACCCGCGCCTCGAGAGCTTCTCGTACACCATCGGCGGCGTGCGCAAGGCGATCAAGATCGCCCCCGTGCTCGCGGTGATCTCGAGCACAATCGACACGGTGCTCGCCGCGCGCGACGCCTACAACTCCACCAACTTCGGCGAGCAGGCGGGGCACTCGCTGCGCACGGTCGGCGCGGCCATGACGGTCGGCGGCGCCCTCGCCGCCGAGACCGGCGTGGGCGTCGTGGTCGCGATCGTCGGGCTCGGCTTGCAGGGCCTCGGGAGCTGGATCGCCTCGGAGTTCGACGACCTCGAGCAGTTCCTCCGTCACTCGCGGTGGGGCTCCACCACCAAGATGGACGCGGTCAGCGACTGGTTCAGCGACAAGAACGACTTCGGCTACACGGGCAGCCTCGACAAGCTCGCCGGAGACATCCAGGCCCAGCACCGCGCGCTCGACTGGATGTTCTGGAAGTTCAGCCCCGACCTCGGCACCTACAACGGCGCCCAGTACTACGTACCGAGCCGGATCTGGCTGAAGATGGGCGCGCCCAAGGGGATCGGTCCGACGGCCAAGTGGAGCATCAAGCTCGACGTCGTGAGCCGCGACAACGGCTACCCGATCGCCAACTACGAGTGGAAGGCGAACGACGAGTACGATCACGCGATCCTCACCTCGAACGACGAGATCTGGATCGCGAAGAAGGAGAACGCGCCCCGCCCCATCACCAGCGGGCCCGTCATGTCGGCGGGACCGTGGGGCAAGGTCAAGGTCAAGGGGGAGATCAAGCTCGACGTGTTCGGCGACGGCGCGCACTACGTCGTTCGCCGGATCGACGAGAACTTCGACCTGTCCTTCTGACCGTGCGGATCGCGATCACCGGCATCGGGGGCTTCATCGGTCGGCGCTTCGCCGAGCGTGCGATCGCCCGCGGGCATCGGGTCGTCGGCCTCGAGCGTGACGCGCGCGCAGCAGCCGAGGCGCGGCGCGCGGGCCACGAGACGCAGGAGGGAGACGTCGCCGATCGCGGGGCGGCCCAGCGGCTCTTGCAGGGCGCGGACGTCGTCTTCCACACCGCCGCGGTGGTGGCCGAGGGCGGGCCGCCCGAGCCGTATCGGCGGGTGAACGTGCGCGGCACCCGCGTGATGGTGGAGGCCGCGAGGGCCGCCGGGGTGCAGCGCTTCGTGCACCTCTCGAGCGTGATGGTCTACGGGTTCAACTACCCGGCGCTCGTCGACGAAGAGGGACCGGTGCGGGGGGAAGGCAACCCCTACTGCCAGACCAAGATCGAGAGCGAGCTCGCCGCCCACGACGCCCGCGGGACGATGCCCATGACGGTCGTCCGCCCGGGCGACGTGTACGGTCCGGGCTCCGTACCCTGGGTGGTGCGCCCGCTCGAGCTCATGCGGCAGGGGCTGTTCGTGCTGCCCACCCCGGGCGGCGTGATCAACCACGTGCACGTCGACAACCTCTGCGACGCGGTGTTCCTCGCGGTCGACCAGGGCGTCGACGGCACGTTCAACGTGAGCGACGGCGTGGGTCTACCGATCGAGCAGTACTTCGGTCGGCTCGCGGCGATGATCGGGAAGACCGTGCGGGTCCTCCCGGCGCCGCTGCTCACCGTGGCGTTCGCGGGCGCCGAGCAACTGTTCGATCGGCTCGGCAAAGAGCCCCCCGCGCGAGCCCATGCCGTGCGGTTCCTGCAACGACCGCACGCGGTCAGCATCGCGCGAGCGCGTGAGCGGCTCGGATACCGGCCCCAGATCTCCTTCGCCGACGGGATGGACGGGGTCGAGCGCTGGGTCCTCGCTCAGCGGTTCGACGCGTCCTAGACGTCGATCGCCGACACCGAACCCACGCGCGCGCGGAGCTCGAACTTCTGGATCTTGCCGGTCGCCGTGCGTGGGAGCTCGCCGAACACGACCGCCTTCGGCACCTTGAAGTGGGCGAGGTGCTGTCGACAGTGCGCCACGATCTCCTCGACGGTGACGGTGACCCCCGCCCGAAGCTCGAGGAACGCGCACGGGGTCTCGCCCCACCGCGCGTCGGGCTTGGCGACGACCGCCGCGGCGAGGATGGCCGGGTGGCGGTAGAGGACGTCTTCGACCTCGAGGCTCGAGATGTTCTCGCCGCCGGAGATGATGATGTCCTTGCTGCGGTCCTTGATCTTCACGTAGCCGTCGGGCCCGCGCACGCCGAGATCACCGCTGTGGAACCACCCTCCCGCGAAGGCCTGTTCGGTGGCGGTAGGGTTCTTGAGGTAGCCCTTCATCGCGATGTTCCCGCGGAACATCACCTCGCCCATCGTCTCGCCGTCGGCGGGCACCTCGGTCATCGTGTCGGGGTCGAGCACGCTGATGGCCTCCTGGAGGTGGTAGCGAACCCCCTGCCGCGCGTTGAGGCGCGCGCGCTCGCCCACGGGGAGCTCGCTCCAGTCGGCGTGCTTCTCGCACACCGCCGCCGGTCCGTAGGTCTCGGTGAGGCCATAGACGTGCGTGAGATCGAAGCCCAGCGTCTCCATCGCCTCGATCATGGCCGCCGGGGGCGCGGCGCCCGCGACCATCGCGTGGACGCGGTGGGTGATGCCCGCGCGGAGCTCGGCGGGCGCGTTGATCAGCGTGGCGTGCACGATCGGCGCGCCGCAGTAGTGGGTGACCCGGTGCTCGCGGATGGCGTCGAAGATCGCCTTCGGCTCCACCTTGCGTAGACACACGTTGACGCCAGCGCGGGCCGCCACCGTCCAGGGGAAGCACCAGCCGTTGCAGTGGAACATCGGCAGGGTCCACAGGTAGACCGCGTGCTTCTCCATGTCCCACTCGAGGGCGTTGGAGATCGCGTTCAGGTACGCCCCGCGGTGGTGGTAGACGACGCCCTTGGGGTTGCCGGTGGTGCCCGAGGTGTAGTTGAGGCAGATGGCGTCCCACTCGTCGGCGGGGCCGGGGGAGACGAACGCGGGGTCGCCCTCGGCGAGGAGCGCCTCGTACTCGAGCGCGCCGATGCGGTGGCCGGGGCCCGTGTATTCGGGGTCGTCCACGTCGATCACGAGGAGCTCCCGACCGGCCATGGCGAGCGCCCGCTCGACGACGGGCGCGAGCTCGCGGTCGACCAGCAGCGCCTTGGCCTCGCCGTGGGCGAGCGTGAACGCGATGCTCTCGGCGTCGAGCCGCGTGTTGAGCGCGTTGAGCACGGCACCGTTCATCGGGACGCCGAAGTGCACCTCCACCATCGCGGGCACGTTGGGGAGCATCGCCGCGACCGTGTCGCCGCGACCGATGCCCCGCGCCGCGAGGGCGCTCGCGAGCCTCCGACAGCGCTCCGCGACCTCGCGCCAGGTGCGACGCAGGGGGCCGTGCACGATGGCGACCCGGTCGGGGTGGACGGCGGCCGCCCGGGTGAGGAACGACACGGGCGTGAGCGGGACGTAGTTTGCCGCGCGCTTGTCGAGGCCATGATCGTACGGGGAGCTCATCAGGATTGCTCGCCGATAGGTCGTCGCTGCATGCGACGATGGGAACCTGCGCGGCCGAGCGCCGCAACTGCTAGAAGCTCCCCGTACCCCGACAAGGACGAGATCCCATGGCAATCTGGCTGGAAGACGACGACGACAAGAAGCCCGAGCTCGAAGCCAAGCCCTCGGAGGCGATGGAAGAGCGCCTCTTCAAGTCTCGCTCGGTGTTCGTGTTCGGCTCCATCGACATGAAGCTCGCGCAGCGCGT
>JAEUKC010000452.1:0-35505 GCA_016794445.1 Myxococcales bacterium
CCGGCGTAGCGGAGCTGACAGTCGCCGTCGGAAGCGCACGCGGTCATCGGATCGACGTGGAGGTCGACCGCCGTGCAGCGGCCGTCGGCGCAGAAGCCCTGGAGGAACGGGTCCTGCTGCTGGAAGCAGGCGGGGCAGCCCGTGCCGCTGCAGACGGAGGTCCGGTAGGCGCTCGCCCGGGAGCTCTCGAGGCCGATCATGTCGGCGGGCGTGGCCGCGCCGCACGAGCCGCAGCAACTGCGCGGGACGACGACACAGCTGTCGGGGGCGCTGCAGCGCGCGGGGTCTCCGGTGTCGATGGTGTCGGCGGTGTCGGCCGTGTCGGCCGCGTCGGTGGCGTCGATCGTCGACGAATCGACCGCTTCTGCGGGCTCGACCTTCGAGCCGCACGCCACGAGGAGGAGGAAGGGCAGGAGGGTGAGGGGGCGCATGCCCGGAGAGCATCCACGTTCCGGGCCAGCGGCGAGGCGATCGGGGGCAGTAGCCGGTCGACGCAGGTCTCTGTCCGCCGCACCCCCTCCCGCGACTCGTAGACCTGTCAACCCCACTGCCGGACTCTGCAAGCCATGCTCCCGGTCTGATCCAGGGGAATCCACCCGTTGTGTTTGGCGCCGTGGCGATGGGTTGACTTCCCACGTTCGACAACTATGCTCATTCAAGCATGGCGCGCCGATCCACGCAGCTCTCGTTGCCACTCACCTCCGGGTGGGGCGGCAAGCGTGCGGGCGCCGGTCGCAAGCGCCTCGCGTCACGCTCGCTCGTGCCCCATCGGCGCCGCCCGACCCATCAGGCGTCGTACCCCGAGCACCTCACGTGGCGCTGTCTCGCGGGCCTCGGCTCCCTCCGCGGCGCGGACGTCTTCCCGGCGATCGTCGCGGCCCTGGCCGCGCACCGCGCGTCGGGCACGGCGTTCCGGGTCGTGCACTATTCGGTCCAGGACAACCACCTGCACTTGATCGTCGAGGCCACGGACGGGCCCGCGCTGCGCGCGGGTGCGCAGGGGCTCGGCGTGCGCCTCGCCCGGGCGATCAACCGGGCTCTCAGGCGTCGCGGGCGCGTGTTCGACGACCGGTTCCACACGAGGGCGCTGCGCTCTCCACGCGAGGTGCGGTTTGCGCTCGCTTACGTGCTGCACAATTTCAAGAAGCACCAGAGGCTCGCCGCCATGCGGCTCGATCCCTGCTCGTCGGCCGTCTGGTTCGACGGGTTCCGCGAGCTCGCGCCCGCGGCGCTCGAGGGCGCGCCCGTGCACGCCGCGCGCACGTGGCTCGTCCGCGTGGGCTGGCGTCGCCACGGGCTCGTCTCCGTCCACGAGGCGCCGATGGAATGACCGCCACGCGGCGGCGCACCGGGGCCCATGGCACCCTTCAGCATGATGTCCCGCGTTTCCGCCCTCCTCCTCCTCGCCCTCCTGGGGTGCGGCGGGCGTGTGGTGGACGAGGCACCGCCGGTCGATGCGGGTATGGAGGTGTCTCGCTGCGGCGTCCTGGACCCCGACCCGGTCGTCCGGATCGTGATCTCGTACGAGACCTACGTCGGGCCGCACGACGTGCGGACGCTCGACCGGAGCTGCGTGTTGCAGCGCTTCGGCATCTCCCGCCGCATCGACGACGACGCCTGCCACGCGCTGTTCGCGAAGCTGGATTGCGTGGCGGTCCGGGAGGCCTGGAAGCCGTGCTGCGAGGGCCACGATGGGTGGACGCGCGGCCAGGTGGTCCTCGCCTCCGGCGCGACCCGCGAGTTCGACGCGCGCGGAGTCTGCCACGGGCTCGGCATCACCTGCCCGTTCTGACGCGCCCTCAGGGCCGGTACATCGCCCCGTTCGCGTAGAGCCCCGTCGTCACGCCGGGCAGCAGGATGCCGCCCCACAGGATCGCCTCCTTGCCGTCCCACACCGCGGTCGAGTCGATGCGCGGACCGGGGGCGTCCTTGGTGGCCATCGCGGTCCACTTGTCCGTCTTCGGGTCGAACACCGCGCCGCCCGCGACCGCACCCGGCGCCGTGATCGCGCGACCCGACCACACGTAGAGCCGGCCGTCGCCGATCCACGAGAGCGCGTCCTGCCGGCCGTTCGGCGAGAGGCTGGCGTCGTCGGGCGAGGCGATCTTCTTCCAGCCCGTGGTCAACGAGTAGCGCGCGCCATCGCTCTTGTAGAGCGAGGATGCGTCCACGCCACCGTACCCACCCCACACCAGCACGTCGCCGTCGAGCGGCCACGCGACGAACCCGAACCGACCCTCGAGCGGCGTGGTCGGCAGCGCCGTCCACGTGTCCGCGATCGGGTCCCACACCGCGCCGTCCGTCGGGCACACCACGCCCCCCGGCGACCCGCCCCACACGAACGCCTTGGTGCCCGTCCACACCACGCGGTGGCCGACGCGCGCGCCGCCCGGCCACGATTTCCAGGCGCGCCACTTGTCGGTCGCCGGGTCGTAGATCGCGCCGTCGCCCGGCCCCGGGTAGCCGCCGTGCACGAGCACCTCGGTACCGGTCCACGCGAGCGCCGCCTGCCCGCGCGCGCTCAGCGGGCCGTCGGCGATCTTCTTCCAGCTGTCCGTCGCGCCGTCGTAGATCGCGCCGTCGCCGAGGTAGCTCTTGTCGTCGACGCCGCCATAGAAGAAGACCTTGGTGCCGATCGCGATCGTCGAGGGCCCCGAGCGCGGGCCGATCGGCGGGGCGGGCAGCTTGCGCCACGTGTCCTTCGCCGGGTCGTAGGCCGCCGCGTCGCCCTTGTACGTCTCGCCCTTGCCGAACGCGACCACCATCTCCTTGCCCGTCCACGCCGCGCCGTGGCCCGCGCGGGCGTCGAACCCGGTGGGCGCGGCCGCGATCGTCGACCACCCCGAGGGCTTGTCGCAGGCGGAGAAGTCGCTCCACGCGCAGGTCGCGCTGCAGGTGCGCTTCTTCACCTCGCCCGCGGTCGTGCACGCGACCGCCTCGCTCGCGCCGGCCTCGCACGCGCCCTCGCCCTTGCACACGCCCGGGTCCCAGTTGCAGGTGGTCGGGTCGCAGGTGTCGGTGACCGTGCCGCAGTTGCCGCACTTCGCGGAGCGCGTATCGCCCTCCTTGCACGCGGCGCCGGGCTTCTTGGCGCACACCGACGTGCCGGTGTCGACGGGCGTCGTGCCGGTGTCGACGCCGCCGTCGCTGGGACCGGCGTCGCGCGTGGCGAGGACGTCGTCCTCGGCGCTGACGCAGCCGGCGAGGAGCGAGAGGAGGACGGGGAAGCAGAGGGACTTCATGGCGGGACCTTCTCGTTCAGCGAGGGGGCGGGGGAGCGATGCGCGCGAGGTCGAGCCCACCCGGATATTGATAGCTCGTGTACTTGCCGTAACCCATGATCTGCAGACCGACGGGCTGCGGGGCGGAGAGCGTGTGGGCGCCGTTCTTGCCGTCGCCGAGGGTCACCCGGTAGACCACCCACCCGGTCGCGCCGATGGGCTTGCCCGTCGCGGGCTCGAGGCCCTTGCCGTCCACGGTGACGACGACGTCCTTCTTGGCGACGACGTCGGCGTAGCTCACGTCGTAGTCGTCGGGCGCGAGGAACACGTACTTGCGGCGAAACTGCTCGGCCGCGGCGACGAGCGACTGCGAGGGGTCGCCGCGCCGGTCGTTCTCCTTGGTGCTCGGGTCGACGATGTTGCCGGCGAGCATCGAGGTCACGACCGCGAGCTCGGAAGAACCGGTCACCACGAAGGGCTCGGTGACCACACCGAGGTCGACGACCTCGCCGGCGTCGAGCCGGGTCGGCGCGCCGGGAGGCGTGGTCCCGCCGTACGTCAGCGTGGTGCCGTCGACGTTGCCGACGAGCCGCACCACGTGCCCGTAGAGCTTGCCGTCGGGCGCGGTCGGTGGCGCGACGACGTACGTCTTGCCGAGCGTCTCGGCGGGGAACACCGACTCCTCTACGTGGTCGCACGCGGCCTTGTCGTGCGGCATGAACGTGCACGGCACGCCGCTCACCACCTGCACGGGCTTGTCGGCCTGCACGAGCGCGCCGGTGAGGTCGGTCTCCGACGTGGGCTCGGCCTTGAAGAGGACCACGTCGCCCGCGTCGAGCATCGCCGAGGAGACGCCGTTCGCGTCGGCCCCGGGCACGCCGACGCCGCCGAGGATCTTCCCGTTCTTCCCGATCTTGATGGTGACGCTCGTCTTGTCCTGCGTCGCGGTGACGGCGACGAACGAGCCCGAGGTGGGCCGCCCCATCGCCGAGAAGCTCGGGAGCCCCGTCACGCGGTAGGTGCCGGTCATGGCGTGCGCCGGCAGGAGCAGCGAGGCGTCGTTGGTGTACGAGAAGCACCCCGCGGGGCCGAGCGTCGCCGAGCAGTACTGGTTGCCCGGGCACGTCGACCAGTCCTTGCCGACCGGGCCGCCCTTGGGGGCGTATTCGAGCGCGTTGAACTGGTAGACGGTGACCGGCCGCGAGCTCACGAGCTTGAACGCCGACTTCTTCGCGAGCACCGACGGCTGCGCGGCGGGCTCGGGCACGTAGGTGCAGTTCGGCGCCGCGGAGTCGGGCTCGCCCGAGTCCTTGCCCTTCAGCTCCTTCACCCACGGCAGGTAGATCTTCGAAAGCTGCCCCGGGGGCACCTTGGCGCTCTTGTTCACGCCGCCCGGTCCGGTGAGGGTCACGTTCGCCTCGTCGACGCCGGCGTTGGCGACGATGACCGCGAAGTCGAAGATCGACCACACCGGGTTCGGGGTGACCGTCGGCCAGAACTCGCAGCCGACGTACGACTTCCACTCGGCGGCCTGCTCGCAGGTGCGGGGCTCACCGAAGCTCGGGTCCGAGACCTCGGCGTCGCCGACGTCGAACCCGCTCGGCGCGTCGACCCCGCCCCCGTCCTTCACGCCGGTGTCCGGGTCGAGCTTGGTGGTGAGGTCTTCCTTCTCGCCACCCGCGGAGCAGCCGTAGGCGAAGACGAGGCCGAGGAAGGGCACGACGACGTGTCGGAGCTGCGGCATGGGCGAGAAGTGTCGCGGGCTCCCGGAAACAGCTCATTCCAGGATTCGCCGCCTCGTACCGCCCGACTGGACGAACCCAAGGAGGAACAGACTCTGCGGTTCGGCTGTCCTCGACCCTCTGGAGGAACGCATGAAGGAATCCCTCGTGGTGCGCGCCCTGACCCTCACCTTCGCGATCGGCGCGGGCGCCTACCTCGTCGTCCACGGCTCGACAGGCTGCTCCAAGACGACCACCGCGACCCCGGAGGCACCGGCGACGACCCACGCGGCGAGCGCCCCGGCCAGCGCGCCCGCTTCCTCGGCGCCGGCCGCCAGCGTCGCCAACCCGCCGCCGACGTTCATGCCGGCCACCAAGTCCGGTGGGGTCTACCACCCCGCGCCGCAGCAACAGAAGGCGCCATGATCGACGCGCTCGCGCACGCGCTCGCCAACCTCGCGATCCTGGGCGCCATCTTCGTCCCGCTCGAGCGGGTGTTCCCGGCGCGCGTCCAGCGCGTGTTGCGGCCGCACCTCGCGCTCGACGCGGCGTTCTTCTTCGGTCAGTACCTCGTGGTCACGAGCGCCATCGTCGCGGCCCTGACGCTGGTCGCCGACAAGCTCCCGCGGGCCGCGGTCGCGACGCACCTGCCCGCGTGGCAACAGGTGATCCTCGCGGTCGCGCTCGGCGACTTCGTCGTCTACTGGTTCCACCGCGCGTGCCACCGCTTCCCGCTCCTCTTTCGCTTCCACGCGGTGCACCACACGAGCGAGCACCTCGACTGGCTCGCCGCGCACCGCGAGCACCCGCTCGACGGCCTCTTCACCATGGCGTGCCTGAACCTGCCAGCGCTGCTCCTCGGCGTGCGCATGGAGGTGCTCGCCGGCGTCGCCGTGTTCCGCGGTCTGTGGTCGATCTTCGTGCACTCGAACGTCCGCTTGCCGCTCGGTCCCCTGCGCGTGCTGCTCGGCGCGCCGGAGCTCCACCACTGGCACCACGCGCGCGTCGAGACGACCCACAACTTCGCGAACCTGGCCCCCTGGCTGGACTGGGTCTTCGGCACGTATCACTGTCCCGAAGGCGAGGAGCGCTGGCCGCTCGGAATCCCCGAGGCCTGGCCGCGGAGCTACCTGCGCCTCCTGCTCGAGCCGCTCGGCTTGCCGAAAACGAGGGCCCCGCGCTTCCTGCCGTCTCCTGCACAGACGAGGGTTGCGAGGTAGCTCTGCAAATGGGAGTTTTCCCGGATGCTTCGACGTCTCGCCTTGCTCCCGCTGCTCGCGCTCTTCGCCTGCTCGTCCTCCACCGAGTCCACGCCCGCCGCCGATACGGGCTCCGTCTCGGTCATCGAGGGCGGCACCGACACGGGCGCCGATCTCGGCACGCCCGACGTGCCGAGCTGCAGCTCCCTGCGCGAGACCACGCTCGGCCCCGTCGCTCGGGTGACCACCGGCGTCGTCGAGACCGTCAGCGACACGGCCGGCGTCAAGACGCTCTACATCGACGCGGTCGCGGGCGGGTTCGGCAAGGAGGCGAGCAACCCGTGGGTCTACCTGGACCTCGCCACCGGCAAGCGCGTCGACCTCGACGACAAGGCCGCGATGAGCGCCAAGACCTGGGACCTCTCGTTCAAGCGGGCGCTGGTCCGCAACAACTCCAACGACAGCGGTCCCGGCAACGGCGGCGCGGCGCTCCTCGATGGCAAGGCCTTCGACGCCGTGACCCTCGCCGACGCCAAGGCGGCCAAGCTGCGCATCGAGATCTGGTTCGACGACGCGTGCAACCCGCTCCGCGACGCGACGGGCCAGCTCGCGGTCTCGTTCTTCGACTGGTATCTCTACGACAGCGCCAGCTCGAAGCTGATCCCCGCCAAGGGCACGTGGGTGGTCCGCAGCGCCGACGGCGCGCACTACTACAAGCTCGAGTTCGTCGACTACTACAAGAAGCCCGACGGCTCGAGCGCGAGCGGCAGCTACACCCTCCGCTACGCGGAGCTCAAGTAGTGCGCCGCGCGAGCCAGGCGGTTGCTGCGCTCGTCGTGGCGGGCGCAGGGCTCGTCGCCGAGCGCGCTCACGCCGACTGCGGCGTCGATCGCCCCACCGATCCTGGCGGCTACGCCGGCTACGCCTACGGCACCGCCGAGGTCGCGTCGTTCGCCACCGCCGAGGGCCACGTGCGCGTGTGGTGGGCCAAGTCTGGCCCCAACGCGCCGCTCCTCACGAGCACCCGCGCCGACGGCGTGCCCGACCGCGTCGCCCTCACGGGCCGCGAGGCCGAGGCGGCGCTCGCGTTCTACCAGACCCTCGGCTACCGGCCGCCCGTCTCCGACGGCGGCACCTGCGCGGCGGGCGGCGACGACAAGATCGACGTCTACCTCGTGAACATGACCGGCTCCGACGGCCTCACGCTCGCGGAGCGCTGCGCCACCAAGGGCAAGGTGCAGACCTGCACCGGCGCGCTGCTCGTCGAGAACGACTACGGCGGCCGCGGCTACAAGAACTTCGAAGAAGGCGCCAAGACCGTCGTGCCCCACGAGATGTTCCACCTCGTGCAGAACGCCTACCACGCCGGGCTCGACCACTGGTTCTCCGAGGGCACGGCGCAGTGGGCCACCAAGAAGCTCCACCCCGAGCTCGGTGACCTCGAGCGGTTCTTGCCCGAGTTCTTCTCGCAGCTCGAGCGCCCGATCGACGTGCCGCCCGGTGGCGTCGTGGCGGGTTACCTCTATGGCTCCGCGGTATTCCCGGTGTTCCTCGACGAGGCGTACGGCAAGGACACCGTGCGCGAGGTGTTCGAGCAGCTCGGGAGCACGGGCAGCACGGTGCTCGCGGCGACCGACGCGGTGATGATCGCGCGCGGCAAGGACCTCGCCACGGCCTACGGCCTGTTCGCGCAGTGGAACCTGGCGACCGGTTCGCTCGCGAACGGCGTCGGCTACTCCAGCGCGGCCAAGTACCCGACCCCCACCATCCACGACGCCGCCCCGGTGCCGTTCCGCCTCGACGTGGTGAGCGCGGGCCTCTCGAGCCGCTACTACCGCGTGCAGGGCCCGGCCAAGCTCACGCTCGAGACCGACCCGGCGCGCAACCAGGCGTTCGTCGTCCCGGTGATCGACGGCAAGCCCGACCTCCAGAAGGGCGCCGCCCTGCCCGCCCGCCTCGAGGGCGAGGGCATCGTCATCGTCACCGGCCGATCGCCCCTCAAGACGGACGCGCCCTTCACGCTCGTCGCCGAGGTCCCCACCGCCGATCCCACGCCGAATCCGCCCGCGGACACCGCGGCCTCCAAGGGGTGCTCGATCGCGACGGCCGGGCCGGACTCTGGGGCTCCCCTGGCCCTCCTGCTCGCCCCGCTCGCCCTCGCGTTGCGATCGCGCCGCCGTCGGTGCATCGTGCGCGACGCATGAGCGAACGCGCTTTCGACCTCGTCCTGTTCGGCGCCACCGGGTTCACCGGGCGCCTCGTCGCCGAGTACCTCGTCAAGCAGGGGGCCGCGGCCAAGGGCGCCGACGGCGGCCCGCTCCGCTGGGCGCTCGCCGGCCGCGACGCGCGCAAGCTCGAGGACGTGCGCCGCACGATCGGCGCGCCCGAGCTCCCGATCCTCACCGCCGACGCGACCGACCCGAACGCGCTCGGCGCCCTCGCCGGCAAGACCCGCGTCGTGTGCACCACGGTCGGGCCCTACGCCCAGTACGGCAAGTGGCTCGTCGGCGCGTGCGCCGAGAACGGCACCGACTACTGCGACCTCACCGGCGAGACGCAGTTCGTCCGCGCGATGATCGACGCCCACCACGCGCGCGCCGAGCAGACCGCCGCCCGCATCGTGCACTGCTGCGGCTTCGACTCGATCCCCTCCGACCTCGGCGTCCTCCTCCTGGCCGAGCACTTCAAGAGCCACGGCCACTCGCTGCGCCGCGCCAAGTTCCTGCTCGGTCGCACGAGCGGGGGCATGAGCGGCGGCACCACCGCCTCGATGCTCAACCTCATGGACGAGGCGAGCCACGACCGGGAGCTCCGTCGCCTGCTCGCCGATCCCTACGCGCTCGTGCCCGACCGCGCACGCGACCGCGGGCCCGACGGCCCCGACGCGATGGGCGTCGCCTACGACGACGACGCAGCCGCGTGGACCGGCCCGTTCGTGATGGCCGCCATCAACACCCGCGTCGTCCGCCGCAGCAACGCGCTGCTCGGCTTCGCCTACGGGCGCGACTTCCGGTACGAGGAGGTCACGGGCTTCCCCGGCACGCCGCGCGGGCTCGCGATGGCCACCGGCATGACCGCGGGCATCGGCGGGTTCATGGCGCTCGCGATCACCGCGCCCACGCGCAAGCTGCTCGGTCGCGTGCTCCCCAAGCCCGGCGAGGGCCCGTCCAAGGAGACGCGCGAGCGCGGCTACTTCGAGGTGCGCATCCTCGGCTGGGGCGACGGCGACGCGCGCCCCTCGGCCGAGGCCCTCATCGAGGGTCGCGCGGACCCCGGCTACGGCGAGACCGCGAAGATGCTCGGGGAGTCGGCGCTCGAGCTCGTGGGCACGCACCGCGCGCGCGCCCGGGGCGGCGTCCTCACGCCCGCGAGTGCGCTCGGCGTTCCGCTGATCGAGCGCCTGCGCCGCGCGGGCATGCGCTTCGACGTGCGCGCCCGCTAGGGGGAGGTGCGCCGAGGGCGCGCGAGGTAGAGCGCGAGGACGCCGACGAACGGCGCCACCACCAGCGGGACCCGGTAGCCGAGCTGCTTGCCGAGCATGAACAGCGCCATCGCGAGCACGAGCCACGCGAAGCCCGCGCGGAGCAGTTTGGCGGGCGCCTTCGCCGCGAGTCGCGCGCCGACCAGGCTCCCGGCCACCGCCGCGACCGTGAGGATCCCGGTGACGCGAAGGTCGATCTGCGTGTGGCGCAGGTGGCCGAGCAGGCCCGCGAACGACTGCAGCGCGATGACCATGAGCGAGGTGCCGACCGCCTGGCGCATGGCGAGCCCTCCGAAGAACACGAGCGCGGGCACGACGAGGAAGCCTCCTCCGGCGCCGACGAGACCCGCGACGAGCCCGACGGCGACGCCCGCCGCGAGCACCCGCCCGAGCGCGAGCTGCGACGCGCCCTCGGCGTCGGCGCGCGGGCGCATCATCGCGAGCGCGGTGACGAGCATCACGCAGGCGAACACGAGCAGGAGCGCCGCGCCGGAGAACAGGCTCGCCATGCGGCCGCCCGCGAAGGCGCCGCCCATCGCGGCCGCGCCGAAGACCGCGCCCGCGCGCGCCTGCACGTTGCCCGCGCGCGCGTGGCTCACCGCCCCGACCAGGCTGGTGGTGCCGACGAGGAGCAGCGAGCTCGCGATCGCCGCCTTGGTCTCGACGTGGAGCAGGTAGACCAGCAGCGGCAGCGTGAGGATCGACCCGCCGCCGCCCAGCAACCCGACGGTGACGCCGATGGCGACCGAGAGGAGCGCGGCGAGGGCGAGCACCGGCTCTCGATAGCAGGTTCACTTCACGCGCGTGGAGGCGTCCCGCAGGTAGCTCGCGTCGGCGGCGCCGAGGCCGGTCGGCACCTCGCTCGTCGCGGGGACGGGCTTGCCGGTCAGCCCGAGGTAGAACGTGCACGCGGCGAGGTAGGTGCCCGCGAGCGTCGGGTGGCTCTTGTCGTCGACGTGCAGCGCGAGCGCGGGCTTCTCGGCGCGCACCAGGCGGAAGGCCTCGCCCACCTTGATCACGAGCGAGGTGCCGTGGACCTTCGCCGCCTCGAGGTACCCCGCGGTGAGGCCGTCCTGCATGCCCTCGGGCGTGGCGCCGGACCAGGCCTCGGCGAAGCTCGCGTCGCCGGGGGCCCGCGCCCACGTGACGAACCAGGTCGGGCGCGCGGCGGCCGCGGTGGCGCGCTCGCCGAACAGCTTGGCGAACTTCTGGAACACGGCGGGCTGGAACAGCGGCTCGAGGCTCTGGCCCTGGAGCACCACGTGGGTCCAGGTCTTCTCGTCGATGCGCTTCGGCGCTTCGCCGGTCTCCCAGTGGCTCTTCAGCGTCGCGCCCCCGACCAGCACCTCCGCGGTCTCGATGGTGGGCGGCGCCCCCGCGGTGGCCGCGAGGCGCCGGAGCACCGCGGGCAGGTCGTTGGTGTACGTGTAGCTGTTGCCGACGAACAGGACGCGGAGGCCCGGCGAAGCGGCATCGGTCGTCTCGGCGATGGCGTCGGCGGCCCCGGTGTCGAGCGGCCCTGTCTCGACGACGCTGCTCGTGTCGACGCCGACGTCGTCCGCGACGACGGGCGCGTGCTCGGCGCCACCCCCGCAGGCCACGAGCAGGAGCGTCGCGAAGAGATACGGCCTCATCCCTCGAAGGGTACCGAGTCTCGGCGTGCCCATCCCGTTCGGTTAACGGAACGGGGTATCATGTGCCCGATATCGCTTGGTTTTTCGCGGACGGTCCCGAAACGCCTTTTCCGGACGCCCGGGCGACGTGCGAGCGTTGTCCTGGTCATGCGCGCGTTGCTCCTGCTCGTCGCCGTCGTCGGCTGCACGCCACAGGTCGAGGTGAGGACGGCCCCGCGTGCCGCGACCACCCCCGAAGGACGCCTCGCCTTCTCGAAGCACACCCTCGTCCGCAAGCTCGGCACCGAGCCGGTCGCGAACGTGGCGTTCGTGAGCTTCACCGTCCCGACCGCGCCCGACGCGGCGCAGAACCTCTCCGATCGTCTGCGTCGCGACGCCGCCAAGGAGGCCGACGAGTTCCTGAAGGACTTCCGCGAGGCCGCGCGCGAAGGCGACTTCGGGGTCGCCCCGTGGTCGCTCGACGTCAGCGTCGACGTCCCTTACCTCTCCGCCGATCTCCTCGTCGTGCGGCGCGACGTCAGCATCTACACCGGCGGCGCCCACCCGAACCACCACACCGAGGCGACCACCTGGGAGCTGCGGGGCGAGTTCGTCGCGCTGCGCCTCGAGGAGGCGTTCCAGCCCGGCGCCGCCCACCGCCTCGATCCGCTGGTGGTGGCCGCGCTGAAGCGGCAAGAGGCCGGCTGGGTGACGGACGGCTCTCTCAAGTCGGTCGCCGACCTGCTGCACACCTGGTACCCGCGCGTGGACGGCCTGCACTTCGTCTTCGATCCCTACGAAGCGGGGCCGTACGCCGAGGGGTCGCACGAGGTCGTGCTCGGCTGGAAGGCGGTGGAAGCCGAGCTCGCAGGCCCCCTCTCGCGGTTCCGCCCAGGTTGATTTCCGCAGGCTTCTCGCCCGGGCGCCGGCCGCGACCTATGCTGCGCCACGACAAGATGCGTCCTTCTCTTCTCCTTCCCGCCCTCCTCGTCGTCGGCCTCTGCACCGTGGTCCCGGGCTGCCCCGCGCCCGAGCCCGTCGCTCCCAAGAAGACCGCCGAGAAGCCCTTGAGCGACGAGGACGCGCACGACGCGATGGAGAAGGCCGCCGAGGCCAAGAACATCGACGACCTGATCGGCGTCTACAACAAGTACCGCAAGCTCCCCTCGGGCAAGGAGGCGCTCCGTCGCGCGGCGCGCCTCATGATGATCGAGGTGAAGGCGCTCGCCGAGAAGTGCGAAGAATCCGCCGCGCGCGGCTCGCTCTCGCGCCTCGCGCCGTTCACCACCGAGGACGCTGAGATCAACGAGGCCTACGACGACATGGCCAAGCAGATCTCCACCGAGCACGGGCGCTGCCAGCTCGTGAAGCTCGACGCGGCGATCAAGAAGGCCGAAAAAGACGGCGACTGGCCCGTGGTGTTCGAGCAGATCCGCAAGGGCACCGACATCGAGGGCGCCACGCTCAAGCAGCGCCGGCTCGCCGCGATCGTCAAGTGGAAGACCTGGCTCGACGACACCATCCGCCCGCTCTGCGCCAAGAAGAGCGCGACCCTCGACGACACCACCGCCGATCGCCTGGCCGACGCGGTCGACGAGAACAAGATGCCGCCGGAGCTCTCCGAGGATCTCGCCAAGTGGGGGCCCATCGGCCGCACGGCCAAGCTGATCTTCCACGACATGAAGGACGGCGAGATCTTCGACCCGCCGCGCGCCATCACCATCTTCACGTCGGCCACGTCGCGCACGCTCGCGACGCCGAAGGTCACCGACGGCCCCACGCTCGCCGTGGGCGCGAAGCTCAGCGCGCTCGGGCGCGGCGCGCTCGACGGCAAGGTGCTCTACGTGGTCGGCGGCGAGAGCAAGGACGTCGTCCTGCGCCTCGGCACCGCCAAGCTCCTCGTCCAGGAAGAGGACACCAAGCCGAAGAAGAAGTGAGCGCCCGAGATCAGGCGAGCAGGCGGTCGATGGCCTCGGCGACGCCGCCGCCCTGACCGGCGGGCGCGCCGAGCTGGTCGGTCGCCACGCTGGCCACCTCGGGCGGCGCGCCGCCCATGGCGAACGAGCGGCCGACCCAGCGGAACATCGACAGGTCGTTCACCCAGTCGCCGACCGCGGCGGTGTCCTCGCGCGCGACGCCGAGCCGCTCCGCGACCCGCGCCAGCGCCGCGCCCTTGCTGGTGTGCTTCTGCAGCGACCGCAGCATCGACGCGCCGCCGAAGTCGAAGCGATCGTGCTCGAGCGCGCCGTGGTGCTCGTGCAGGTGCGCGCGCGCGCTCGCGGTGGCCTCGTGCGAGCCGAGCCCCAGCGTCATCGCGACCTCACCCTCGCCGCGCCACGCGTCGGTCGCCTCGACGTCCGCGTGCCAGTGCACGTCCTCGGTCCAGATCCGCACCGCGTCGTGGTGGTGACGGCCGCGCGCGTCGCCGTGGATGGCGCCGTGCACGAACACGAACGGCACGAGCCCGTGCCGCAGGAGCTGCTGCACGATGGCGTCGGTCGAGGCCGGGGACACCGCGCGCCGCTCGATGGGCACGCCGGTGCGCGGGTCCGCGATGGTGGCGCCGTCCCCGCAGACCATCGGGTCGTCGAGATCGAGCAGGCGGGCCGTCGGTAGGGTGCCGGTCGTGAGGCGCCCGGTGGCGAGCGTCACGTGGAAGCCGGCCTTGCGTGCGCGCGCGATCGCCGCGACGTCCCGCGCGTGCACGCCGCCGCTCCGGAGGAGCAGCGTGCCGTCGAGATCGAGGGCGAGGAGCCGGCGCTTCATGGGGGGCCTCCGGGTAGCCGGAGACGCGCGGGCCGGGAAGAGCCGCGCGGCACAAGGCGACACAAGCGCGGTCGCGGTGCCGGAGCGACGCACGCGTTTCCTGCGGAGAAGTGCGGGTGGCACGAACGTTGGAGAGGGAGCGTCCTCCATGCGTCCCCGAAAGCCGTTTCGTTCTCCCTTCGTCGTCACGGCCGCGCTCGCGGTCCTCGGTGCGGGCTGTGGCTCTCGCGTGGAGAGCACCCCGACCGATGGAGGTGTCGATGGCCCGGGGCCGGGCTGTCCCGGAAGCCTGCCGACGCGCGGCGAGGCGTGCATCGGCACCACGACCTGCTCTTACAACCCGTGTGGCACGCAGGTCGCGACGTGCACGGCGGGGCGCTGGGAGCTCATGGAGGGCTCGTGCAACCCACCACCGCCGAGCTGCCCGCCGGAGCTGCCCGCCGTCGGAGACCCGTGCGGCCCGGCGAACACGGGCTTCGGGGGCTGCTCCTGGGCGGACCCATGCGGCACGGTCCGGATCGCGATGTACTGCGACGGGAGACAATGGCGGGGCAGCGGTGCGCCTCTCCCGGGCGCGACGTGTCCAGCAACCCTCCCGCCCGACGGGACCAGCTGCGCAGCCTGCGTCGGCCGCTGGCCCGATCGCTGCGAGTACAGCGCAGGGCTCTGCGGCAGCATCCCCATGACGACGCTCTCGTTCTGCGACGCGACGACCAAGCTCTGGCGCAACGCCGTGACCACCTGCAACCCGCCGCCGCCGCCGATCGATGCCGGGCCCGCCGAGGCCGGTCCATCGTCCGACGCCGGCCCCCCTTGACACTCGTTCGTGATGACGAATACTTGTCCGTTATGACGAACACCATCCCGCGGGTCGCCTTCGTGGGCGGCATGGACCGCAACGAGCGTGCTCTCCTGGATGCCGGCCGCGAGGAGGGCGTCGCGGTCGAGGTGCACGTCGGCGACGTGCGCGGCCGTGGCGCCGAGGCGCTCGCCGGCGTGATCCGCCGTGCCGACCTCGTCGTCCTGGTCACTGGCGTGAACAGCCACGGCGGGGCCCAGATCGCCAAGAAGCTCGCCCGCGCCGCCGGCGTCCCGATGATCATCGCCCAGAGCTGCGGCGTCGCGGTCGCGCGCCAGATCCTGCGCGACGTCGCGCGCGGCGAGGGCGCCCTCGCCGGTCGCAAGCTGGCGCGGGTGGCCTGACCTTCGTTTTCGCGAAGCTCTTCAGCGGACCAGGAGCGCGATCCCGGCCATCGCCAGCAGGACGCCGACCGCCGAGCGGCCCGTCATGCGCTCGCCACCGAAGAAGTGGGCCAGGGGCAGCGCGAACACCGGACTCGTCGCGAGCAGGGTGGACGCCACGCCGGTCGAGCTCGCGTGGGCGAGGGCAAGCTGCGAGAGCCAGATGCCTCCGTACGACCCGATCATCGCGGTGAGCGAGACCCACAGCCACGCGCGGTCCTTGGCGAGCGCGCCGTGCCAACCGCGCGCGTGCCCCGTCGCCCAGGCCACGACCCAGAGACCGATGGCTCCGACGGCGATCCGACCGACGGCCGCCGCGAGCGGGTCGAACCCACCTTGCATGGCCTTGCGCGAGAGGACCGAACCGCTCGCCTGACCGAGCGCGGCGACCATCCCGAGCGCGAGCCCCCGCGCCGTGAGGGGCGGCCCACCGACCGCGCGGCGGGCGACGACGAGCACGATCCCGGACAGCGTGAGGCCGATGCCGAGCACCGCGCGCAGCGCGAGCCGCTCGCCGAGCCAGAGCCACCCGATGAGCGCGGCGAACACCGGCGCCGACGACAGGAGCAGGATCGCGCGCGGCACGCCGAGCGAGACGATCGCGCCGAAGTAGGCGGTGTCGCCGATGGTGAGGCCCGCGACGCCGCTCAGCGCGAGCAACACGAGCGCCGAGCCTGCGACCCCGGGAGGCAGGAACGGGTGGCGCGAGATCACGAGGTGGGTGAGCGCGAGCATGGCGCCCGCGGCCACGAGCTTGCCGAGGTTCATGGCCCCCGGGGGCACCGTGCGGCCGATGCGCCCGAAGAGCAGCGAGCCGATGGCCCAGGTCAGTGCCGCGGCGAGCGCGGCGAGCTCACCCGCGCCCATCGGGCGAGTCGATCACCACCACGAGCGGACCATGGTCGCTGTTGCCGTGATCCTTCTGGACCTCGGCCGAGACTGCGCGATCGGCGAGGGCCGTCGAGGCGAGCACGTAGTCGATGCGCCAGCCGAAGTTGCGCTCCCTGAACTGCCGCCAGGGTGCCCACCAGCTGAACCAGCGCTCGTCGTCGGGGTGGAACTTGCGACCCACGTCGACGAGTCGATCCCCGAGGAGCTCGGCGAACAGCGCGCGCTCCTCGGGGCGCTGGCCGATGGCGTTGGCCTTGCGCTGCGTCGGGTGCACGTCCTTCTCCTCGCGGGCGACGTTGAGGTCGCCGAGGATCACGAGGGGCCCCTCGACGGAGCGCGACCAGTCCACGAGCGCGCGCAGGAACACCATCTTGGCGTCGAAGTCCTTGCCGCCGTTCGGCACGTAGAGCGAGGCGTAGGTCACGCCCCCGGCCACGCCGACCACCGCGCGGTACTCGGCGTCGAACGGCGGGTGCGAGAACCTCGGCGCCTCCTCGAACGCGGCCTTGCGGAAGTGCAGCGACACACCGCTGTAGCCCTTGGGCCCGCCGTGCCAGACCGACCAGTAGTCGGCGAGCGTCGTGAGCGGATCGGGGATCTGCTCCGGGGTGGCCTTGAGCTCCTGCAGGCAGAGCACGTCGGGCTGCTCCTTCGCCGCAAGGTCGAGCAGCTGCGCATGGCGCGCCCGGATGCCGTTGACGTTCCAGGTGACGAGCTTCACGGAGACCCCCGTAGCAACGGGCCGCGAGCGCCGCACTGCGTCGGCGGATTCCCGGGCAAACCGCCTGGAATTTGCGAGCGAACGAGGGGCTTGCCTGCTAGCTTGCCCGACCATGCGCTCGTCCTTCGCCTGCCTCGCCCTGGCCGCCCTCACCACCGCCCTGTCGCCGCTCGTGTTCGCCGTCGGTTGCTCGTCGAGCAACAGCGACACCCCCGCGACCGACGCCGGCGGGGAGACCCTGCCTCCGATCGTGCCCGTCCGCTGGACCGCCGACTGCGACCCGATCGTCCCCTACGTGTGCGGGTTCCCCTTCCCGACGAGCTTCTACCTGAAGGACGACCCGACGACCCCCACCAAGAAGCGCGTGAACCTCAAGGCGGGGATGCTGCCCTTGCACAGCGGCAAGGAGACCGACCCGAGCACCTGGAACATGCTCGACGGCTTCTCGCCGACCGGCAACCTGATGACGGTGCTGCCCTACGCCACGGTCACGGGGCTACCCGGCCACGAGACCCTCGACGTCTCGCTCACCAAGGACTCGCCCACCCTGCTCATCGAGGCCGAGACCGGCGCGCTCGTGCCGCACTGGGCCGAGACCGACCACAGCGTCGACGAGCAGCCGCCGCGCTTCCGCGACCCGCAGCCGCAGCGCACGTTCTTCCTCCGCCCCGCGGTGCGCCTCAAGGACAACACGCGGTACATCGTCGCGATCCGCAAGGTCATCGACGAGGCCGGCAAGGTCATCGAGCCTTCGCCCGAGTTCAAGAACCTCCGCGACGGCACGCCGAGCAAGGAGGCCAGCGTCGAGGCACGCCGCGGCCTCTACGCCGACATCTTCGCCAAGCTGCAGAAGGCGGGCATCGCCAAGGACAACCTGCAGATCTCCTGGGACTTCCACACCGCGAGTCGCGAGGGAATCACCGGCGCCGTCGTCAAGATGCGCGACGAGGCCCTCAAGGCCGTGGGCACCGACGGCCCCGAATACGAGATCGTCAACGTCGAGGAGAACCCGAACAAGTACATCGCCAAGCGCATGCTGGTGCGCATGAAGAACGTGCCGCTGTTCCTCGACAAGATGGGCGTCGGCGGGCGCCTCAAGTACGGCTCCGACGGCCTCCCGGTGCAGAACGGTACCGGCACGTACGACGTGCTCGTCCACATCCCGAACAAGGCCAAGACCAAGGCCCTGCCCCTGCTCCAGAACGGTCACGGTCTCTTCGGAGCCAAGACCGAGGGGCAGAACGGCTACCTCGCGCAGGCGAGCGACGAGTTCGGCTACGTGTCGTTCAGCGTCGATCTCGCGGGCATGTCCGGCGAAGACCGCCCGGGGGTGACCGACGCGCTCATCGGCGACATCGGCGGATTCGTCAAGCTCGCCATCGAGCGCCAGCACCAGGGTCTCATCAACAGCCTCGTCGCGATGCGCCTCATGTCGGGCCGTTTCGTGAAGGAGGCCCAGATCCAGTTCGACGGCCACAGCGCCATCGACCCGACCCAGCGCTTCTACCGTGGCGACAGCCAGGGGGGCATCTTCGGCGCCACCTACATGGCCATCACCACCGACGTGACGCGTGGGGTCCTCGGCGAGCCCGGCGCGCCCTACTCGCTGCTCCTCAACCGCTCGATCGACTTCAACCCGTTCTTCTTCATCCTCGGCACGTCGTACACCACGATGTACGACATCCAGATCTGCCTCGGCCTCATCCAGATGTGGTGGGACCACACCGAACCGGGCGGCTACATCGACGCCATCAACGATCGCCTGCTGCCGGGCACCCCCAAGCACGAGGTGCTGCTGAGCGTGGCGATCGGCGACCACCAGGTGACCCCCCTCGGCGCGCACATCATCGCGCGCGCGGTGAAGGCCAAGAACGTCATCCCCAACAACCGCAAGATCTGGGGCCTCGAGGAGCAGGCGCCTCCTTTCACCGGCTCCGCGATCGTCGAGTACGACTTCGGCCTGCCGCCTGCACCCGTGGAGAACCTCCCCATGACCAAGGGCGAGGACCCGCACGACGAGGTGCGCATCCTGAACGTCGCCATGTCGCAGGAGCACGAGTTCTTCACGACGGGGACCATCAAGCACTTCTGCGACGGCAAGTGCGACCCCAAGTGAGCTGAGTGCGACCGCCAGCGCCCGCGCAGGCCGAGCTCGGTCGCGCGGGCGCTGTCGTTTTTGGCGACGCGCTCCGCTACCGTGGCGCTGATGCAGGACGCTGGCGAGGACCGTGGCACCCGGCTGCCCGGGTGGGCCACCGCCGCCGAGAACACGAGCCCCCTCGCCGTCACCCTGCGCGGCGCGCTCGCCGTCGTGTCCACGCCGGTGTTCGTGGCGGTGGCCATCACGCTGCGGCAGTTCCACGTGCTCGTGCTGCTCCTGATCGTGCTCGTCGCGATCGCGTTCCTCGGGTCGGGCGAGAGCCTGCTCACGCGCTACCCGGTGCTCGGCAACATCAAGCTGCTCGGCGGCGCGCTGCGAGTCACCGGCGCGCTCGACCAGCACTACCGCGAGCACCGCCCGCGCTCGTTCTTCCTCTACGCGGTCTACCCGCTCTACGCGCTGATCGGCTCCCTGGTCTCGCGAACCGTGCGGCGCGAGGTGCTCCTTCACGCGCGGGTCGTCGGCGTCGTCGCCATCGTCCTCGTGCTCGACGCGCTGTTCGGCTACTTCACCGTGTACCCGCCGTATCTCGGCCCCGACATCGCGGCGCTACTGCTCCTCTTGCAGCTCGTGCTCGTGCTCGGGTTCTCGAGCGTCTACCTGATGCCGATGCTGACCACGGTGTACACGATCGCCCTCTCTGGTCGGAAGACCACCATGCGCGTCGTGGTCGGGCTGTCGCTCCTGCTCTCGGTGTTCTCCGGGGGATGGGCCTGGGCCAACACGCAGGAGGTGCTGCCCTACCTCGACCAGGTGCGGCTCTCCGCGCGCCTGCGCAGCGCCGATTTTCGCCACGATCTCGACGACCTCGCCGAGATGTTCCTCGACTACTCGCAGGAGCACGGCTGGCTCGTCGCCAACGTCAAGCCCGCGGTCGACGGCAAGGCCACCCTCAAGTTCCGGAGCCTCGTGCGCGGCGTGGTGAGCGGCGTCGAGTACCGCTCGTTCGACGTGATCAGCTTCACCGTCGCCGGCAAGACCTGGGGCGGCATCCGCGCCTTCCTCGGCAGGCGCGTGCTCCTGCTCTACCTGCGCGCCCCCGACGGCAAGATGATCAAGCGCTCGGCGCAGATGCCGAAGGCGGTGCGCGCGCTGTTCCGCATCGGCGAGGCGAACCCGGGGCGTCACCGCGCGGACGTGGTGAGCGCTGGCCTGATCGACGACATTCCGCTGAAGTGACCGTAAGCTGCGTCGATGGCTCGTCGCGCACCGTTCGTCCTCCTCGCCGTCGTCGGGCTCGCGGCGCCCGCCGTCGCCGCCGACGCGCTCTACCCGCTGACCTTCCGCGCCAACGTGGCGCTCGACCCGGGGGGCACCGTCGGCCGCTGGGGCGTGGGCGTCGATCGCCTGCCCAAAGGCGGCTTCGGGGTCGGCTTCGGCATCTCGACGGGCTTCGCGAACATGGCCAAGCCCGAGGGTGCTCCCGCGAACATGCCCGCCAACAGCGGCGCGTTCCTCGAGCCGATCGTGCGCCCCGGGTACGTGTTCGCCGTCGACGGCGAGGTGCGCGTCACGGGCTGGGTCGGCGTGGGCGTGGCGCCGGTCATCGACTTCCTGGAACGCGGCAAGCGCCTCTCGATCATCGCTGAGCCCGCGTTCCTCATGGCCGTCTCGCGCTTCGCGTTCGGCCTCTCCCTCCGCATCGGCGGCGTCGCCACGTCCTCGGTGCCCGACGAGAGCGGCGGCTTCTCGCTCGGTTTCGGCATCGCCCTCGGCGCGATGTTCTAGCAATCCACGCGCAAGATCCCCTTCTCGAGCGCGGCGGCCACCACCGGGCCGAGCAGCTCGAGGCCGCGCGCCGCGGGCACGCCGTGGCGCGGACCCACCGCCGCGATCGCCGTGGCCACGTCCTTCGCGCTCGCCACCGCGCGCAGGAGGTCGAGCGTGGCCGCGTTCAGGAACGTGCGCTCGACGAGCGGATCCTTCTCGGCGAACGCCGCCCACTGCGGCGGAGCCCGGCGCGCGCCCACGAGGCTCGCGAACCGGACCCCTGGCGAGAGCCGCAATCGCGCGCGCGAGAGCCCAGCGCCGGCGAGGAGCACCCTCGCCTGCACCGCGTCCTCGACCCGCTCGGCCGACAGGTCGATCACGCGGCCGCTCGCGAGTGGCACGCGGGCCACGACGCCAGGGAAGCGCCGGTCGAGGACCACCACCGTCTGGATCACCGCGGTGAGCCCCAGGCGATGCGCCTGCTCGCGGTGGGCCCGCGCGCGCGCGGGGTAGCCGTCGTCCGTCACGGGGACCTCGGCCGACGCGTACACCGCCGCCTGCTCGTCGAGCGAGAGCGGCGGCGCCTCGAGCAGGAACACGCCGAGCGAGGGGTCCCCGATCACGCTGCCGACGTCGATGGGCGGCGGCACGGGCCACTGCGTGAGCACCACCGCACGACCGCCGTCGGCGAGGTGTCGCGGCAGCTCGGCGAGGATCGCGCGCGGGAGCTCGTCGCCGCGCGTGCCACCGTGCAGCGTCTTCGAGCTCGCGTCCGGCAACGCGCTGAGGAACGGCGGCTGACAGACGACCAGCTCGAAGCGCTCGCCCGCCACGGGCGCGAACCGATCGCCGATCCGCACCTCCACGTTGTCGACCTGGGCGAGCGCCAGGTTCAGGCGCGCGATCACCGCGGCGCGCGGCGCGAGGTCGGTGGCGATCACGCGCTCGAAGTGCGGCGCGAGGGCGAGGGCGAGCGCGCCGCCGCCGCACCCGAGATCGAGGGCGAGCCGGCCGCGACCACGACCGACCTTCGCGAGCGCGCGGGTGGTCACGCCGATGGCCATGATCGCCTCGGAACCGGCCTCGAACGGGTCGCCGAAGCAGAGGATGTCGTCGGCAGCGGTGAGCACGAGCCGCGCGACTACTTTGCCCTCGACCTGCGCCAACAGTTCGCCGTCGAGGAGCGCGCGCAGGGTGGACGCGCCCAGCGCCGCCGCCGCCTCTGCCTCCTCGAGCGCGTCGCCGAAGCACAGCAAGCGGAGCAGCCGCGCCGGGGAGTCGTCACGGGCGCGGAGCCGGCGCAGGCGGATCGGGCGACGCAGCTCGATCGCGACGCCGCGCCCGATCTTCAGCGCCTCGGCGAGCGCGTTCGCGAAGCCACCCGCGCGGAGGCGCGCGCCGAGCTCGCCGAGCACCGCGTCGGGGATCGCGGACAGCGCTCTCGCAGAGGCCAGGCTCACGGCGACACCTCGAGCAGCCCTTGCCCGAGGGCCTTGCGCACGACCCCGACCACGTGGCGCCGCATCACCGACTCCTTGGCGCCGAGCTGTGCAGCCAGCGCCTGCGTCGCGGCCGGCACCGACCCCTCGGCGTGCACGGCGGCGAGCACCGCCCACGTGCTCGCCGGGAGCGGCGTCGTGCGCGGCCCCTCCGTGACCGTCACCGTCTCGGGCCCCTCGACGACCTCCGTGCCCGCCGGCAACGCGAGACGCGCGGCGAGGATCGCCGCCTCTTCGTCCTCCGCCAGCGCGGCCGCGACCAGCCAGCGCGAGAGCGGCAACGCGGCGAGCCGTCGCGCGTCGGCGAACGTCAGGGCCTGCTCGCACACGAAGCCCGGCGCGGTGGCGCTCTTGTCGACGAGGAGCAGGGCCCGCGAGACCCTGTCGAACCCGACCCGTGCGCGGAGCTCTCCGAACGCGCGCGCGTGGTCCTTCGCGCCCTCCACCGCGAGGGCACAGGCCTCGTCCACGTCGAGGTCGGGCAGCGCACACGCGAGCACGCGCACGCCCGGCGTGACGAGCCGCGGCCGCAACGCGTCGAGCGGCGGCCCCTCGGACGAGGCGAGGAGCAGCACCGCGCGTCCTCCGAAGGCGAGGTCGTCGAGGGCTCGGCCCGCCGCCGCGAGCACCTGCTCGCAGACCGTCGGATCCTGCGGGTCGAACGCGCCGTCGACCACCAGCCGATCGCAGGCGGGCGCGGCGACGTCGAGCGCGGCGAGATCGACCTCCCGCGAAAGGAGCCGCGCACCGAGGGAGAGGCACCGCGTCACGTGCGAGGGGCCGCGCGCGTGCACCGTCGCGCCGAACCGGGCGAGCCTCGGCAGCGCGGCCTCGTTCCCGAGCAGCGCGAGAGCGCGGACACCGCGGTCCAGGTTCGCGGCAGCGATCGCTCCCGCCGCGCCGATCCCGCGTTCGATCGGCACCAGCGCGCCGGCGTCGCCCTCTCCGGGCTCGAGCGTGCACCGCACGCCGCGCAGGGCCTCGACCTCCGCCGGGTCGAGCCCCCGCGCCGGCTCACCGAGCAAGAGGACCTCGGCCCACCGCGCGACGTCGTCGCCGCGCTGCGCGAGGTGCCAGGCGATCATGGGCCGCCGGAGGACCCACGGCAGGGCCGGGCAGAGCGCGAAGGTCTCGCGGAGCTCTCCCCACGGCAGACCTCCCACGGCTCGGAGCGCTGCGTCGAGGTCCACGGAGACATCGTCCAGAAGAGCCACGTCGTTGGCAAGCCGGAAGCGGCCCGTGGTAGGCCGTCGCGCCATGCGCCGCCTCGCCCTCCTCACCGCCGCGGCGCTCGCCGTGGTCTCCACCACGGGCCCCGACTCCCGCGCCGACGAGGGCATGTGGACCTTGAACAACTTCCCTGCCGACACCGTGGGCAAGAAGTACGGCTTCACCCCCTCGCCCGAGTGGCTCCGCCACGCGCAGCTCTCGGCGGCGCGCATCGGCGGCGGGTGCTCGTCGAGCTTCGTCTCCAAGGACGGGCTCGTCATGACCAACCACCACTGCGTCCACGACTGCATCGAGAACGTCTCGAGCAGCAAGAAGGACTACGTGAAGGACGGCTTCCTCGCGAAGGACCGCAAGGACGAGCTCAAGTGCCCGGGGTTCGAGCTCGACCAGCTCGTCGAGATCACCGACGTCTCCGACAAGATCGCCGCGGCCACCAAGGGCCTCGACGGCAAGGCCTACATCGAGGCCTACCGGGGCGAGTCGGCCAAGCTCGAGAAGGCCTGCAGCGGTGGCAAGCCCGAGGTCTCGTGCGACGTGGTCTCGCTCTACAAGGGCGGCCGCTACGACCTCTACCGCTACAAGCGCTTCTCCGACGTGCGCGTGGTGTTCGTGCCCGAGTTCGCCATGGCGTTCTTCGGCGGCGACCCCGACAACTTCGTCTTCCCCCGCTACGACCTCGACGTGGCCTTCGTGCGCGCGTACGAGAACGGCCAGCCCGCGAAGCAGGAGCACTTCTTCAAGTGGGCGAAGAAGCCCACCAAGGAGGGCGACCTCACCTTCACCGTGGGCAACCCCGGCCGCACCTCGCGGCTGCTCACCATGGCGCAGCTCGAGGTCGAGCGCGACGTGCGCCTGCCGCGCGCGCTCGTCTACCTGAGCGAGTACCGCGGCGCGCTCACCGAGTTCCAGCACCGCGGCCCCGAGCAGAAGCGCGTCGCCAACGCGACCTTGTTCTACGTCGAGAACGGGGTGAAGGCCTACAAGGGCCGCCACGAGGCGCTGCTCGACAAGGCGTTCTGGAGCAGCAAGCTCGGCGAGGAGAACGCGCTCCGCCAGAAGATCATCGCCGACCCCAAGCTCCGCGCCGCCTACTACGAGTCGTTCGGCGCGATCGAGAAGGCGCAGACCGAGTACCGCCAGCTGTGGAATCGCTGGATGTACATGGAGGGCAGCTACGGGTTCCGCAGCGAGCTCGCCCTCTGGGCCAAGCACCTGCTCCGCGCCGCTGACGAGCGCGACAAGCCCAACGAGAAGCGCCTGCGCGACTACACCGACGCCAAGCTCCCCGGCCTCGAGCAGCAGCTGTTCTCGACCCAGCCCGTCGACCTCGAGTTCGAGACCTTCACCCTCGGGTTCTCGCTCACCAAGCTGCGCGAGGCGCTCGGCGCCGACGACCCGTTCGTCAAGAAGGTGCTCGGCAAGGACAGCCCCGCCGAGGCCGCGAAGAAGCTGGTCCACGGCACCAAGCTGCGCGACCTCGATACCCGCAAGGCGCTGTTCAAGGGCGGCAAGAAGGCGGTCGACGCCGCGCAGGATCCGCTGATCGAGCTGTTCCGCCGCATCGACGGCGACAGCCGCGACGTGCGCAAGCGCTACGAGGAGCTGGTCGAGTCGGTCGAGCGCAAGCACGGCGAGCTCGTAGCCAAGGCCCGCTTCGCCATCTACGGCACGAGCACCTACCCGGACGCCACCGGCACGCTCCGCATCTCGTACGGCCGCGTCGAGGGCTACAAGGACGACGGCAAGTGGGTGAAGCCGATCACCACGATCGGCGGCGCGTTCGAGCGTCACACCGGCCAGGAGCCGTTCGCGCTGCCGGCCTCCTGGCTCGCGGCCAAGCCCAAGCTCGATCTCTCGCTCCCGATGAACTTCGCCTCCACCAACGACATCATCGGGGGCAACAGCGGGTCGGCGGTCATCGACAAGGACGGCGCCATCGTCGGCCTGATCTTCGACGGCAACCTCCCCTCGCTGGGCGGCGACTACGGGTTCGATCCGGCCGTCAACCGCGCCGTGAGCGTGCACACCGCCGCGATCCGTGAGGCGCTCGCGAAGATCTACGGTGCGGACGCTCTCTCCGCCGAGATCGCCCCCTGACGCAGGGAGACCGGGCGCCCGATCGGTGCTAGACCCAGGGCCGCCATGCCTGTCACTCGCGACGAGATGATCGCCACCGTCAAGAAGATCGTCGGCCTCGGAAAGGAGCAGCGACACGAAGAAGTGTTCGCCGCCTACCACCAGCTGTTCGCCGATCCGGGCTTCCCCGAGCTCGCCGCGTCCGATCAGCGCAAGGCCCTCGAGCTGATGGTCCTCTCCAAGAACCAGCCGAGCCCCAAGCCCCCGAGCTACCTCGAGGCGCACCGCGCCGCGCTCGGTCCGCTCACCGAGCTCGTGAGCCGCGACGGCGAGCCGAGCGACCACGAGCTGCTCGGGGTGTGCCACCTGCGCCTCGGCAACGAGATGGCCGCGAGCAACATCTTCAAGGCCGGCCTCAAGATCGAGCGCGAGCGCGGCAACTCGGCCACCGATCTCTGCGGCCGCCTGATGAACCGCGTCTCGGCGATCTGATCGCGGGGTCGCGGGGCTCGGCGTGCGCGTCACGGTGCTGGCGAGCGGGAGCGGGGGCAACGCCACGCTGTTCCGCTCCGCGCGGAGCTGCGTGCTCGTCGACTGCGGCCTCGGGCCGAAGGCGCTCGAGGCCGCGCTCGCGGCCGCGAACGAGCCGCCCCCCGAGGCGATCGTGGTCACCCACGCACACGGCGATCACTTCGGGCACGCGGGCCGCGTCGGTCGGGCTCGTGACATCCCCGTCTACCTGAGCGCGCCCACCTCGCGCGCCGTGCGGCTGCCCGGCGTCGTGCAGGAGTTCCGCTTCGAGATGCGCGACCCGTTCGCGATCGGCGATCTCGTGTTCACGCCGCTCCCCGTGCCCCACGACGCCGCGCAGGTCGCGCTCCGCGTCGAGGACGACGACGCGGCGGTCGGCCTCGCGACCGACCTCGGCGAGCCCACGGGCGCGCTGATCGATCTGTTCTCGAGCTGCGACGCGGTGATGGTCGAGGCCAACTACGATCCCCACCTGCTCGCGCGGGGCCCCTACCCCGAGCACCTCCGACGACGCATCGCGTCGGCGCGCGGGCACCTCTCCAACGCCCAGACCGCGACGTTGCTCGGTGCTCTACCCACCCGCGTCCACACCGCGGTGCTGCTCCACCTCTCGGAGCAGAACAACTCACCCGAGCTCGCCCTCGAGACCGCACGACGCGCCACGACGGCGCGCGTCGAAGCCGCGAAGAGCCGGGGAAACACCGCGTTCGACGTGGCACGCGAGGCCCCGCTGTCCGGCGCCGTTGCGCCTCCCAGTTCGCGGACGGCGGCGCAGCTGGGGCTCCCTTTCCGCTAGCAGCGAAACCCACATCGCCCCGCTTCCGCCGTGTTCGTCCGACCAAAATGCACGCGCGAGCGGATCCTCCCTCGTGCTCGGGCGTCGCATGCCTCACGATGAAGTCCGTGGGTCGCCCGCTGCACGACGAGATCGACGAGGAGTCCGCCGCCACCTACGGCGAGGAACGGGATCGGGGTCCGCTCGCCCAGAGCGGCACCCGCATCGCGGTGGGCCTCTCCGAGATCGAGGTCACCCGCAAGCTGCTCTCGGGCGACCGCCACGGCGCCATCACCGCCGCCGCGCGCGTGTACGGCGCCGCGCTGGGCCGCCTCTGCTTCCTCTTGCTCGGTTCGCAGGCCGAGGCGGAGGAGGCCGCGCAGGAGACGCTGCTCGCGGCGTACCACGGCGCCGCGAGCTACCGCGGCGAGGGCTCGCCCCGCGCCTGGCTCATGGGCATCGCGCGCCGCACCTGCTCGCAGAAGCTCGCGACGCGGCTCCGTCGCTCCGCCCGCATCGCGCTGTTCTGCGGCGACGCTGGCGGCAAGGACGCGAGCGAACTGCTCGACGAGGCCGAGCTCGACGCCAAGGTCCGCCACGCGATGGGCAAGCTCTCCGACGCCGACCGCGAGGTGCTCGCGCTCCGTTACGACGGCGACGCCTCGCTGCGCGACGTGGCCGAGGCCCTCGGCATCGACGAGGCCGCCACGCGCAAGCGGGTGAGTCGCGCCCTGCTCCGGTTGCGTCACGCCGTCCAGGAGGAGTCTTGAAGATCGGGCCTCGCTGCGTCGAGGTCGCCGAGCACCTCGAGAACGGCGTCGAGCACGCGCTGCCGTCGCGGCTCGAGGCGCACTGCGCCCACTGCGTTCACTGCGCGGCGCTCGTCGAGGACGCGATCGAGCTCGCCGACGCGCTCGAGGCCGGCGGCGCGCGGTATCGCCACCCCAAGGACTTCGTCTCGCGCCTCGAGGACGCCCTCGGTACCGCCGCGGCCGTACGCCTCGGGCTGCCCAAGGAGCCGGTGTTCCTGTCGCCGTGACGCTGCGATCCGCTACGCTGTGCGGATGAACGTGAGTCGACGCGGGTTCCTCTCGAGCGGCGGCGTGGCCTCCATCGGAGCGCTGGCCGCGTGCCGCACCGAGGGCATGGCCACGCCGGCCGCCGTGTCGGTCACCCCGCGTCGCGTGCTCACCACCCTCGCGGGCATGGCCACGAGCGACGGCGCCGGCGTCAAGCTCACCCGCGTGATCGGCCAGCCCGCGCTGCGCAACCTCGACCCGTTCATCCTCCTCGATCGGCTGTTCTCGGACGACCCGAGCGGGTACGTCGCCGGCTTCCCCGATCACCCGCACCGCGGCTTCGAGACCGTGTCGATCATGCTCGACGGCAAGATCCGCCACAAGGACAGCCGCGGCAACCAGGGCCTCATCACCGGCGGTGGCGCGCAGTGGATGACCGCAGGCCGCGGCATCGTGCACTCCGAGATGCCGGAGCAGGACAAGGGGCTCCTCTCCGGGTTCCAGCTGTGGGTCAACCTCCCGGCGAACGAGAAGATGTGCCCCCAGTTCTACCAGGACCTCGGCCCCGAGAAGCTCGCCCACGCGGCGCTCGGCAGCGGCGGCGCAGTGCGGGTGATCTCCGGCACCCTCAACGGCCTCGCCGGTCCGGTGCGCATGCGGCCGACCGATCCGATGCTGGCCACGCTGGCGCTCGCCGACGACAAGCCGTTCGAGATCGCGGTGCCCGAGGGGCACACCGCGTTCGCCTTCGTGCACGCGGGCTCGGTGGCCATCGGCGACACGGTGGTGCCCGACAACACCCTCGCGATCCTCTCGCCGGGCAACCGCGTGCGGCTCGCTGCGCGCACCGCGCCCGCGGGCGTGCTGTTCGCCGCGGGGCGCCCGCTGCGCGAGCCGATCGTCCAGCGCGGCCCCTTCGTGATGAACACCGAGGCCGAGATCCAGAAGGCCTTCGCCGACTACCGCGCCGGGATCCTCGACAAGGCCTGACGGTCTTTTCGTCGGCTCCCGACCCGCGCCGAGCGCTTTGTTGCTCGAAGCGCTCAACTCGAGCGGACGGTGGGCCGTAAGCCTGGAGGATGGGTGTGATCCCGCCGGGACTGCGGGCCCTCGTCGAGGGGGCGGCCACTCCGTGCGTGCTCGTCGACCGCGAGGGCCGCGTCGTCGCGACCAGCGGCTGCACGTCGGATCGGCTCGGCCAGGCTGCGCCGCCCGGCACGGCGAATCTCGTCGACGCGAGTGGATACCGGGTCGTGACCCTCGGCGAGTCTGCGACTGCTTCGAGGGTGTCCTGCCTCGACGCGGTGGTGTTCGAGCACTCACCGCTCGCGATGTGGATCCAGCGCCCGGACCGGCGTCTCGTCGCGGTGAACGACGCCGCTTGTCGACGGTACGGGTGGACGCGCGAGCAGATGCTGGAGCTCTCGGCGCTCGACCTGCGCCCGCCCGGCGAGCGTGGCGCCCTCCACGCGGCCCCCACCGTCGGGCCCGAGATCCCCATCCACCGCCCGGGCCTCACGCGTCACCAGGCCCGGGACGGGCACACGTTCTGGGTCGACGTCGTCAGCCACGCGGTCAACTTCGGCGGACAGGCCGCGCGCCTCGTGATCGCGCTCGACGTCGACGCGCAGGTCGAAGCCGAGCAAGAGCTGCAGCGCGCACACGCTCGGCTGCACGCCATCGTCGAGGCCGCGCCGATCGCCATCTACTCGGTCGACCTCGACGGACGGGTCAGCACCTGGAACGCGATCGCAGGCCACATGTTCGGCTTCCGCGCGGACCGCGCGCCGATCGAACAGGCAGGCGTGTTCGACGACGCGATCCGTCGCGTGCACGGGGGAGAATCCCTGCTCGGCGTTGCCCTCGAGCGACGCGACGACCAGGGGCGGCCGCTGGCCCTCCAGCTGTTCGCGGCGCCCATCCTGGAGCGCAACGGCCGACCACGCGGCGCGGCGTGCATCGCCCTCGACGTGACGGCGCAGCGGGCGCTCGAGGCGCAGCTGTCGGCCGCGCAGCGCCTCGAGTCGCTCGGGCTGCTCGCGGGCGGCGTGGCCCATGACTTCAACAACCTGCTGACGGTCATCCTCGCCGCCACGACCGAGCTCGCCGACGCGGGCGCCTGTTCGGAGGAGCTCGCCGACATCCAGAGCTCGGCCGAGCGCGCGGCGGGCCTCGTCCGCCAGCTCCTCTTGTTCGGCCGGGCCTCGCCGGACAAGCCGCGCGACGTCGATCTCGAGATGGTGATCGCGGACCTCGTGCCCATGCTGCGGCGTATCGTGCGCGAGGACGTGCACCTCTCGCTGCGGCTCACCGGTGAGGCGCTGCTCGTCCACGCCGACCCCGGGCAGCTCGAGCAGCTCGTGAGCAACCTCGTGGTCAACGCGGGCGACGCGATCGGTCACGGTGGTCGGGTCACGATCGGCCTCGCGAGGGCGCTGCTCCGCGGAGAACGGCCCGCCATCTCGTTGGTGGTCGAGGACGATGGGCCGGGCATCCGCCCGAGCGTCCTGCCACACGTGTTCGAGCCGTTCTTCACCACCAAGCCGCGTGGCCGTGGCACCGGGCTCGGGCTCGCGACCGTTCGTTCGATCGTCGAGCGGTGGGGAGGGGTCGCGACGGTCACCAACGCGGCGCCGCACGGGGCGCGCTTCGAGATCCTCCTCCCGGCCATCGGCGCCGCGGCCGAGCAGGCCCCGTCGTCGCAGGCGCGGGTCCGCGGGACGGCCGTGGAGGGACGGCACGTCCTCGTCGTCGACGACGACACGAGCGTGTGCCGGATCGCCGAGCGGATCCTCAGCCGCGCCGGCTGCAAGGTCGTGGTGGCGCACAGCGTGGGGAGCGCGATCGCGGTGGCGGAGGCGAGCCCGGTGGACCTCGTCTTGCTGGACTACGTGCTCCCCGATGGAGAGGGGCCGGAGGTGGCGCGCGCCGTGCGTCGCTTGCACCCGAGCGTGCGCATCCTCTACTCCACCGGCCACCTGCCGGACGACGCGGCCGACGTGTCGCCGCTGCTGCCGAAGCCGTACGACGCCGAGTCCCTCCGCAGTCACGTGGCCGCACTACTGGCCGGCTGAAGGGCCGAGCGGCTCGACGTCGTGGAACTTGTGGTAGTCCACGGTGCGCTTCCCGTCCTCGTCGACCGAGAGGATGTCGGCGTAGCGCGCGTCCCACGCGATCTCGTCGAGCTGGTATCGGTGCCGCGCGACGATCTGCTGACCCATGGTCTCGTCCATCCCCGAGAGGCTCACGAACACCTCGGCCTTCTGCGCGCGGAGCCGGGTGATGACCTCGGTCGGGTCGCCGAAGAAGGGGCTCTGCTCGTCGATGCGGTGCATGGCGAGCCAGGAGAGCGAGAACATGGCGTTCTTGGCGCGGACGAGCTCGAGGGGGACGGGGCGCCGCATCGTGTCGCCCTCGCGCGTGGTCTCGACGAGCAGCACCATCACCGCGAGCTGCGCCTCGACGATCTGGTTGTGGCGCCAGTTGGCCACGCGAAACAGGAGGTGGGGCACGCCGTCGCGGCGGTGCACCACCATGCGGTTGGCGAACAGCACCCGGGCGGTCGGCCGCGCGAACTTGGCGAACGTCATGCCCGTCATGAGCGCCACCATGATCATCCCGAGGAACGCCTGGAAAGTGACGACGAAGTTCGCGAAGCGCGTCTGCGGCGCCATGCTGCCATAGCCGATGGTGGCGAGCGTGTGCACGCTGAAGAAGAAGTGGTCCTCGAACGAGTGGGGGCGCGCGTTCTGTACCGAGCCGGGCTGGCTCATGTAGACGAGCGCGAAGAGCGAGTTGATGACGACGAACCCGAGCGCGACGAGCAGGAAGAACTGCGTCCAGCTGCGGGTCAGCACGAAATGGTAGATGTCGTCCTGGGGGGCGAACTTCTGCCCGACGCGACGCACCTCGGGCATCACGTCCGACCGTTGGTGCTCCGAGAACCGCAGGGGCCGCGGGGTTTCCGCCATGTGGTGGGGAGCGTAGCGAATCGGGCGCCATCTGCGGTACCGTCCCGCGCATGGCGAACCCCACAGCGATCTGTGAGACCTCTCTCGGCACGTTCACCGTCGAGCTCTTCCTCGACCAGATGCCCATCACCGCCGGCAACTTCATCGAGCTCGCCAAGAGCGGCTTCTACGATGGGTTGCACTTCCACCGGGTCATCGACAACTTCATGATCCAGTTCGGCTGCCCGAACAGCCGTGACCCGAACAGCCGCCTCGCCGGCACCGGCGACAGCCCCAAGGGCACCATCAAGGACGAGCACACGGCCAAGATCAGCAACGAGCCGGGCACGCTCTCCATGGCCAACACCGGCCGTCCCAACAGCGGCAGCTGTCAGTTCTTCATCAACACCGTGCACAACAGCTACCTCGACTGGTTCACCCCCGGTCAGTCGAAGCACCCGGTGTTCGGAAAGGTCATCTCGGGCATGGACGTCGTCCAGAAGATCGAGAAGACCCCGACCCGCGACGACCGGCCGAACCCGCCGGTGCAGATGAAGAAGGTCACGGTCCAGGGCGCCTGAGCGCCCGCGAGCACACGGGCCGAGGCGTGCCATACTGCGCCCCATGACGCGCGCAGGAACTGGCGGGAGGCGCCTCGGTGCCGCCCTCTCGGCCCTCGCCCTCGCGATGATCACGCGCGAGGCGGGGGCCCAGACGTGGACGGCCACGGGCTCGATGGCCGAGATCCGGATCGGGCACACCGGCACCGCGCTGGTCGACGGTCGGGTGCTCGTCTGCGGCGGCGAGGTCGGGGTGCCCACCGCGGCCTCCACCACCGAGCTCTACGACCCGGTCAAGGGCACCTTCTCTGCCGGCCCGGCGATGACCGTCGGTCGCAGCCTGCACACGGCGACGCGCCTCGCGGACGGCCGCGTCCTGGTCGTCGGCGGGCGCAGCACCGACGACACGGCCACCTCCACCCTGTCGAGCGCCGAGATCTTCGACCCGAAGACCGGCGCGTTCACCGCGACCGGCAGCATGGCCTCGCGGCGGCTCGATCACGCGGCGGTGCTGCTCCCCTCGGGCCGCGTCCTCGTGACGGGGGGCGACGACGGCACGGCGTTCCAGTCGTCGGCCGAGCTGTTCGATCCAGGGACCGGCGTGTGGAGCGCGGCAGGCACGATGGCCATCGAGCGCGTCGCCCACACGGCCACGCTCGTCGGCGCGACCGTGGTCGTGGTCGGCGGGAGCAACGGTGAACCCCTGGCCAGCGTCGATCTCTTCGACCCGAGCGCGGGCACCTGGTCGGTCGGTGCCAGCATGCCCGTGGCCCACGCCGATCACGTCGCGCTCGCGCTGGACCCGACCCACCTCCTGGTCGCCACCGGCAACGCCACGGTCACGACCGCGGGCGCGGAGCTGCTCGAGCTCGGCAAGCCCTGGAGCCCCCTCGCCGCGGCCCCGAACGCGCGCAGCTTCGGGCGGGCGCTGCTCCTGCCGAACGGCACCGCGCTCGTCGTCTGCGGTCGCAACGCCGGTGGCCCGATCGCGGCCGCCGACGCCTTCGATCCCCGCACGAAGACGTGGAGCAGCGCGGGCAGCCTCGTCATCCAGCGCGAGCGTTGCGCCGCTGCCGCCCTGCCGGGAGGCCGCGTCCTCGTCACCGGCGGCGTCAGCGGCCTCGGCTACGAATCGTCCGCCGAGGTCTACGCCCCTCTCGCCGCTGGTGCATCGTGCAGCGCGAGCGGCGCGTGCGCGTCGGGCGCGTGCATGGATGGTGTGTGCTGCAACCGCCCTTGCAGCGGGGCCTGCGAGCGCTGCGACGACGGCGCCAACAAGGGTACCTGCGTGGCCGTCAGCGGCGCCAAGAACCACTGCCCCGCTGCCGGGCAGGTGTGCATCGACGGCCTCTGCCGCACGGGCACGGGCGCGCGTTGCTCCGACGATGGCCTCGCCTTCGAGGACACCTCCGGCAAGCGCACGTCGTGCAACGCGTACCGCTGCCGCCCGAGCGACGGCGCCTGCTACGACAAGTGCGCCGACAGCAGCCAGTGCGCCCCGGGCTTCGCCTGCGACGGCGCCCAGTGCACCAGCGGTGGCTCGGTCGACGAGGGTGGCTGCGCCATGGGGCATGGGCCTGGCTCGGCGGTGTTGGCGCTCGCCGCGTTTGCGCTGGTTGTCGGCGCGGTCAGGCGGCGCCGTTGACCCGCGCTGTCACAGATTCGTCACCGAACGACGGAGGCTGCTAGGCTCGGGAGTTCGCATGGACGCCCAGCCGAAGAGCACCGCACCAGTCTCCATCTGGTGGTTCGCGTTCGGCTACTTCGCGGCCTACGCGCCCTACGCGGCGCTCACCAAGGCCGTGACCAAAGGCGCGCTCCCCGGTCAGACCCGCGTCGTCGACGGCTACGAGATCCTGCCCCTGTCGGTCGTGTGCTCGCTCGTGGGCATGCTGGTCTTCATCACCCGCAAGGGCTGGTGGCGCTACGCGGGCCGCGGGAAGCTGTTCGGCCTCGACGTGCCGATGCCCAACCGCTGGACGGGCTTCTCCGGCGTGTGCACGGCCATCGTCATCATCACGACGACGCTCGCCTACACCTTCAAGGGCGTCTCGATCGTGTTCGTGATGCTGCTGATGCGCGGCGGTGTGCTCGTGATCGCCCCCATCAGCGACCGGCTCGCGAAGCGACCGGTCAAGTGGTACTCGTGGGTCGGGCTCGCGCTGTCGCTCGTCGCGCTGATCGTCGCCGATCGCTCGGGCGACTACACCATCACCACCGTGTGCGCGATCGACGTGATCGCCTACCTGTTCGGCTATTTCGTGCGGCTGCGCTTCATGAGCAAGCTCGCCAAGAGCGACGACCCGAACGCCAACCTCCGCTACTTCGTCGAGGAGCAGATGGTCGGCACGCCGTTCCTCCTGCTGTCGCTGCTCACGGTCGCGCTGATCGCGCCCCTCACCCACGGAGGGTTCGGCGACTTCGCGCACTCGGTCCGCAACGGCTTCGGGTCGTTCTTCTCGCGCGAGGCGGTGGTGGTCGGCGTGGTCGCGCTCATCGGCGTGCTCTCGCAGGGCACCGGGATCTTCGGCGGGCTCATCCTGCTCGACAAGCGCGAGAACAGCTACTGCGTGCCGGTGAACCGCGCGAGCAGCATCCTCGCCGGCCTCGTCGCCTCGGTCGGGCTCTACCTGTTCCTGAAGCAGCCCCCGCCCAGCAAGGGCGAGCTCGCGGGCGCAGCGCTGATCGTCGCGGCGATCAGCATGCTGAGCGTACCGCCACTGCTCGAGAAGCGCCGCGCCGCGAAGGCCGCCGCGTAGCCCTGGGTCACGCCGATGGCTGGTATGCGCAGCCGGAGTGAAATACCGGCGGCGTGAAGGTCCTCGTCACGCTCGCGGTGCTCGCGGTCTTCGGCGTCCTGGCCTACTGGTTCGGCGGCGACCAGGTCACGCGCCGGGCGCTGCAGAGGGTGCCTCGCAAGCGCATCGGGGATCTGCGCGACGGCGAAGAGGCGCGCGTGGTCGGCGTGGTGGGCGTGGAGGCGCCGATCCGCGCCCCGATCAGCGGGCGGCGCTGCGCCTACTACCGGGTGGTGGTCGAGGAGCAGTACGAGAGCAGCGGTCGCCGATCCTGGCGGGACGTCCTCGACGAGCAGGACGGCGTGGACTTCCTGGTCAAGGACGAGACGGGGGAGGCGCTC
>JAEUKC010000473.1:0-22883 GCA_016794445.1 Myxococcales bacterium
GGACGCGACGGTGCGCCTCCGCCAGGGCGTGACCGCCTTCGGACGCAGCATGCGCGAGCTCCAGGACCGCGTCCTCAGCGTACGCATGGTGCCGATCGGCACCGTGTTCAACCGGTTCCCGCGCATGGTGCGCGACACCGCGGGCGCGCTCGGCAAGCAGATCGAGTTCGTGACCGAGGGTGGCGCCACCGAGCTCGACAAGGCCATGGTCGAGAAGATCGTCGACCCCCTGACCCACCTCGTGCGCAACGCGGTCGATCACGGGATCGAGTCACCGGCCGACCGCAAGGCGGCCGGCAAGCGCGAAGACGGCCAGCTCGTCCTCCGCGCGTTCCACCAGGGTGGCAGCGTCGTCATCGAGATCCGCGACGACGGCCGCGGGCTCGACACCGAGCGCATCCGACGCAAGGCGGTCTCCATGGGCCTGCTCGCCGAGTCGGCCGTGCCCACCGAGGAGGAGCTGCACGCGCTCATCTTCGCCCCTGGGCTCTCCACGGCGCAGAAGGTCAGCGACGTCTCGGGCCGCGGCGTGGGGATGGACGTGGTCAAGAGCAACATCGAATCCCTCAACGGTACGGTGCGCTTCACGAGCAAGCCCGGCGAGGGCTGCAAGGTCACCGTGCGTCTGCCGCTGACGATGGCGATCATGGACGGCCTGTCGGTGCGCATCTCGGACCAGATCTTCGTCTTGCCGCTCAGCGGGGTGGTCGAGTCGTTCCGTCCCAAGGGCGACCAGGTCCACCCCGTGCTCGGGAGCGGTGAGGTCGTGCGCGCGCGCGGCGAGACGATCCCGCTCATCCGCCCGGCGGCGGTCCTCGGCGTGGACACCGACGAGCGCGATCCGAGTCGCGCGATCGTGTGCATCCTCGACGCGGGCCTCATGCGGGTGGCCCTCCTCGTCGACGAGCTCGTGGGTCAGACCCAGGCCGTCGTCCGGCCCCTCGAGCAGAACTACCGCCGCATCGACGGCGTGATGGGCGCGACGGTCCTCGGGGACGGCGGCGTCGCGCTCATCCTCGACATCGCCGCGCTCGCGCGGCTCGGCACAGCGTCTCACTTCAACCGGGAGAAGAGCCATGGATCCGTCGGACTCAGCGCACAAGGGTAGTGGGAACGTCGTCCAGTACCTGACGTTCAGCCTCGCCGCCGAGGAGTACGCCGTCGAGATCCTCCGCGTCCAGGAGATCAAGGGGTTCTCGGCCATCACGCCGCTCCCCGACGCGCCACCGCACATCAAGGGCGTGATCAACCTGCGCGGCACCGTCGTGCCCATCATCGGGCTGCGCGAACGGTTCGGCCTCCCGTCGCTGCCCTACGGCCGCTTCACCTTGATCATCGTGCTCAACGTGGGCGCCAAGATCGTCGGCGTGGTGGTCGACTCGGTCAACGACGTGCTCGATCTGCGCGCCAGCGACATCGAGCCTCCCCCGGATCTCGGCGCCCGGGTCGACACCTCCCTGGTCCGTGGTCTCGCCAAGACCAACAAGCGCCTGCTCACGCTGCTCGAGGTCGATCGCACCCTCGACGACGGCGGGAGTCCGCGGCCCGCTGCGAGCGCCGCGGCAGCCCCCGCGGAGCTGTCGGCCTGAAGGAGCTCACGTGAACGAACTATCGCTGGCCGACGAGGAGTTCGCCGCAATACGCGAGCTCCTCAAGGCCACCGCCGGCATCCACATCACCGCCGAGAAGCGCACCCTCGTCGTCGCGCGGCTCGCCCGTCGGGTCCGCCATCACGGTCTCGCGAGCTTCCGCGAGTACTGTGCGCTCCTCCGCGAGCGCGACCCCGGGGGTGAAGAGCTCGGGGAGATGGTCAACTGCCTCACCACCAACAAGACCGAGTTCTTCCGCGAGCCCCACCACTTCGACTTCCTGCGCCAGCGGCTGATCCCGGAGCTGCGCGCGCGGGGTGCCCGGCGCCTGCGGATCTGGAGCGCGGGCTGCTCGACCGGCCAGGAGCCGTACTCGCTCGCGATGACCCTCGCCAGCGACCCCTCGCTCACCGGCTGGGACATCCGCATCCTCGCGTCCGACATCGACACCCACGTGCTCACCACCGCGGAGGCGGGTCGGTATCCGGCCTCCGCGATCGCCGACGTCCCCGAGCCCATGCGGCGTGAGTACTTCACGGGCGTGGGGCCCGAGCGCGAGGTCTCCTCCCGGCTGCGCGCCATGATCCAGTTCCGGCACATCAATCTCATCGAGGAACCCTGGCCGATCAGCGCGAGCTTCGACGCCATCTTCTGCCGCAACGTCACCATCTACTTCGACCAGGCCACCCAGGACCGCCTGTACCGGCGCTTCTGGCAGCAGATCGCGCCCACGGGGTACCTGTTCGCGGGTCACTCCGAGAACCTGTTCTGGCTCCGCGAGCTCTTCACCCCTTCTGGCACCACCGTCTATCGCAAGGCGGGTGATCGGCCGGCTCCCGCTTCGACGCCGAAGACGCGGGAGGTCTCGATCATGGAAGGGGACGTCCACGCGGCGCGGGAGCCGACGGCGATCTCGACCCTGCTCGGCTCGTGCGTCGCGGTCTGCCTCTTCGATCCCGAGACGAGGATCGGTGGCCTCAACCACTTCGCGATCGCCGAGGGCCGGGGGAGCAATCCGCAGCGGTTCGGGGCGCAGGCGATGGAGAGCCTGATCGAGAAGCTGAGCCGCCTCGGTGCCTCGGTCGACCGTCTGCAGGCCAAGATCGTGGGTGGCGGCAACGTCCAGGCCCACCTGCGCAACGACGTCGCCGAGCAGAACATCGCCTTCGCACGCCGCTACCTCGCGGAGCGCGGAATCCCCATCGCCGCCGAGCGCGTGGGTGGTGAGGCCGCGCTGCGCCTCTCGTTCGAGACCCACACCGGGCGTTGCCGCGTGTGGGCGGTGACGGCTCCGCTCGACGACAGCACCCACGCGGGAGACGTCCGATGAACAAGGCCCGTGTGCTGGTGGTCGACGACTCTGCGCTCATGCGCGAGCTGCTCAAGCAGATGCTCGCCGCGGATCGGGAGCTCGAGGTGGTGGGAGCGGCGTCCGATCCCCTGCGTGCGTGGGACATGATCCAGCGCGTGCGTCCTGACGTCCTCACGCTCGACGTGGAGATGCCTGGCATGGACGGCATCGCGTTCCTCGAGAAGCTGATGCGCGCGCACCCGATGCCCGTGGTGATGGTCTCCTCGCTGACGGAGAGAGGGTGCGAGACGACCCTGCGCGCCCTCGAGCTCGGCGCGATCGACTTCGTCACCAAGCCCAAGCTCGACGTCGGTCGAGGCATGGAGGCCCAGCGGGCGGAGCTGATCGCGAAGGTGAAGAACGCCGCGGCGGCCCGGCCCCGTGCCCTGCGGACACCGCTCGGCGCGACGCCCCAGCGTCTGCCCCACACCACGACGAGGTCGACCCGGATCCGCAACACCGAGACGGTGATCGCCATCGGCGCTTCGACGGGGGGCACCGAGGCGCTGCGCGAGGTCCTCGAGCGCATGCCGGCGGACGCACCCGGCGTCGTCATCGTGCAGCACATGCCCGAGAACTTCACGCGCCACTTCGCCGAGCGGCTCGATCGACTCTGCGCGATGCGCGTGCTCGAGGCCCACGACGGCGATCGCATCCTGCCCGGGCACGTCCTCCTCGCGCCAGGCGGGGCCCAGCACCTCGAGGTCGTGCGCAGCGGCGCCCAGTACAGCGTCCGGCTCGTGTCCGCGCCTCCCGTCAACCACCACCGCCCGTCGGTCGACACGCTCTTCCGCTCCTGCGCGACGGCGCTCGGGTGCAACGCGGTCGGCGCCATCCTCACCGGGATGGGCGGTGATGGGGCCCAGGGGCTCCTTTCGATGCGCAACGCGGGTGCCCACACCGTCGGTCAGGACGAGGCGAGCTGCGTGGTCTACGGCATGCCCCGCGAGGCGGCGGCCTGCGGGGCGGTCGAGTACGTGTCCCCGCTCTCGGAGATCGCCTCCGTCCTCTTGCGCCTGTCCCGGCACGGCGCCGCGCGCGCCTGAACGGCCAGCCGTGGGCCTCTCCGGGGTCGCTACCGCTGCAGAGTCGCGTACGCGCGCTCGCCCGCGTCCATCTCCGCGCGCCATCGCTGGACGTCGCCCGCCGCGTTGAGGCGGGGGATCGTGCGCGCCTTCCGCTCCGGATCCACCCCGAACGCCCCGAGCACGAGGGCGGACGGGATCGTCGCGCGCAGGCGCTCGAGGGCCGCGAGGTAGGCCTCGTCGCGCAGGGCGACGTCCGCGGTCCTCGCCCGCTCGGCCAAGAGGGCGTTCACGGGGGCGAACAGCGAGCGCGTCTCCTCGCACGGCCAGTCCGCGTCCCACCATCGGATCGCCACCGCGACCGCGGCCGGCTCGCCGGAGAGCAGCTCTGCGTACTGCCCCGCGCGCGCGAGCGTGCCCTCCTCGGTCGCCAGCACCGCGCCGACGATCCAGCCGTCCTCGGAGACCACGTCGAGGCCGAAGGCGTAGGCCTTCTCTCGTTGGTGCGTGGTGGAGAGCTGGACGAATGCGGCGCCGAGGGCCTCTGCGAGCGCCGCGACAAGTTCCTCCCTCGAGTGCGGCGCGCCCATGGGTCGAGCCTGCATTCGCCGGGGCGCGACGTCCAACTTCTGGTCAGCGCTTCTGCGGCGGCTCGGTGCCGTCCGGGAAGAACTCGAGGGCCGCCGAGTTCAGGCAGTGTCGCTCGCCGGTCGGGGGGGGGCCGTCCGGGAAGACGTGACCGAGGTGGCCGTCGCAGCGGCGGCAGCGGATCTCGACCCGCAGCATGCCGTGACTCCGGTCCTCGATGCGCGCGACGTGTTCGGCGGCGAACGGCGCGTAGAAGCTGGGCCAGCCCGTGCCCGACTCGAACTTGGCGGTCGACCGGAAGAGCGGCAGTCCGCAGAGGCGGCAGGCGTACACGCCCGACTCCTTGTTGGCGAGGAGCCCGCCGCAGAACGGGAGCTCGGTGCCGTGGGCCAGCAGCACGCGCCGCTCTTCGGGATCGAGCAGCGCGGCGAGGCGGGTGCGGGCCTCCGCGGTGAGCGGCGTGAGGTCGTACTTGTTCGGCATGCGTCGAACGGTAGTGGCCCGCCCCGGCAGCGCCAACCCGGCAGCCTCGTCGACCGACGGCCGAGCTATCGGACGGGCAGGCGAGCGACCATCGTGAGGACCGTCTCGGTCGGGTCGAGCTCGGCCACGACCGAGCACCCCGCCTCGTACGCGATGCGCAGCAGTCCGAGGCGACTCGGCCCACCCGGCCGCGCGGCGGCGATCGCCATCACCCGGTGCTGGTAGGCGACGGCCGCGCTCGGCTGGGCCTCGAGCCACGCGAGCCCGACGAGGAGCTCACGCACGTGCTCGTCGCCCGGACGCACCGGGTTCTCGACGCGAACCACGAGGTGCGCGCCTTCGACGATCAGCGTGAGCGACACCGCACGACCCGCGGTCCAGTCGGAGTACTTGGCGGCGTTCTCGAGCAGCTCGCCGCACACGATGGCGAGGCTCTCGCGGAACTCCGGGTCCTCGTTCGGGAACCCCTCCGCAGGGAACAACGACCCGTCCTCCACGCGCGCGCGGAGCTGGTCGATCTGGCGAAAATCCGGCGCGGGCAGCGCCTCGACGATCGCCGAGGTCAGGGGCAGCGCCATCACACCGACCGCAGCTCGAGTCCGCCGCCCGAGAGCACCCGCAGAGCCTCGAAGCTCAGACGCTGCCAGCGGCGGGTGGGGTCGAAGACCACGGTGATGGGGACCTTGCGGCTCTTGGCCTCCTGGATGAACTGGATGATCGCGGTGATGGTCGACGAGTTCACGTGCTCGAGGCGCTCGAAGTGCAGCTCGAGCCGCGCGCGATCGGTCAGCGCCTCGCTCAGCGCCTGCTGGAAGTAGGGGGCGAGCTTCTCGCGGGGCTGCTGGTCGACGCTGCGACCGAGCCAGGTGAGCTCGAGGACGGCGTCACGCCTTCCTTCCGCCGCCGAGGGAGAGACGGTGCGCTGACGGATGGCGAGATCGCCTTCGCTGAGATCGTGCATGGTCCTCGCACGGATGTTCTACCATGACTCTCGCACGGCCGGACGAACGGCCAGGGAGCAAACGTGGCAGGACCTCCGGCAACATGAGCGTAGAAGAGCGCACCGCGCGCATCCACGGCTGGAACCGGCTGCTCGTGGAGCTGGCCCGGAGCCCCGCCCTCGAGGCCGGTGACCTGCCGGCGATGCTGTCCCAGATCACCGAGGTGGCCGCGCGCGCGATCGACGTGGCGCGAGCGAGCGTGTGGCTCTACGACGACGAGCGCACGGCCATCCGTTGCCTCGATCTGTTCCAGCGCGCGGAGCGCGTGCACTCGAGCGGCGTCGTGCTCGGCGCCAAGGATTTTCCCGGCTACTTCCGCGCGCTCGAGGAGGATCGCAGCATCCCCGCCGACGACGCGCACACCGACCCGCGCACCGCCGAGTTCTCGGCGTCCTACCTGCGCCCGCTCGGGATCGACGCCATGCTCGACGTCCCGATCCGCCGCGCGGGCCGCATGATCGGCGTGCTGTGCCACGAGCACATCGGCGGCGCGCGCCCCTGGACCCTCGACGAGGAGCTCGTCGCCGGCTCCATCGGCGACTTCGTCACCATGGCGCTCGAGGCGCACGAGCGCGCCCGCGCCGAGGCCGCGCACGCCGCCGCCGCCGCCGAGGCCGCCCGCCTCGCGAGCGAGCTCGACATCGCGCGGCGCCTCCAGACCTCGCTCGTCCCGCGGCCGCCGATCGGCGCCCCCGGGCTCGAGATCGCGGCGGCGATGGTGACCGCCACCGAGGTGGGCGGCGACTACTACGACGTCGTCCCCAGCCGGGACGGCGCGTGGATCGGCATCGGTGACGTCTCCGGCCACGGGCTCCCCGCCGGCGTCGTGATGTTGATGGTGCAGGCCGCCGTCGCGGCGCTCGTGCGAGGGATCCCCGGAGCGAGGCCGAGCACCCTCGTCGCGCGGCTGGCCGAGGTCATCCACGACAGCGTCCACGTGCGCCTCGCGCAGCCCGAGCACGTGACCCTCACCCTGCTCCACTGGGACGCCACGCGCCGCACGGTGGTGCACGCCGGCGCCCACGAGGACCTGCTCGTGTTCCGCGCCGACAACGGCCTCGTCGAGCGCCACGAGACGCGCGGCACGTGGCTCGGCATCACGGCCGACGTGACCCGCGAGACCGAGGACTCCGAGCTCACCCTGTCGACGGGCGACGTCCTGCTCCTGCACACCGATGGCCTCACCGAGACCCGCAACGCCGCTGGCGAGTGGTTCGAGCTCGACCGCCTGGAAGCGGCCTTCACTGCTGCGGCGCGGACGGGCGAGGGCGTCGAGAGCATCCGCGACCGGATCCTCGCCACGGTGGCCGCGTTCGGGCCGGCCGACGACGACCGGACCCTCGTGGTGCTCCGGGTGAAATGAACTTGCGTACCGCGTGCGCTTTCCTGCCGCCCCAGATCCCCGCATACTCCTCTTCACCCCGATGATCTCCCGCGCCCTCTCCCGGACGACGCTGTTGCTCGGGGCCGTGATCGCGACCTCGTGCGCGGACGAGCTCGACACCTCGCGCAGCGTCCCCGCGCGCGGCAGCGTCGGCCGCGAGCTCTACACCCTCGTGTGCGACCGCGTCGGGGCCCAGGCGCTCCGGGAGGACGTCACCGGCGCCTCGTTCCGCGGCGTCTGTCGGCCCGACGCCAAGGGCGTCTACGCGGCCACGGTGGACGCGACCAAGCTCCCACCCATCGACTCCTCGTTGACCGACGTCGCCGGCAAGGTCGTCACCGTCGACCAGCAGAAGAAGAACCGCGCCTACCGGATCGCGCGGATCGAGGCGCTCGGGCGCAGGCGCGAGGACCTGATCGCGGCGTTCGACAACATCCTGCCCGACGTCCCGCTGGCCCTCCGCGACACGAGCAACGCAGACCCGGCGAAGACCTGTGACCTCTCGGGCCAGAAGGGCGCGCTGCTCCACGAGCTCGCCGAGTCGCTCTCCCGGATGGTCGACCTCTACGAGGACCGCACCATCCCCATGATGACCGACGCGCTCGGTCGGCTGATGCTCGACGTCCGCGGCGACAAGGAGATCCAGAACGCGCTCGCCCGGATGGATGCGCGCAAGGGCTACCGCCCCCCCGAGCTCGCGCTCGGCGTCGTGCGGCCGCTCCTCTCGTACGACCGGCTCGTCGACCTCGTCGACGCGCTCCTCCGCGTGGTCGCGAGCAACGCGGACCCGTATGGGCCGGCCGTGGTCCCTGGCAAGGCACACGTCGAGATGCAGGCCATGCTCCGCGTGCTGCACGAGGAGCTGCGCACCGCCTCGAGCGACCCGGCGCCGGCCACGCTCACCGTCGCGGTCGACACCTTGCTCGCCGGCAAGGAGGTGCTCTCACGGCCCCGCACCACCCTCGAGCTCAGTCGCAGGCTCCTCACCGCGACCGACCCCGACTTCGGCATCGTCGGCGCGCCGAAGCCGATCGTGCGCCGAGACCTCCGCGCGTTCGCCGCGGTGCCGCTCGTCGCAGGCAAGGTCCCCGCCCCGTTCGTCGACGCCGACGGCGACGGCCTGCCCGACCTCGACCCACTCGGGCAGTTCGTCTCCGGCACCACGGCGCCGGCCACTCCGTTTCCCGCATTCGAAGGCGCGGACGGCAAGCGCGACGCGCTCGGCCTCGCGCTGCAGGCGACCGGCGATCCGCTCTACGTCTACCTCGACACGAGCAAGACCTTCGCCGGCTCGGTCGTGAAGAACCTCCGCCCCCTCGTGGAGCCCGACCCGAAGAAGACCCCCAGCGCCACCGTGATGAAGCTGCTCGCAGGCGTGCCGATCGTCGCCGGTCCGCGCGACGCGAGCCCCACGGCCGAGCGCACCTACCCGCCCGATCCCGCGCGGGTGACCGCGTGGAAGGCGGCGCGCAAGGACCCGCCGCCGGCCAACCTCGGGACGCAGCCCGTGAGCCTGAAGTATCGAGCGTTCCAGGCGGACAAGAGCGCGATCGTCGATCTCGTGCACGCCCTCGGGCAGATCATGGCGCGACAAGAGGTCGACGAGGCCCTCGCGCTGTTCCGCAAGCTCCTCGCCGAGAAGCCCCAGCAAGTGGCGCGTCTGGTCGGGGTCGGCCTGCAGTTGAAGGCCATCGCCGACAAGCACCCCGAGGCCAGCCTGCCCGAGAACTCGCTCCTCTGGGACGAGCTCCTCGACGTGGTCGTCCAGATCGCGCAGACGCCCGGGATCCTCGAGGACCTGCTGAAGGCGTTCGCCGACCCGCGCACGGTGAAGCTGCAGACGCCGTTCGTGGCGTACATGAAATACAAGGACCCGCTCACCTACAACCGCAAGGATCTGAACGGCCCCACCTTCAACGCCACCACGGGGAGCGTCGGCGGGTTCGTCACGCCGGTCGACCGCAGCCAGCCCGACAGCGGCAAGAACCGCAGCGCGCTCCAGCGGTTCATGCAGCTGCTCCACGACGCGAACGGCCTCGGCGCGTGCACCAAGGACAACGCCATCGCGCACATCGACATCCAGTGGCCCGCGGGCTCGGGCATCCCCGTCAAGCTCGACTACCCCACCAACATCCTCAGCAAGGCCGTCTGCGCGTTCGTCGGTCAGTCGGCGCCGACCAGGATCCCGGCGTGCGGAATCCTCCGCTTCGAGAACGTCGCCGCGCTGCTGCTCGACGTGGCCCTCGACCGCGCCAAGTTCGACGTGCGCGACAAGTGCCTCGCCGCGCTGATGGCCTCGCCGCTGACCGGCATCGTGGGCGGGACCGACGCCTTCCTCGAGCAGGCGAGCGGCGTGAAGGGCTTCAACACCCACCCCACCGTCGCCGGCATCGCGCGCATGGTGTACTTCGACACGCCCCACGACGGCCTGCCCGGCGACACGACCAACGCGAAGACCAGCAAGTTCTTCGCGGGGGTGCTGGATCCGGTACCGAGCATGGCGTGCTCCGAGGCGCCGTTCACCGACCCGAGCGACGGCAAGGTGATCAAGCTGCGCAAGTGCGCCTCGTTCGCGGACACCATCCGCGGTCGCGACGAGGACGCGCTGTTCCCGCTCGAGGTCCTCGACTTCGTGAAGAACGTGCAGCCGCTCGCGGCGGCGTTCGCCGACCACGGCAAGCCGCTCTACTTCGTCGACCTGTTCGACACCCTGCACCGCCACTGGGGCTCGAACAAGCAGACCAAGGCCGAGTGCGACCCGAGCCTGCCGAAGACCGACGCCCGCTGGTGCTCGCAGGACGGCGCCGTGACCTACGAGCCGCTCCTCGCCGAGATGCTCGAGTCCGACCTGTTCCCCACGCTGTTCGAGCTCGTCACGACGCTCAAGGCCATGAAGGTCCCGCACTGCGAGGCCTTCGATCCCAAGAGCCACCAGTGCACCAAGGCCATCGACCGCGACGGCGTCACGGTGCTCGCCGAGGCGGTGCGCGTCCTTGTCGATCCCGCCCGCTCGCCCGGCCTGAAGGACCGGCGCGGCAACGCCTTCGCCCTCCGGAACGACGGCACCAAGAACCCCCAGCTCACGCCGATCTACCTGTTCATCGACGGCCTGCACGCCGTCGACAAGGCCTTCCTCCCCGACCCGGCCCGCAAGGACGAGTGGCGCAAGGCGCGCTCGGAGATCGTCGACCAGTTCTTCACCGTCGACGGCGCCAAGGACACCGCCGCGTTCCGCGAGAAGGCGCTGCCCAAGATCCTGCCGCTGGTGCTCGACGTGACCCGGGCGCAGATCGCGGCGCACTGCCCCGACCCGACCGCGTCTTGTCCCTGGGCCGAGAAGGACCTCGCCGCGTCGCTGTCGTCGGTCCTCGAGGGCCCCACGTTCGCCGCGGGCATCGACCTCGTCGACGCGCTCCGAAAGGACCCGGCGACCCGCGCCGAGGTGCTCGCGCTGGCCGCGTACCTGCTCGACGCCGCGTCCGGCAACGACGCCCAGAGCACCTCGCTCGCGGCGGTGGTCGACCTCCTGCAGACGATGGACGACGACGTGAACCTGACCCCCCTCTACCGCGTGCTCGCGAGCGCCACGGCGGAGAACGTGGTCGACGAGAGCGGCAAGGTGGTGATGCGCGGCCTCGCGGACGGCGCGCTCGAGGTGCTCGCTCGGCTGTTCGCCCGCCCGGTGGACGCGAGCGGCGGCCAGATCTGCAACGGCATGATCGACCCGCACCGCGCCACGGACTACGTGCTCAAACGCCTGTTCCTGCCGTTCGGCACGGGCAAGGACCTGCGCACGCCGTTCGAGGTCATCGCGAGCGTCGTCGCCGACGTCAACCGGCTCGACCCGAACGCCACCTCCAAGCTCACCGGCCCCGACTACGCCAACATGGCCAAGGAGGTCGCCGAGATGTGTCTGCACCCGTCGCGCGGGCTGCCCCAGATCTACGAAGTCATCCGCCAGGCGACGAAGAAGTGAGCGCAGCGAGGATCTTGGGCCGGGTCCTCGTGGGCACGGCGCTCGTCTGCACCGGCTCCGCCAGCGCGGCGGGGCTCTACTTCTCCGACCGCGGCGTCAAGCCGATGGGACGCGCGGGCGCCTACGTGGCGGGCTGCGACGATCTCCACGGCATCTGGTACAACCCCGCCGGCATCGTCGACGCGGGCACGAGCGTGCTCGTCGACTTCACGTGGGTGCGCTTCTCGATCGACTACCGGCGTCGCCTCCGCATCGTGGACGCCGACGACACCGTGCGCGTGATCGAGTCCCCGTCGATCAAGGGCAGCTCGCCGGTCCTCCCCCTGCCCACCCTCGCCGCCTCGGTCGCCCTCGACGCGGACAAGAAGTGGGTCCTCGCGGGCGGCGTGGTCGCGCCGTACATCGCCCTCGCGAGCTACGCAGAGCGCCTCGACGACGGGCAGCCTTCACCCGCACGCTACACGCTCGGCTCGTTCAGCGGGTCAGCGCTGGCGCTGCCAGGCCTCTGGCTCGCGTGGCGCCCGACCAAGCAGCTGCGCATCGGCATCGGCACGATGGCGCTCCTCGGTCGCTTCCAGTCCACGGTCACCTTCACCGTGTGCCCGCAGGACCGCCTGGTCTGCGCGCCCGAGCAGCCCGAATGGGACGCCGCGAGCCAGATGCGCGTCGGCCCCATCTTCGCCCCCACGGCCAACGCCGGCGTCATCTGGGAGCCCGACCCGCACGTTCGCTTCGGCTTCTCGGGCCAGCTGCCGATGGTGATCGACAGCGACGCGACCATCAAGGTGCGCCTGCCGGGCACCTCGGCGGTCGACTCGGCGAGCGTGCGCGGGGAGTCAGCCCGCGTGAAGTTCACCCTGCCGGCGACCCTCCGCCTCGGCGTCGAGGTCCGGCCGTTCCCCGACCTGAAGGTCGAGGCCGCGTACGTGCGCGAGTTCTGGTCGTCGCACCAGACCATCGAGGCGCGCCCCAGGGACATCTACCTCGAGAACATCACCGGGGCGCCGAAGTCGCTCGCGCTGCCGAACATCAGCATCCCCCGCGGCTTCACCGACTCGAACAGCTTCCGCATCGGCGGCGAGTACGAGTTCCCGGTGAGCACCTACCGCATCGCGCTCCGCACCGGCCTCTCGTACGAGACGAGCGCGGTGCCCTCCGACTACCTCTCGCTCAGCTCGCTCGACTTCGCCAAGACCACCGTCGCGATCGGCGGCTCGCTGTTCGTCGGCAAGCACTGGCGCTTCGACGCCCTGCTCGCCCACATGTTCACGCAGGCGACCGACGTCGACGTCGACACCGCCAAGATCCCGCGCATCTCGCCGCTGACGGGCAACGCCCCGCTCGAGGCGGTGAACGCCGGGCGCTACGAGGCCTCGGCCGACCTCATCGGCTGCGGCTTCGCCTACACGTTCTAGGGGCCTACCACCGGACTGAGAAAGAGCGGCGCGGGCGAAATCTCAGGCCGCTTCTGGCACGCGGCGCTTGGCGCGCGGAGGCGCGTGAGCGCAGGGTCTCGTTCATGCGCGTCCTCGCTCGTTCGGTGCTGCTCGGCCTCGTCGCGGCCACCGCTTGCTCGAAGTCCGAGGAGGGGAGGCTCCCGCCGCTCGGCCCCGTCGAGATCCGCGTGGACACGCTCGGCATCTCGCACGTCTACGCACAGAGCGACGAGGGCGCGATGTTCGGCGCCGGCTACGCGATGGCGCGCGACCGCCTGTTCCAGATGGAGGTCAACCGGCGACGCGCGCAGGGGCGGAGCGCCGAGCTGTTCGGCTCCACCAAGGTCAAGGACGACGTCGCCGCCCGTGCGTTCCGGTTCATGGCGCTCGGCGCCGCCGACGTCGCGCGCATGCGCCGCGAGCGCCCGAAGGACGCCGGCCTGCTCGACGCGTGGGCCCGCGGGATCAACGCGCGCATCGCCGAGGTGCGGAGCGGCAAGGCCCCTCGCCCCTACGGCCTCGGCAAGGGCCCGGACGAGCTCGACTTCGTACCCGAGGACTGGACCGCGGAAGACGGCGCCTCCGTCGGCAAGCTGCTCGGCTTCGGTCTGTCCTCGACGCTCGACTCGGAGGTGCTGGCGAGCGCCGTGCTCTCGCTCTCGCCCGACTTCGCGGCGCGCTACCCGCTCGTGATGCCGGCCTATGACGTCTACCCACTACCCGTCGCGAAGCCAGCGTCGCTCGCCATGCCGCCGGCCTCGATCCGGGCCCTCGCCGGCAAGCCGCGCCCCGACCTCGACGTGATGGGGCCGCTGTCGGTGTTCGGCGAGGGCCAGGGCTCGAACAACTGGGCGGTCGCGGCCGACCGCACCGACAACGGGCGCCCCTATCTGGCGGGGGATCCGCACCAGGCGCTGACCTCGCCCATCCGCCTCTGGCCCCTGCACATGAGCAGCGCCAGCGGCGCGCTCGACGTCGTGGGCTTCGCGTTCGTGGGCACCCCTGGCGTCCAGCTGGGTCACAACGCGCACGTCGGCTGGACGGCGACCACGGCCTTCGCGGACGTCATGGATCTCGTGGGCGTGGATCTGAACGACGACGAGACCAAGGTCCTGCTCGGTGGCGGCGAGTTTCCCGTCGTGACCCGCGAGGAATCGATCAAGATCCGCAAGGCGGACGGCAGCTTCGGCGAGGAGGTCGCGACGGTCCGCGAGGTGCCGGGCAAGGGTGTGCTGCTCCCACCCAACGTGTTGCCCGTCCCGCCGGTGTTCTTGACCTCGTCGCGCGAGATCCTGCTGATGTGGACCGGCTTCGCGCCCACCCTCGAGGGCTCGGCCTACCTCGCCATGGACCGCGCCCGGAGCGTCGACGAGTGGGAGAAGGCGGTCGACCTCATCGAGGTCGGCGCGCAGAACTTCGTCGGCGCCGACCAGAAGGACATCAGCTACCACGTGGCGCTGTCGCTGCCGGACCGGGGCGCGCCGGGTTCGCACCCGATGCCGTGGCGTCTCTTGCCGGGCAAGTCGCCCGACGTGCTCTGGACGCGCGGCAACCTCTCGCCCGACAAGCTGCCGCGCCTGCGCGCGCCCAAGTCGGGTTACCTCGCGACCGCGAACACGGACCCCTTCGGCTTCACGGCCGACGGCAACGTGGAGAACGATCCGTTCTACTACGGCGCATTCTTCGCCAACGGCATGCGCCTGCACGCCATCCAGCGGAGCCTCGACGCCCTGCTCGCCTCGGGCAAGAAGGTGACCCGCACCGACATGGAGCAGCTCCAGCGCGACACGCGGAGCCCGATGGCCGACGTGATCGTCCCGCGCCTCACGGATGCCTGGAAGAACGCGGTGACCGACCCGACGCTCGCGAAGTGGAAGGGGAGACCGGAGCTCGGCAGGCTCGTCGATCGCCTGGGAGCCTGGGATCGACGCATGGACCGCGACTCGGGCGACGCCGTGGTCGCGCTCGGCCTCGAGTGGTTCGCGGCCAAGGCGGTGACGCAGGCGGGCCTCGGCGATCTGCTCTTCGAGGGCATCGCGGAGAAATCACCGCCGTTCATCGTCGGCGCGCTCAAGAACGTCCTCGAGTCGCGGTTCGACAAGGCCGATTCGTTCGTCCCGCAGGGTCGCGACGCGCTCTTGCTCGGCGCGCTCGAGCAGACCCAGGCCTGGCTCGTGGCCCGGTTCGGGGGCGATGACCCTACGAAGTTCGCGCTCCGGGACCTGCTCGCCGCCGAGTTCCCGACGGCGTTCGGACACGGCCTCGAGGTCGGTCGCACCCCCATCGGCGGCAGCTTCGACACGATCGACGTGGCGCCGGCGCCGTTCTTCGAGAAGAAGGGCTCGGCCTTCGAGCCACGCAAGCTCCTCGCCTGCACCGAGATGGCGATGTACCGGATGGTGATCGGCTTCGACGACGACGGTACGCCCCGCGCCACCTTCGACTTCGCCCGCGGCACGAGCGAGGATCCGAAGAGCCCGCACTTCGGCGACAGGCAGGCGGAGTGGGCAGCGGCCCAGCACGTCCCGCTCTGGTTCCGCCGCGCCGACGTCGAGGCTCACACCGAGGAGAAGCTGTCGCTGGACCCGGACCGCTGAACTACGGGGCGCAGCGCGTGCCGTACAGCGGCGCGCCGAGCCCCTCCGAGGTCGTCAGGTACCCCTGCCCGTTGGCGCGATAGGTCACCGCCTCGCCCTGCGCCTCGTCCGGCGCGGGCACCTCGCGCGGCTTGCCCAGCAGCGCCGCCGCGACGCTCCCCGTCACCGTGAACTCGTAGAGCCGGCCGTAGGTGCGGAGCAGCAGGCGGTCGCCACACGGGCTGACCGCCCCCGCGGTCACGAGCTGGCTCAGCGGGTCGATGCCCACCACCTCACCGACGTGCTCGAGCGTCACCTCGACGTTCGGCGCAAGCGGGGTCGGGAAGCGGTAGATGCCGATGGCGCCGATCACCACCTTGGTCACCACCACGAGCTCACCCGTCTTCGGGTGGACGAGCAGGGCCTCCGCGTTGTGCGGCCCATCGGGGTACTTGAAGCGCAGCGGGTCGGCGTTGACGGCGAGCTTGCCGGCGAGGGCCTTCGGCTCCGCGAAGCGGTGCACGGTGAGGCTCTTGCGCACCTTGTTGTTGTCCCCGATGTCGGCGACGTAGACGCACGACCCTTCGGGGCACGGGCCCACGGCGATGTCCTCGAAGTCGCGCGCCTTGACCCCGACGAGGGCGATCTCGGCCACCTGCGTCGCGTCCTCTCGCAGGGCGAACACCCGCGCCGTGTCGCCGGAGTCGTTGTGCGTGTAGACGATCCCCGGATGGAGCCGGCTCGTCGCGAGCCCCGAGGCCTCGTCGAGCTCTCCGCCGATCTTGCCGAGCACCTCGGGCTGCCCGTAGTCGTCGCAGCCGCACGGGCCCTTCGGGCCCGCGTCCGCGGCCGCCGACGCCGACGCGCCGATCTCGGGAGGCCCCGCGTCCACGACCGGCACCGGCTTCTTGGGCTGGGGACCGGCGCAGCCCGCGAGCGCGACGACGAGCAGCGCCCGCCTCACGTCTCTTCCTCGAGGGACATCGAGGGCGGCAGTCGCCCTTCGGCCCGCTCGGGACGCCCGCCACCGCGTGCACCCCGTGCGAGGCGCTCCTTGAACCACTTGCCGCAGTCGAATTCGGTGACGCCGGAGCCTCGCTCGACCACGACGAGGAGGTCGCCCTTCTCGGGGTCGCGCGCGCCGACGAAGGCGATCACGTCGGGTCGCGCGGCGAGCGCCGCCGCCAGGCTGCGCAGTCCGCCGAGGTCCTCCTGCTCGCGGTGGAGCACGATGCGGGTAGGGCCGGCCTTCGGTGGGCGCTCGCGGTGCACGCGCTCGGCCACGAGCCGGAGCAGCTCGCCGCGCGTCGCCGCGAAGGCGTCGGTCTTCGACCGCAGGTCGCCGCGGAGCTTGCCGACCGCCGCCCCCACGTCGAGCACGCCGCAGGTGAGCTCGCGGGCCAGGTCGCGCAGCACGGCCTCCTTGCGGGCAGCGTCGGCGTGGGCGCGCGCGCCGGCCAGGAAGGTGACCCGCGTGCCGCCCTTGTAGCGCTCGGTGCTGGTCGCGTGCACCCACCCCACCTGCCCGGTGCGCGCGCAATGGGTCCCCCCGCACGGCGAGCAGTCGAGCCCGGCCACGGTGACCACGCGGATGCCCTCGCTGACCTTGGGGGCGCGCCGGAGTGGCAGCGCGCGCAGCTCGTCGCTCGTGGGAAACGTGACGACCACGTCGAGATCGGCGAGGACGCGCTCGTTGACCAGCGCCTCCGCGTCGGCGAGGGCCCGCGGGTCGAGCGTGACCAGATCGAGATCGATGGTCGACGACTCCGCGCCGAGCCGCGACGACACCGTCTCGCCCTTGCACACGACGGCGAGCGCCGCCGAGAGCAGGTGCTGCCCGGTGTGCTGCGACATGAAGTCGCGACGGCGCGCGACCTCGATCGCACCGCGCACCGTCGCCTCCCCGTGCGCCCAGGGCGCCGCGAGCAAGTGGTGGATGCGCCCGTCTTCGTCGACCTGGACGTCGACCACCGGCACCGAAGCCTCGCCGACGACGAGCGCGCCGCGATCACCGAGCTGGCCGCCGCCCTCCGGATAGAACACTGTGCGGTCGAGCACGACGCTCGGGGCGCCCTTCCACTCGGCGACCGCCACGACCCGCGCCTCGACCTCGGTCGCGAACGCGTCTTTCCAGTAGAGCTTCTCGGTGGCCACGGGCGCACTCTACCAGCGCGCCCGCCTCGCGGCTCAGTTCTGGTAGGCGTCGATGCGGTACTTCGAGGAGACGCCGGTCTTGTCGCCGACCGCGCGGAAGTAGATCTTGCTCGGTGCGGTGAGCTTGACGACGCACTTCTCGTTCGAGTTGGCCACGTAGGACGGGCACTTGTAGGTGCTGGTCGCGGTCGGGGCCGCGCCGACGCGGACGTAGAGGTCGGCGTCACCACCCGGGGCTGCGCCGTCGGGCGACATCACGAACGAGTAGCTACCCACGGGGAGCGCCTCCGTCTCGTAGGAGACCGATGCGCCCTTGGCGACCGCGCCGGTCTCGGTGCGGTCCCAGCGCTTCTTGCTGACGTAGGAGGCGTTGAAGACGTTGTCTTCCTCGCCGGTGACGGTGACCACCTGCGCGGCGTCGATCCCGCGGAAGATCGAGATCCAGGACTTGGGCGCAGCGCGGTCGGCGAGGGAGCCGAGGAGGGCCAACGCGGCGTCCGGCATCGACGAAAAGTAGGCCGGCATCGCGTTGGTGACGACGTCCATGTACTTGGTGCCGCTCGGGTCGTCGGCGTTGAGGAGGGCGCGCTTCTTGGCGAGCGTGTCGTCGACGTAGGCGAACGTGTCGCAACCGTTGATGAAGAAGATCTGGTACTTGCCCGGGACGAAGCGGCCCTTCTGCTCGAGCGCGCGCACGTTGGAGCCGAGGCCGGCGTGGCCGTTGTAGAGGATCACGTCGGCGCCGGCGGTGAGCTCGGAGTAGCGGGTGTCGAAGGCCGCGCTCGCGGACCGCAGCTCGTCGACGAGGAGCGCGGTGATCTGGACGCGGCCGCCGCCCGGCAGCGTGCCCGCGAACACGACGTCGGTCGGGCTCACGCGGGTCTCGGTGAGGGTCGAGAAGCGCGCGCGCGTGCTGGACAGGAAGCCCTCGTAGGCCGCGACGCCCGCGTCGCCCGGGCCCGTGCCGCCGATCTCGTACTTGCCGAAGACGGCCACCGCGGTCAGCGCGCCGTCCTCCCAGACCTTGTGGAACTCGGGGTACTTGGCCACCGTGTTCTGGGTCGACACGCGCACGGCCGCGTTGGCCCGGAGCACGTCGGCCGCGTCGATCGTGCAGCCCTCGGGGCGGAAGTGGTACCAGAGGTTCGCGAGGTTCGCGCCGCTCTCGTCGGCGCACGCGGCGCCGTACTTGGTGAGGAACGCCTGCTGGCCGGTCGGATCGGTGCGGCGCGGGAGCACCACCGAGAAGGTGCTCGGGAGGTCGGTCTTGCTGCCCCAGGCGACGGGGAGCTTCGCGTGGTAGCGCACGCGCGTGAGCCCGCCCGAGGCGGCCGCGGTGGTGAGGTTGGTCAGGACGAGGCGCTCGAGGCGCGCCACCGAGTGGTGCTCGTTGAAGAGGCCCACCGTGTAGAGGAGCTGGGCGCGCACGGCCCCACGGGGGTTGGCCGCGTTGTTGGTGAGGACCTCGCCGTCGAACTCGAAGTCGAGCAGCGTGGCGACGTCGCTCGTGAAGGGCGCTTCGTACTCCACCACACCCGAAGCTTCCTCGTCGCCATCGGCCGGCGGGGCGGCGCAGGCGAGCAGCGAGGTGGCGGCGAGCGCGAGAACGGGAAGGACCTTCTTCATGACCAGCTCCTCGAAGAGGTTATCGAAGCGGGTCCATGTATGACATGTGGTTCTGATGTATGCAAGCGTAAGTTTTTGGCGTACCCATTTCTTGTGGTTTGCCCTTGCAATGCTCGGGCGACCCGCTAGTTTGCCGGACCCCATGGCTGCCCCCCAGGATCCCCCCGTTCGTCGTTGGCAGAAGAAGCGTCGCGCCAAGAAGCTCGCCGCGTGGCGCGCCGCCAAGGCCGCTGCCACCGCCGCCGCCCCCGCTGCCAAGTGAAGGTCGTGCCACTCGGGAGACCGAGTGGCGAGCTTCAGAACGGTCGGCCGCCCTGGCGCAACGACGCCGGGGTCTTCTTGTACTGCGCCTCGAGCTCCGGAGAATAGCCGAAGGTCGCGTGCCCGATCGAAGCGTGGAGCCGTTGCAACAGCGGCTCTGGGTCGGTCTTCGCCCCGATGGCGAGCATCTTCTGCTTGCCGTTCGCGAGCCCGAAGTTCAGGAAGGTCTGCGAGTGCACGCCGTTCACCCGCTGGGTGCTGGCGTAGATCCACACGATCTCGGGCGCGTGCTCCCGGAGCAGCACGATCGCTGGGTGCTTCGCCGCCGGCCGGAACGCCACGTAGAGCAAGCCGACCCCGATCAGCGCGAACGGGATCGCGAGCCCGAGCTGCAGGCCCAGCGTCGCGGTGGAGTCGGCGAACCCGACCGCTCCGATGCCGAAGCACACGAAGGCGACCACGATCCCGCCCACCTTCGAACCCTTGGCGTAGTGGAGGAACGGCTCGAGCTCGGTCGCGTTCATGCGCGCATGGTCCACGCCGCGCGAGCCCTGGTCAACGTCTAGACACGGAGCAGCCAGCGCGGTGGCGGCGTCTCGACGCTCTCACGCTCGGCGACCACGTGGACGCGAACCTCCCGCAGGGCCGGAGCGGCGGCGAGCTCGGCCGCGAGGGCCGCGACGACCTTCTCGTCGAGAACCCGGGCGAGCGGGCGGGCGCCACGCGAGGGGTCGTAGCCCAGCTCGGCCAGACGGTCCTTCGCCGCCTGACTCGTCGCGAGGGTGATGCCTCGACGAACGAGGCCGGGGCGGCTCTCGATCTCGGCGAGCATGAGGTCGACGATGCGGCGCACGTCGGCAGGCGACAGCGCGCGGAACGAGAGCACCCGGTCGATCCGGTTCCAGAGCTCGGGCCGGAAGTGCGCCCGCACGGCGCGCAACGAGTCACCGGCGGCGCCCTCGCCGAAGCCAACCGGCGCATGATCGCGCACGCCGAGGTTGGACGTCATGACCGCGATGACGCTGCGGAAGTCCACGAGGGCCCCTGCGCTGTCCGTGAGGCGCCCCTCGCCGAACGCCGCGAGCAAGACGTCGAGCACCTCGGGGTGCGCCTTCTCGATCTCGTCGAACAGCACCACGGAGAGCGGCTGTCGGCGCACGCTCTCGACCAGGCTCGTCGCGCCCTCGCCCGCCTCGAGCAGGCGCTGCGCGCTGCCACGCAGGGCGAACTCACTCATGTCGAAGCGGAGGAGCCGGCTCGCGTCGCCGAACGCGACCCGCGCGATCTGCTTCGCGAGCTCGGTCTTGCCGACGCCGGTCGGTCCGGAGAAGAGCAGCACGCCGAGCGGTCGCTCTGGATCGCTCATGCCGGCCTTGAAGCGCGCGAGCACGCGCGCCGCCGCGGCGCACGGCTCGTCTTGTCCGATCACCCGCGCGCGGAGCAGCCGGGCGAGCGTGTCGGCGCTCGCCGCGTGCTCGTCGGCGATGAGCTCCACCGGCACCCCGGTGTGGGCCGCGAACGCCACGGAGACGTCTCGCGGGTGCAAGGTGCGACGCTCGCTCGTGGACTGAGCCAGCCAGTCGACGAACCGGAACGCCTTGCCGGGCAACGCCTGGTCGCGCCGCAGCTCCTCGGCGTGACGCACCAGGCGCTCGAGGGCGCGCGGCCCGAGGATCAGCTTGTCGGTCCGCGCGACGTACGGCACGAGCAGCGCGAGGGTCGCCTCGGGGCTCGGCTCCCGCACGTGCACGACGGTGAAGCGCCCGAGGAAGCTCGCGTGGCGACGGCTCTCGCGCTCGAGCTCCTCCTCGGTGCACTCGGTGACGAGCGCGATCTCCCGGGCCGCGAGGGGGCCGTCGAGCAGGTCGGCGATCGAGGTGCCGTCGTGCTGCGCCGCGAGCAGCGGCAAGAGGCGCTCGACGTGGAGCCACTCCCCGCGCCCCGAGAGCTCCTCGACGATCCGCAGGCAGCGCTCCTGCCACTGACCGAGGTAGACCATGCCCGCGAGGATGCGGTCGGCGCTCGTGCTCCACAGTCGCGGCGGAACCGGCCGCTTCTTCTTTCGCGCCTCCTCCACCACGAGCCTCGTGAGCCGGCGAACGAGCGCGGTCTTGCCGACGCCAGCAGGCCCGACGAGGAGCAGCGAGGGCAGCGGCGTCCGCGCGGGCAGGCCGCGCAGCTCGGCCAGCTCGGGCGGGTCGCCGACCACCACCGGCAGCTTGTTGCGGGTGAGCAAGCTGCACAGATCGTCGGAGACGCGTCCGAGCTCCTCGGGCGCGGGCTCCGCCTCTTCCTGGGTCTTGGGTGGCCGCTGGACGAGCACCGGCGGCGACCACTCGCGCACGTACTCCTCGCCCTCGCTGCGGAAGTCGTAGACCCAGCGCGGGGCCTCTCCGAGCAACGCCTGACTCAGCATGGTGCGCAGCACGTCGGCGGCGTCGTCGAGGTCTTCGAGGATCGCCCACACGCCCATGCGGGGGACCATCACCCGGTAGGCGCGCGGCCCCTTCTTGTTCTGACCCGGGTCCTCGGTCGCGATGCTGGTGTACGCGTAGTACACGTGCAGCGGGATCACCGAGTGCCCGACGACCGGGCGCTTGCGGATCGTGGACAGCGGGTGCACCGGCACGTTGACCTGCCGGACGTGGAACGGCTCGGTCCACAGGTAGCGCTCGAGCTGGTCGCCATCGGCGAGGCGGCGCACGAGCTCGCGCTGCAGGAGGGCGAGCACCTCGGCCTCGTCGTCGCCGTAAGCGCTCGGCGGCGGCTGCTCGAAGAAGTGCGACCACCCGCGCAAGAGCAGGCCCGAGCGCCGCCCGTCGTGGTGGACGGTGAACCAGACGCGGAGGGAAGCGCTCATGCCGATCCCCCGCGCGCGGCGCCGAGCCGGAGGAGGAACAGGGGCGCGAGCGCGGCCCCCAGGGTCGCTCCGTAGAGGCGGTCCGCGAACGCCGCGCGGTAGTCCTCGACGTCGAAGCCGGGCGCGCCCCGCGCGGTCGGATCGCTCCGCAGCCGGCGCACGAGCGGCAACAGGGCTGGCGGCGCCCCACCCGTGCGGGCGTCCTCGATCCGCCGCGCGCGCTCGCCCTCGACCCGCGAGAGGCTGAGCACCCCGCTCCCGACGGCGACCCGCACGATCCGCGGCAAGCCGAGGCCCGGCTCGAGCACGTGCGTGCCGTGCTCGTCGCCTAGCAGGTCGAGCGCCCCGAGGCCGACGAGGTGGAGCCCCACCGCGACGACCTTCGCCGCCTTGCGCTCGAGCGCCGCGGTCAACGCCACGGGCGAATCTCCCCGTTCGATCGCGTGGTCCTCGCGCAGCACGGCGAAGTCGTCGAGGGTCGCCCCGAGCGTGCGGCCGGCGGCGACACCGACGTAGGTGTCGACCAACGCCGGCAGGAACGCCTCGCGCCCGGGCTCGAGCGGCGTGAGCGGG
>JAEUKC010000005.1:0-8095 GCA_016794445.1 Myxococcales bacterium
GAGCCCGCGGCCGAGGAACAGGCAGTCCCGGGCGTCGGTGGAGACGATCTGGCGGCGGGCCACCTTGGCCACCGTGTCCGCCTGCTCGAGGGTCTCGCGCATCGCGGTGGGCACCTCGACGAGGCGCCTGAGGAGCTCGAGCGCGCGCGCCGGCTCGAGCGTCTCGCGCCGCCGGCCGAGCCAGATCGCGGCCATGAGCAGCGCGGCCAGCTGGGTGGTGAAGCACTTGGTGGAGGCGACGCCGATCTCGGGGCCGGCGTGGGTGTACAACGCGGCGTCCGAGGCGCGCGGGATGGCGCTCCCGACCACGTTGGCGATGGCGAGCACCAGCGCGCCGCGGCGCTTGGCCTCGCGGACCGCCGCGAGCGTGTCCGCGGTCTCGCCGGACTGCGAGACGGCGATGACGAGGTCTCCCTCGCCGAGGATCGCGTCGCGGTAGCGCAGCTCGCTCGCGAGCTCGACGGAGGCCGGGACCCGCGCGATGGACTCGATCCAGTTGCGCCCGGCGATGGTGGCGTGGTGGCTCGTGCCGCACGCGACGAGGACGACGCGCTTGATGGCGCGCGCCTGGGCCTCGGTGAGGCCGATCTCGGCGCCGTTCACGTCGCCCTCCTCGAGCAAGACGCGGCCTCGCAGCGTGTTCTCGATGGCCGTGGGCTGCTCGTGGATCTCCTTGAGCATGAAGTGCTTGTAGCCCTGCTTCTCGGCCTGGGCCGGTGACCAGTCGATGCGGCGCGGCTTGCGCTCCACCGGCACGACGCGGGTGGCGGCGCTCGTCGGGCTGCCGTCGCCGAGCGCGATCATGCGCTCGATCTTCACGCCCGTGGCGCGCAGCTCGCAGAGGTCGCCGTCCTCGAGGAAGATGACGTCGCGGGTGTGGGCGAGGAGCGCGGGCACGTCGCTCGCGGCGAAGGTCTCGCCCTCGCCCACGCCGACCACCAGCGGGCTGAACGACTTGGCGACGACCACCACGTCGGGCTCCTTGCGGCAGACGACCGCGATGGCGTAGGCCCCGCGCACGCGGCCGAGCGCGCCCCTCACCGCGGCGAGGAGCGAGGAGGCGCCGCGCGACAGCTCGAGATCGATGAGGTGGGCGGCGATCTCGGTGTCGGTCTCGCTCGAGAACTTGCGCCCCATCGCGATGAGCTCGGCGCGGAGCTCGAGATGGTTCTCGAGGATGCCGTTGTGGACGACCGCGACGTCTCCGACCAGGTGGGGGTGCGCGTTGGCCTCGCTCGGCCGACCGTGGGTCGCCCAGCGCGTGTGGCCGATGCCGACGGTGCCGCTCAGCGGCTTTTCGCGGAGGGCCTCGTCGAGCTTGGCGAGCTTGCCCACCGCGCGGACGACCCCGAGGACGGTCTCACCGCTGGCCTGGTCGAGGATCGCGAGGCCGGCGGAGTCGTAGCCGCGGTACTCGAGCTTGCGGAGGCCCTCGACGAGGAGAGAAGCACACGACTGCTGTCCGACGTAGGCGACGATCCCGCACATGCTCTAGAGCTCCTTTGGCTGCCTGCTGCTGGACCCTGCGTATGGCCTGCACAGGGTCGAGGTGCAACGCCTGCGCGGCGTGTTCACGTCCCGTCGCGTACGAGCACGAGCAGATCGAGGAAGTTCTGACCGCTCGGCCGGCGGGGGACGAGCGCGCCGTGACGCTCGAGGAAGGGGGCGTCCGCGAAGGCGGCGAGGGCCGTTGTCGCTCCGCTGGGGTCCTCGACCCTGCCCCGCACGATCGCCCCACCACCACCACCGCCGTCCACGCCGTCGCTCGCGAGGCAAGCCAGCCGGACGCTGGCTGGGAGGCCCCGGCGCCAGGCGAGGAGGGCCAGCCGTCCGAGCCGCCCACCGACCCCAGGATCTCGGGGCAGCCGCACGCTGGGCTCGCCGACCTGGACCCGAGCGTGACCGGGGCCGAGCGCCTCGGCGGCGCGAACCAGCTGCTCGGCGAGCGCGTCGACTGACGCGAGCGTCGGTGGGGCGAGCGTCGTCTGGTAGCCCACTCGGTCGAGCTCGTGGCACGCCACGCGCGCGAGATCGAGGGGACCCGCGACGCAGCGCTCGTCGCTCGGGGCTCCGTGGTGGTCGACGAGCGGGGCGTCCACGAGCTGGGGCGCCCACCGCGCGAGGATGCGGTGCGCGTCTTCCTTCGTCGTCACGCACGCGCTGGCGGGACCGGAGCCAACGGTCGCCGCGGCGCCCTCGACCACCTGGCCGTCGCGCTCCACGAGCACGTCGGACGCCACGCGCGTCAGCGTCCGGTGCCGACCGAGGAGCCCCCCACCCTTCAGGAGCGAGGCGTGACGGCGGACCACGTTGATCTCCTCGATCGCAGCGCCGCTCGCGAGCAGGGCCGCGCCGAGCGCGCGCTTCTGCGCCAGATCGAGGGGCGGCGCGGGCACGCACGCGAGAGCGGAGGCACCTCCGGAGACCAGCGCCACGAGCGTGTCCCCCGGCCCGAGGCTCGCGGCCAGGGCCAGCGCGGCACGCCCCGCCTCGACGCTCCGCGCGTCGGGGAGCGGATGCGCCGCCCGGACCACGGGCAGGCCGAGCGCGTCGGTGTCGTCGCTCGTCACCACGAGCAAGTCGTCGACCCGGCCGAGCGCATCGAGCGCTCCGCGCGCCATGCTCGGCGCGCCCTTGCCGAGCGCGATCACGACGCAGCGTCCCGTCACCCGCCCGAGGCTCGTGGCGACCCGGGCCCGCAGGTCGATCCCGTGGATCAGCCGGGTGAGGTCCACTAGCGCTTCACGCGGTCGCCCGCGTCGACGATCCCGAGCCGCACCGGCTCGTGCCAGCCGAGCCCCAGCGTGAAGAGACCCTGCGTGGCGGCCCCTTCACCCTCGAGCTTCGCGGCAGAGAACCGCAGCCCGAACCCGAGGCGCGCGAACAGGCCCCGCGCGCTGCCCATCAGCGGCAGCTCGACCGAGAGGCCGAGCAGCAGCCCCGGCCGCTTGTGCGAGAGGTCCCACGAGGGCCCGATCTCGAGGGCGAGCGAGTCGAGCGTGAGATCGCCGAAGGCGTGGCCCGTCTCCTGGGCCTTGAGGAACCGGATGGGGAACAGCGGCCGCAGCTCGAACGGGAGCGACAGCACGCGGAGCTCGGAGGTGTACGCGAACGCGACGCCGATGCCCGCCGCCTCGAGGTAGCGGAGCCGCAGATCCGCGCCCGCCCCGGGCTTCTGTCCGACGATCACGCCCCCGACGTGTCCGGCGAGACTTCCGTCCGCGGACAGCCGTCCGTACGCGCCGTCGCCGTCCGCGGCGCGAAGCGAAGAGGCCGCCGCCAGGATCGCGCACGCGATCCCGACCAGCGGCCCCTTGGACAGGAGACCCACGACGCTCAGTCGTAGTACTCGTTGCCGAGGTGGGTGATGAGCTCCTGGCCCATCATCCAGCGCAGCGTGTTCTTGAGCTTCATCGACTGGATGAAGAGGTCGTGCTCCGGGTAGAGGTTCGGGGCGTGCATCGGGCTCTTGTAGTAGAACGAGAGCCACTCCTGCGTGCCGTGGAACCCGGCGCGCGCCGCGAGGTCCATGAAGAGCGCGAGGTCGAGGACGATCGGCGCCGCGAGGATCGAGTCGCGGCAGAGGAAGTCGACCTTGATCTGCATCGGGTAACCGAGCCACCCGAAGATGTCGAGGTTGTCCCAGCCCTCCTTGGCGTCGCCGCGGGGCGGGTAATACTCGATGCGGACCTTGTGGTAGAGGTTGCCGTAGAGCGCCTTGTTGATCTCGGGCTGGAGGATGTGCTCGAGCACGCCGAGCTTGCTGACCTCCTTGCTCTTGAAGCTCTCCGGATCGTCGAGCACCTCTCCGTCGCGGTTGCCGAGGATGTTCGTGGAGAACCAGCCGCGGAGGCCGAGGAGGCGCGCCTTGAGGCCGGGGGCGAGGATGGTCTTCATGAGGGTCTGGCCCGTCTTGAAGTCCTTGCCGCTGATCGGCATCTGCCGCTCGCGCGCGAGCTCCCACATCGCCGGGAAGTCGACGGTGAGGTTGGGGGCGCCGTTGGCGTAGGGCACGCCCTGACGGAGGCACGCGTAGGCGTAGATCTGCGAGTTCGAGATCATCGGGTCGTTGTCGTCGAGGCCCTTCTCGAAGGCCGCGAGCGACTGGTGGACCGCGTGGGTGGGCTCGATGTAGATCTCGGTCGACCCGCACCAGACCGCGACGGCGCGCGAGCAGCCGTTGGTCTTCATGAAGGTCTTGATGTCGGCCTCGACCTGCTCGGCCATCTCGCGCTTGGTCTTGCCCTTCTTGACGTGCGTGCCGTTGAGGCGCTTCACGTACTCGGGGTAGAAGACGCCCGGCATGGCCTGGATCGCGGACAGCTCGTCCTTCACGGAGTCACAGTGGTCCTTGCTGAGGACCTCGGCGTGGCGGGCGGTGTCGTAGGCGTTCTCGGGGAAGATGTCCCAGCCGCCGAAGGCCAGCTGGTCGAGCCCGTAGAGCGGGACGAAGTCCTTGATGGCGGGGCTCTTGCCGTCGGTGCGCTTGCCGAGACGGATGGTGCCCATCTGGGTCAGCGAGCCGACGGGGTCGCCGAGGCCCTTGCGCGCCATGAGACAGCCGGCGACGAAAGTGGTGGCGACGGCACCCATGCCAGGGAGAAGGATCCCGAGCTTGCCCTCGGGCTTCTGGATCGATACGGGCTGCTTCACGCGAAATCTCCTTTGGGGACGGGCCCTGTAGCACTCCGGCACGCGGATGCGAACCGCTGATGCGAACCAGAGAGCACGCGCCGTTCCAGGCACGAGGGCTGGCTATCAAGACGCTGTTTCGAGCTCCGCGTTGCACAAAAACCGACCGCGCGTGCGCGACGGTGGGAACGCGACTGGGCGCGCGATTCACGGTGGAGGGAAGCGCGCGGGCCACACCGGGACCGGCGCGCCCGCCAGCACCGCGTAGTGGACGAGGTTGGCCATGACCCGGACGACGTAGAGTCGAGTCTCGAGGAACGGGATGCGCTCCACGAACACGTCCGCGTCGAGCGAGCCCGCCTCGGAGAGCCAGCGCTTGGTGGCCCCTGCCCCGGCGTTGTAGGCCGCGATCACGAGGGCCGTCGCCGCCTCGCGCTTGACGGGATCGGTGCCGGCGAGCTCGCGGTACAGATCGCCGAGGTGGTGGGCCGAGAGCTCGAGCTGGAGGAACGGCGCCTTGAGGCCAGCGATGTCGTCGGGGTCGAGCGTCCGCCCGAGGCGCGCGGCGGTGGTGGCCGCGGTCGACGGCAGCATCTGGGCGATGCCGACCGCCCCGGCGGGTGACACGACGTCGATCGCGAAGCCGCTCTCCTGCCGGAGGATCGCGTGCACGAGGCCGCGCGGGAGCTTCTCCTTGGCCTCGAGCGCCGCGACGAGGTCGTCCCACGGGGTCGGGTTGGCGCAGCGGGAGAGCGGGTCGGCCTCCCCCATGCCGAGCTTGTACGCGAGCGACCCGTCGTCGAGCGCGTCGGCCGCGGCGCAGCGCTCCTTGCCGGAGAACGTGAGGTGGGGCCACAGGTCGCGGCGCACGCCCGCGGTGGCCAGCAGATCGAACGGCGCCGGCAGCGTCGGCAGCCCGCCCTTGGGGATGGGTCCCGTGGCCCAAGTGCCTGGCGTGTCGCCGAGCTTGGTTCGGCGCGCGCGACCGACGAGGTCGAGGAACGAATAAGGGTGCGCGCTGCCGAGCGCCGCGTAGGCCTTGCGCGCGCCCTCGGTGTCGCCGGCCGTCTCCGCGGCGACGGCCGCGAGGTGGACGAAGCGCGCCTTCGCGAACGCCTCGTGGGTGTCGGCCTCGAGCGCGGAGAACGCCTTGCGCGCCTCGGCCGCCTTGCCCGACGCGAGCAGCCCGATCGCGCGCGCGCGCTTGGCCTCGCGCACGTTGGACTCCTGCTTCGGGGCCTTGGCCCATGGCCCCGCGAGGTAGCGCTCCAGCGCCGGCAACGCGTCGGCCCAGCTCCCGTGCAGGTAGCGCAGCTGCGCGGCGAGCCACGCGGCCTCGGCGCCATACCCGCTCGAGTGCTTCTTGGCGAGCGCGTCGTAGAGCTTGATCGCCGTCGGGTCGTCGCCGGCCCGGCTCTTCGCGCGCGCCGCGTGGAAGGCGTCGTCGATGGCGTCGTCGTCGTTGCCCCCCAGCGCGGAGGCCGCGGTGAGCGCCTCGGCGGCCTTGGTGTAGGCCTTCGCGCGGTAGAGCACCTTGCCCTTCGCCCGCGCGAGCGCGCGCGTCGTCGGTGCGTCGGGGGCGGCGCCCGCGGCCGCGACGGCGGCGACCGCATCGTCGGCGCGGCCGGCGCTGGCGAGCGCGTCGGCACGACGCAGGAGTTCCTTGGCCGACAGCGGCGCCGGGGGCTTCTCCCCGAGCTTGTCGAACGTGACCGGCAGGTCGAGGTAGAGCGTGCGCAGATCGCCGTCGATCGCGGCGTCGATGGCCTTGCTGGTCGGGGACTTGCGCAGGAGCGCGAGGTGCCACGTGACGAGCTTGCCGCGGTCGAGGCCGGCCGCGTGGGCGCGCGCGATGGCCTCGTCGAGCGCCGCGCGGGCCCCGGCGAGATCGCCCGTGGCCTCGAGCGCCTTCGCCCGCGTTCGCGCGGCGAGGGCCCCCTTGCGCCCGAGGAGACCGGCGTCGCCGGGCGCGGCCAGGGCTTCCTTCCAGCGCTCCGCGCACACCCAGGCGTCGACCTCGAGCCGCGCGAGCAGCTCGGGCATCGGCTTCGGGCTCGCCTCCGGGAGCAGCCGCGCCGCAGCGATCTCGGTCAGCGCTCGTTCGCCCTCCTCTCTGGAGCACAGCCCGACCGCCACCCGCGCGCGGGCGACGCGGTGGCCGAACGCCTTGCGCGCGCCCTCCGGCAGCTTGTCGAGCGCCGGAGCCGCGAGGGCCCATGCCTCGGCGCCGACGAGCGTGGCGGCGGGCAACGCCGCGAGGGGATCCACCGCGGGCGCGGCGGCGATGGCAGCATCGACAGCATCCGGAGCGTCGGCGTCTGCGTCGGACGCGGCGTCCACCGACACCGCGGTCGTCGTGACCGGCGGCGTGGGCAGCGGCGGCTGCCTGCGGCAACCCACCAACGCGACGAGGAAGAACAGGTGGGCGCGCACGGTACTCCGGAGGGGAACGATCGGCGGGGGTCGGGCTAGTCCGTCGTGTCTTCGCCGTCGCCGCGGCGACGCTTCTTGCGGTAGCGGATGCGGATCGGCACGCCCTCGAACCCGAACCGCTTGCGGATCTGGTTCTGGATGTAGCGCTGGTAGCTGAAGTGCACGTTCTCGGGCTCGTTGGTGACGATGATGAACGTGGGCGGGCGCGTCTCCGCCTGGGTGACGAAGTAGAGCCGCACCGCGCGGCCGCCGCTGGTGGGCGGTGGGTGGGTCGCGAGCACCTCCTCGAAGAAGCGGTTCATCTCGCCCGTGCCCACACGCTTGACCCAGTCCTCGCGGACCTTGGCGACCGTGTCGACGAGCGCGCCGACCCCTCGCCCCGTCTTGGCCGAGATGCGCACGATCGGCGCCCACGGCGTGAACGAGATCTTGTCGAGGGCCTGCTCCTCGGCCTTCTTGAGAGCCTTGCCGTCGAGCAGATCGGACTTGTTGAGCGCGATGACCACGCCGCGCCCGCGCTCGACCGCGAGGCCGAGGATCTTGGCGTCCTGCTCGGCCACGCCCTCGGCGGCGTCGCACATGAGCACGACGATCTCGGCGCGCTCGATGGCGCGGATCGCGCGGAGCACGCTGATGCTCTCGATGGTCTCGTGGACCTTGGCCTTCTTGCGGATGCCTGCGGTGTCGAGCACCACGAGCGGCTGCTGCACGGTGCCGCCCTCGGTCTTGCGGGCGAAGTGCACGAGCGCGTCGACCGTGTCGCGGGTGGTGCCCGGGCGGTCGTCGACGAGCGAGCGCTCCTTGCCGACGAGCCGGTTCAGGAGCGAGCTCTTGCCGGCGTTCGGGCGCCCGATGAGCGCGATGCGCGGCACGTCGACCAGATCGGCGAAGCTGTCCTCGGCGTCGGGGTCGGCCTTCGGCAGCTTGTCGACGATCGACTCCTCGAGCTCGGCGAACCCGCGTCCGTGCAGCGCCGAGACGGGGATGATCTCCTTGATGCCGAGGCGGTAGGCGTCGAAGGCGAGCGCGT
>JAEUKC010000006.1:0-26681 GCA_016794445.1 Myxococcales bacterium
GCGAGCCGAGCGGCGCCAGGGTCGGGGTCCCGCTCCCGAGGCCGACGGTGACGAGCCCGACCTCGGTCGTGGTCGCGTCGAGCGCGCCGTGCGCGACCACGAGGGTGGCGGGTCCAGCAGCCGTCTTGTCGACGGCGTTGGCCCGCGCGACGGACAGCGTGGAGCGCGGAGCGGCGGCGAACAGCGCACCGACGAGGGCGAGACCGAGGACGACGGGTCGACGCATGGACGGCAAGCGTACCAGCGCGCCGGCGGACGTCTCCTGTCACGCCGGTGTGACCCGTCTAGCGCAGGGGCAGCTTGGCGATCACGTCGGGCTCCGGCCGGCCGCCCTGCTTGCGGTAGACGACGCGGCCCTTGGCATCGAGGACGATGAACGTGGGCAACAGGTTCACCTGATACTGCCCGGCGAGCTTCTGGCCCTCCTCGCTGCCCGTGTCGATCTTGACGACGGAGAGCTGGCCTTTCATCTGCTGTTCGAGCCCGTCGACCACGGGCTTTGCCGCGAGGCACGCGGCTCAATAGTTCGAATAGAAATCGAGGAACACCGGCTGGCCGGCCGCGAGCTGCGACGAGAGCTGGCTCGAATCGCCGCGGCCGGGGCGCAGCACGCCGTATGCGAGCAGCGCGGCCGCGATCTGGAGCACCCAGCCGAGCTTGCCGAAGCGCGCGAAGCGACCCTCGGTGCGGCCGTCGACCCAGAAGCCGAAGATCAGCAAGGCGGCGGCGAACCCGACGAGGAGCCACGTGAGCACGGGGGACATGGCCTCAGTCTGGTGCGCGCGCCGCGGAAGTAAAGCCCCTCACTCGGCCGGGGTCGGCGCGTTGGCCGCGAGCCGCGCGCGGAGACCGGCGAGGAACGTCCACCAGACGCGACGGTGCACGAAGGCCAGCGACGCGAGGCACGCGAGCCACAGCGCGACGAGGGGCGCGAGCACCGTCGAGGTGACGTAGTAGATGCGAACGCGGAGCGGTCGGTCCTGGGGGACGAGCTCGCGCGCGACGGTCACCCAGCGCGCCGCCGACGGGAGCGGCAGGGCGACGGGCTGCACGCCCTGCACGAACCCACCCGCGTGTTTGTTGCTCTGCCAGTTGCCGAGCGCGTCGACGGGTGGCTTCTCGAGCTTCGCGTCCATGCTGTTCTTGCCGTCGTCGGGCTTCTTCTCGTCGGCCTTGAGCCCCGACTCGCCGGAGGTAGGGCTGTCCGCGGCGACCGGGGTCGGCCGGTAGGGCTCGGTCCGACGGAAGGCCGGAGCGCCCTTCTCGAAGCTCTGCGTGCCGAACGCCACCACGGCGAAGAGGGCCGCGAAGACCGCCCCGGCGCCGACCCCCACGAGCACCCGGGTCCGGGTGGCGCCCACGAACGCACGCGCCGAGAACGCGAGCGCGAGCCCGATCGTCGTCACGAACGCGACCGCGGCGAACGCGGCCGGCGAGAACGCGTACACGCCGGCGAGGCCCACCGTGGCGAGCGCGCGGTCGCGGTTCTTCGCGAAGGCCAGCGAGGCGAGGGCCGCGGCGACGAGGAGCGCCACGAGCCCGCCGGGGCCCACGAGCCACGCGGCGTGGTCCCCCCCGAGCGCGAGGAGCGGGTGCACTTCGGCCGGGAGCCCGACCTGCAGGCTCGCGCGGCTCGCGGTGAGCGGCATCGACGAGGGACCGAGCTCCAGCACGCCCGCGAACAGGCCCAGCCTCGACTCGCTCACGGTCTGCAGGCGACCCACGTGCACGCCCTTGCGGAGCGGCAGCAGGATCTCGGCGAGCGCCGGGTCCCGCCGCATGATGCGCTCGCCGAGGCCGTCCGTGGCCTGGAAGATCGGCAGGCCGGCGGGCACCACGGGCAGGTGATCGAGGCCGTTGTTCTCGTAGGCGAACGTCTCGTCGCCCACGAGATCGCCGCGCGCGGTGAAGACGACCGTGCGGTGGTGCTCGCGGATCACCGCCCCGAGCGACTCCGCGACGGCCAGGGTCTGCACCGACACGGCGAGGTGCTGCCCCTTCTTGGCGAGGAACAGGCGCGCGGTCGGCTGGGTGCGCGGGATCGGCGACTCGGCCGCGTCGAGCTGCGCCGCGGAGCCCTCGTCGCTCTTGGCGGTCACCCGGTGCTCGGCGTCGGACTCGACGAGCCACCACTCGTAGGGCGAGCGTGCGTCCGGAAGGAGCGTCTTCTGCGCGTCGGCGAGGGTGCCCGTGATGGTGAAGGTCGCGTTCTTGCCCGCGGTCGGCAGCACGAGCTCGTTCGCCTCGACCTTCCAGCCCGTCGAGCCGACCACGTCGATGACCTTCTCGCCGAGCGTGAGCGGCAGGCGCACGACCCCGAGGTCGGCGCCCGAGCGCAGGACCAGGCGGTACTCGAAGGAGGTCTCGCGCTGCACCCGGATCGCGCGCGAGAGCTGGAACACCGGCGCGCTCGCGCCCTCTTCTGCCTTGCCCGAGTCGAAGTGGATCGTGCTCGCCGTGAGCCCGGAGAGGCGCGCGCCCTCGACCACCCGGCCCTTCTCGAGGTGGGCGTCGAGCACGTTGAGCGGCCCCGGGATCGAGAGCGCGCGGTCGCCCTCGAGGTGCAGCGTCCCCTTGACCGTGAAGCGACCGCCCTCGCCGCCGCGGGTCATCACGTAGTAGTGATCGCCCTCGAAGCCGACCGCGGCCGGCTTGTCGCCGTCGGTGACGTTCTCGAGCCGGACCTTGTTCGGCGGGCCGAACAGCGGCACCGCCACCGCGTGCTCGGCGAGCGCGGTGCCGGTGAGCTGGAAGGTGAGCGTGCCGGTCTCGACCGAGCCACCCAGCTCCAGCTTCGAGAGGACGAAGCACCGCTCGGTGCACTTGCTGGCCTTCCGGGCGGCGAGCCATTGGGCGACGGCGTCGAGCTCCTTGACGCTCGAGGGCGCGTCTTCGGCGTGGACGGGCGCCGTCGATGCGATGGCCGCGACACACAGGGCACCCAGGAACCAGCGACGCATGCGAGCTCTCCCCCGGAGCACCCACAAGGGGCCCCGTGCCGATGCTTACGGACGAGAGCCCGGAGGGATCTCCCGCGCTCCGACCTACGAGCGCCGCCGTTTGTTCCCGTATACTGGGGGGATGAGGTCGTGGTCGGTCCTGGCGCTCGCCAGCTGCTCGTTCGCGTGCAGCGAGCGAGCGCCCCCTCCCCCGGACGAGGCGTTCCCCGACAGCGCGTTCTCCGACGGCGCGGCGTTCGACGCGCGCGTGAACGACACCGGCCCCGTGCGCTGGGACGCGACGCCGCCTCCGATCACCGACGGGTATCCCGAAGGTCCCTACGGGCTGCTGCCCGGCCAGATCGTCCCGCCGCTCGTCCTGACCGGGTATCGCGACGAAGGCACCGCGTGGGAATCGATCTCCACCCGCGACTACTTCGACCCCGACGGCAAGAAGGGCATCAAGGGGGTGCTGTTCGTCGTGGCCGCGCAATGGTGCGGGGTCTGCAAGGCGCAAGCGACCTGGTTGCCCGAAGCCTACCGCAGCACGTGGAAGGCGCGCGGCGCGCGGTTCCTCACGGCGCTCGTGCAGACGGCGACGGGCGCGGCGGCGGTGCAGGCCACGGCCGACCAGTGGAAGGGCGCGTTCGGGATCCCCTATGCGGTCGCCATCGACCCCGCGCTCTCGCTGGTGCCCCCGTTCGGCGGCGCGATCGCTCTCCCTGTCGATCTCACCATCGACCCGCGCACCATGCGCGTCGTGGCCGCGACGCGCGGGGCCGAGCCCGACGGCGCCCTGCCCGCGCTCGACGCGGTGGTGAAGGCGAACGGCGGCTAACCGGCGTCGGGCGGCGGCGGCCCACCGTACTTGGGCGCGGGACCACCGGTGTCGTCGGGGCCGCCGTCGCCGTCCTTCGCCGCATCGGACGCCGAGTCCGGCGTGCCGCTGTCGACGGTCCCGGTGTCGGGCGGCAGGCCGTAGAGCGTGCCCATCCCCGTGTCGATCGAGCCGTCGGCCGGAGAACCGGTGTCGGTCTTGGTCTCCGTGGTCTCGCTGCCACCGCACGCAGCGACGGCGAGCGAGCCGGCGAGCACGACGACCGCGGAGCGCGCGAGGCGACGGCCGGGCGAAGGGAGGGCGCGCGCACTCTCCGGCAGCGCGGTCGCGCAGAACGGGCACACGCCGTCCTCGATGCGCGCGTGGCGACGACAGGAAGGGCAAGGGGTCAGCGGAAGGTACATCCACCCATCATGACACGACGGGTGGAGCCGGAGCCAGGCGACCGATCCACGCGGCCCGCACCTCGGCGCGCGATGGGTCGCAGCTGCGCGCGACGTAGCCGCTGCTCCACATCGGACGCCTCCGCCGCGCCCCCCGCCACGCCGCGGCGGACACGTCCTTCAGCCGCTCCACGAGCTCGGACACGCACAGCGTCGGTGGATAGCGCACGAGCGCGTGCACCTCGCGGTCGGTGTGGCCGGCCGCGAGCACCACGCACGCGAGCTCCCGCGCCGCCGCCCGCAGCGCCGCGGCCAGCGAGCCGTCCTCGCAGACGAGCGACCGCTCCGCGTGGGTCTCCCAGGCGAGGTGGACGACCAGGTGCGTGCCCGCGTGTGACGCGAGCACGCCCCGGGGGATCTCGAACGCGAGCCTCTCCATGGCGTCAGTCCTTGTGCTGGCCGGTCGCGCAGCCGATCCAGTCGCCGTAGGTCCACACGCGCTCGCCCGCGGGGGTCTTGCTGCAGCGATCCTTGGCGTCGACGACGCCGTCGCCGTCGCTGTCCGCGCCGCCGAACGGGCCGGCGTTGCGGCGCTGCCCCGCGGCGCAGCCGATCCACTCGCCGTAGGTCCACACGTTGGCGCCCGCGGCGCTGCCCGCGCAGAGGTCCTGGGCGTCCGGCACGCCGTCGCCGTCGGCGTCGGCCGTCGGGGGCCCCGCGTCCGCGCCCGGATCGGGCTTCGGGCCTGCGTCGGGCTCGGGCTTCGGCCCCGCGTCGGGCTCGGAGGGCTTCGGCGGGTCGCCGAAGATCGCCTCGTTCACGAAGTCCTCGCCGAACACGCGGACGGCGAACGCGCGCCACTCGGCGGCGTCGGGCGCGGTGCGCATCTTGGCGTAATAGGCGTCCTGCTCGGCCCACTTGAACGGGGTCATCACCGCGCCCTTGCGGTAGATGGTCATCGCGCGCCGCGCCTCGAAGGCGAGGAACTCGAAGAACTGCACGTTGCTCGCGAAGTAGGCGGGGTCGTACTTCTCGACGGCCATGGCGACCGCGATCCCGTAGACGGTGAACTCGAGCTGGCCGTTCACGCCGTCGCGCCAGCCACCCGAGAAGAGGCCGCTGTCGACGAGATCGGTCCCGACCGCACCGCCGTTCACGTAGGCGTTCCACTCGTCCCACAGGTAGAGCGGCGTGTCGTCCCAGGCGGTCTGACCGACCACGTAGAGCGAGTACCGCGATCCGCGCAGCGAGCTCGGGATGAACGCGGCCACCTGCGACTTGCGGATCTTGGGCTCGTCGATCAGCGCGGCCTTGTCGCCGCCGACGTAGAGCGCGTTGCGCGGCTTGCCGCTCACGTAGTTGGCGTTGCGGATGTGCGCGTGGATGCCGTGCGAGGTCTCGTGGCCCCAGGTGAGCTTGTCGCTGTCCCGGTAGGTCGTGCCATAGCTGGCGGGCAGGTGGTTCTCGATGTCGGTCAACATCGAGCCCCAGTCGCTCCCGGAGAGCGACTTCTGCTTGGGCCAGTCGAGCCATGTGACGTTGTCGCCGGGCTTGCCCTTGTAGAGGACCGAGGCAGCCTGGGCCACGCGACCGGGCGGCGCGGGGGCGATCTCGTCGCTGTCGGGCGGGACCGGCGCGCCGTCGTCGGCGCCACCCCGCGCGCAGGCGGCGAAGAGACAGAGGAGACCGAGGAGCAGGACCTTGCGCATGTTCTTCCTCATCCGCCGTTCTTGGCGATCACGGTGTCGAGCTGGGGGATGCTGGTCGCCGAGGGGTCCGCGCCGGACCAGGTCTTGCTGACCTTCATCGTGCGCGGGTCGACGACGATGCTGTACGGGATGCCCACGCTGCCCGGCGGCAGCAGCGAGCTCTTGCCGTCCGCGACCATGTCGTAGTTGGTCGAGAACGCCTTGATCCACGAGTCCACGTTCTTCTGCGTGGCCGGGTTGCGGTAGCTGTCCTCGATGAGGCCGCCGAGGAACCGGGCGCCGCGCGCCTTGTAGCCGGGGTAGATCTTGGGGAGCGCCTTGGCCTCCTCCTGACAGGGGCCACACCACGAGGCGGACACGATGATCAGCACCCCGGTGATGCCCCGCGCGCCCGTCGGATCGTAGTAGTCGGCCATGGTGACCGGCACCCAGGAGCCGGTGCCGTCGCGGTACCCGTTGAACGAGAGGTTCGGGAACGTGCTCCCGACGCTCGATCCATAAGGACCTGATGGATACGTGGTCGAGGGCGGCGCGGTGTCGGGCGGCGGAGCCGTGTCGGCGGCGCCGCTGTCGCTCGGCGGAGGGGGCGCGCCTCCCCCGTCGCTCGGTGGAGGGGGTGCGCCTCCGCCGTCGCTCGGCGGAGGGGGTGCGCCTCCGCCCGTGTCGGCCGGCTTGGTGTCGGGCTTGGTCGGCGCGGCGTCGGGCTCGTCCTCGGGCGGCGGCGCGCCCGGGTCTTCCTCGGCGTCCCAGTCGTTGCCGTGGCTCGCGCCTCCGTCGCGCTGGAACGCCGGCGCAGGGGGTCCGTCGATCGTCCCGACCACGCAGGCCGGCGTGACGAGCACGAACAGCGACCAGGCGATGGGCCGTCCGTTCACGGCACCACCGAGAGGATGCGGGTGAGCTTGGTGCTGCGGCCAGCGTCGTCGGTGACCGTGACGACCAGCGTGCGGGGGCCGGCGCTCGCCGACGGCGACAGATCGAGGTCGATGCCGAACACGCCGCTGGCGACGGCGTCGAGCGTGTACCCCGTGTCGCCGGACGGAGACTTCCACACGAGCTGCACCTTGGCGATCGCGCCGCTCGTGGCCTTGGCGCTCACGCGCACCGGGATGCTGGCGCCCGGCGCGAACGCGGCGCCCTCGGCGGGGCCGTCGAGCGAGGCGATCGGCGCGCCGCTCACCGGCGGGGGCGGTGCTCCGCCGTCGCTCGCGGGCGGCGGGGGAGCTCCCCCGTCCTTCGCGGGCGGAGGCGGCGCTCCTCCATCGTCGGGCGGCGGCGGCGCTCCACCATCGTCGGGCGGCGGCGGGGGCGGAGGCGGCGTCGAGTCACCGAGCGCGAGGCCGCGGGCCGCCGACGTCGAGCTGTTGCCCTTGCCGTCGACCGCGACGATCGACCATGTGCGCGCGCCCTTGCCGGCGGGGATCTTCCACGTGTAGGTCGCCCCCGTCACCGTGCACGACACCTCGAAGAACGGGCTCGCGCAGTCGATCTCGGTGACCTTCGCGCCGATGCTCCAGCGCAGCACCGCCTTGCCGACGCCGCTCGGATCCTCGAGCTTGGCGCTCACCGTGACGGTGCTGAACTCGGGCAGCTTCTCGCCGTCGCTCGGCGACAGGAGCGTGATCGTCGGGCCGGTCGTGTCCCCGGTCGGCGGGGGCGGCGGAGGCGGTGCGCCGTCGGTGCCCGCGTCGGACACGGGCGGCGGGGGCGCACCTCCATCGGTGACCGGCGGCGGGGGCGCGCCACCGTCGGGCGGCTCCGGCGCGGCCGGCGGGCCGAGCACGGTGTCGAGGTGCTTCACGCTGTTCTGCTTGCTCCCGCAGGTGCAGCTCTGCGGCGAGTACGTACCGCACGACGCGGCCTTGTCCTGGAACTTCTTCTCCCCGCAGTCGCGCAGGTAGGTCATCGGATCGGCGCACAGGTACTCGTGGTCGAGGCCGAGCGCGTGGCCGGCCTCGTGCGCCACCACCTGGCACTCCTCCTGGTCGTCGGGGAACGACTGGCTGAACACGAACACGATCGCGCGCTCGACCACCGGGTTGTCGCAGTCCCCGGTCATCGGTGCGATGCCGCCGATGCCGGCGGAGAGCCCGAGGTTGCCCGCGACTCCCCCCACCACCGCCTCGATGTGCACGGCGTCCTTCGGATCCTTGTCGGTGACCTCGAGGTTCCACCGCGCGAACTGCCCCTGCACGCACGAGAGCAGCTTGCTCCACCGCGCATCGCCCTTGGCGTACGCGGGGATCTTGGCGGTGTAGCTCGCGATCGACGACCGGTTGGTCGACGAGTTGTTGGTGCCGGGCGCGTAGGTGCCGCCGAACCGGTTGAGGTAGAGCGTGCGGCGGCCGCCGGCCTTGAAGTCGAACTTCTTCTCGGCGCTCGAGAGCTCGGCCTTCTCGTCGCCCTCGACGAACCGGACGACGCACTTCTCGGAGCCACCCTCGACGGTCGCGCGCGGAGCGGGGTCGTAGCCGCCTTGCGCAGTCTGACAGCCGAGGCCCACGGCGAACACGGCCGACGGCAACGCGAGGCCGGCGAGCACGAGACGGGAGAGCAGACGGAGGGAGTGCATGCGCCCCCCTCCGCAAGAGGCGGGCCAGCCACGATCAGCTCTGATCGTACGCGAAATCGAGCTTGATTTCCAGGGCTCTGCGCGACTTGCGCAAGGCGTCGCACAAGCGGTTGTGCAGCGCGGCGTCGCGCAGCCGCGGCCCCGTCCGTCGATCCTCCGACCCGTGCCGACGCCCGGAGCGGAGGACTGGACGGGGACGGTCCGGGAGCGACCGAAGCAAGTTTTGCTCGCTCCGGCCTTTGGCCGTAACGTGGCCTCCTCGTGGACGATCCCCGGACGCCGCGCGGACGCAGGCACGTGCTCCTGGTCATCGCCGACAAGACCGTGCAGACCCACCCGCTGCCGGACGACGGCGACGTGAGCATCGGGCGCGCGCCGCAGAACGACGTGAGCATCGACGACCCTTCGATCTCGCGGCGCCACGTGATCCTCCACGTCCGGCCCGGCCGGGTCACGGTCGAAGACCTCGGGAGCGCCAACGGCACGCGCATCGCCGACGCGAAGCTGTTCACGCCGCAGGCCACCGACATGAGTCGCACCGCGGAGCTCCTCGACCGACGCCTCGAGCCGGGGCTGCCGGTGCCCGTCACCCCGGACACCGTGATCAAGGTCGGCTCGGCGACGCTCGTCGTGCAGAGCGCGTCGAGCGGCTCGCGCCCGCGGCGCCTGTGGCCCCACGGCAACTTCGAGATGTTCCTCGAGGAGGAGTGCGCCCGCGCCGAGCGGAGCCGCGGGGCGTTCGCGGTGCTCCGGGTCCAGGTCGAGGACGCGCCCAAGGGCATCCCCGAGGAGGTGCTCGCGGAGTGCACGCGCACGGTCGACCTCGTCGCTGCGTACGGGCCCGCCGAGTACGAGGTGCTGCTCATCGACGTCGATCGCCCCAGGTCGGACGAGGCGCGGCGCCGGCTGCTCGCCGGGTTCTCCGATCGCGGCGTCGTCGCGCGCGTGGGGGGGGCCCACTACCCCGAGGACGGTCGCAACCCCGAGACGCTCCTGTTCCGCGCGAACAGCCGCCTCCTCGGCGAGGGCGACGCCAAGAAGAGCGCCTCGATCCCCGCGGCCGCGGCCGCCATCGTCGTGCAGGACCCGACGATGGTGCGGCTCTACGGGCTCGCCGAGCGCATCGCAGACTCGACCATCTCGGTGCTGCTGCTCGGCGAGACCGGCGTCGGCAAGGAGATCCTGGCCGAGACGATCCACCAGCGCTCGCCGCGCCGCGACCAGCCGTTCGTGAAGCTCAACTGCGCCGCCTTGAGCGAGAGCCTGCTCGAGAGCGAGCTGTTCGGCCACGAGCGCGGCGCGTTCACGGGGGCCGTCCAGGCCAAGGCCGGCCTCCTCGAGTCCGCGCACGGTGGCACCGTCTTCCTCGACGAGGTCGGTGAGCTCGGGCCCGCGACGCAGGTCAAGCTCCTGCGCGTGCTCGAGGAGCGCAAGGTCACCCGCGTCGGCTCGGTGAAGCCGAAGGAGATCGACGTGCGCTTCGTCGCGGCGACCAACCGCGATCTCGAGGCCGAGGTGGCCGCGGGCACGTTCCGCGAGGACCTCTTCTTCCGCCTCAACGGCATCCCGCTGGTCATCCCGCCGCTCCGCGAACGGCCGGTCGAGATCGAGCCGCTCGCGCGCTCCCTCATGGCCCAGACCTGCAAGAAGAACGGCCGCCCGGTGCCCGAGCTGCGGCGCGAGGCCATCGAGATCCTCCGCCGCTACGCCTGGCCGGGGAACATCCGCGAGCTGCGCAACGTGATGGAGCGCGCGGTCTTGCTCGCGGGCGGTGAGGCGATCGGCCCCGAGCACCTGCCGGTCGAGAAGATGGTCGGTGCGCAGCTGCCGGCGCGCGCGACCGGGCGCTCGCTGCCGCCTACGCCTGCGCCGCGCGCAGCCCCGATCGCCCCGCCCTCGCGGCGGCCCGCGGAGTTCGCCCACGACGAGGTGCCTGCGGGCCGGCCGACGCTCCCGCCACCCGACGCCGAGGAGACCGGCCCCTGGGCCTCGCCCCTCAAGAGCGGGATGGAGCAGGCGGAGCGCGATCTGATCCTCAAGGCGCTGGAGCAGTGCGCGGGCAACCAGACGCAGGCCGCGAAGCTGCTCGGCATCTCGCGCCGCACGCTCGTCTCGCGGCTCGAGCAGTACCAGCTGCCGCGGCCCCGCAAGGGCCTCACCTGATCAGGGACCCGGGGTCAGCGCCGCGATTTCGCCTTCTTCTTCGGCGCGGCCTTCTTCTTCGGCGCGGCCTTCTTCTTCGGCGCGGCCTTCTTCTTCGGCGCGGCCTTCTTCTTCGGCGCGGCCTTCTTCTTCGGCGCGGCCTTCTTCGGCGCGGCCTTCTTCTTCGGCGCGGCCTTCTTCTCCGGCGCCGCCTTCGTCTTCGGCGCGGCCTTCTTGTTCGGCGCGGCCTTCTTCTTCGGCGCGGCCGGTGGCGGGGGCAGGGTCCTCGCGCCGTCGCCCTCGATCTCCTCGGGATCGACGCCCATCGCCTCGGCGAGCGGGCGCCAGTCGAACCCGAGCTCGTCGGCACGGGCCAGCCACGCGACGCCCCTCGTGTGATCGAGCGGCGCCCCCTGCCCCGTCCAGCTCATCAGGCCGAGCGTGGCCGCGGCGCGCGCGTGGTCCTTCTCCGCTGCGGCGGTGTACCAGCGGACCGACTCGCCCTCGTCGAGCGGCGCCCCGTTGCCCGTCGCGTGGAACGCGCCGAGGTTGTACATCGCGCGCGGGTGGCCGGCCTCGGCGGCCATCCGGCAGTAGGCGATCGCCTCGTTCGGATCGGGATCGCAGCCGAGCCCGCGCGACAGCATCGCGTAGAGCTCGAACATCGCGTCGGCCCAGCCCTTCTGCGCGGCGTCGCGGTGGAGCGCGACGCAGGCCTCGAGGTCCTCAGGACCCCCGATTCCGTGGAAGCACAGGAGCGCGTGGTAGTAGCTGGCGCGCCCCGTGGGCTCGGCGGGACCGATCGTGGGCAGGTGCACGCGGGCGGCCGCGCCCATCACGTCGTCCTTGGTCTGGAAGGCGCGCTCGGCCAGGCGCATCGTGCCCTCCGCCGAGCCGAGCGCGGCGGCCCGAGCGAGCGCCCGGCCCACGAGCTCGGTCAGCTCGCCGACCAGCGTGTCCTCGACCTCCGGCAGGCCGATCATGGCGTCGCTCGCCCGGAACTCGAGCGCGAGGGAGGCGCGCTCCGTCGCTTCGAGCAACAGAGTGGCGTCGTCCTGCTCGATCAGCCCACGCAGCTCCTCGATCTTGTCGGTCGTGTCGATCGTTCGTCCGGGCATGCGCGTCTCCTCCCCCGAACGTATCACCGAGCGGGGCCCCGGCGTCACCTTGCCGAGACTGTACGGATCGGCCCCGGTCCTTCACAATGGCACCCAGATGTGGCCGTTCCGACGAGGGTCCGGGCGTTCGGGTGAGGGCCCGGACGGGGCGGGGTCCACCCCGCGCCCCGGAGACCTCATCGACGGGAAGTACCGGGTCGAGCGTGTCCTCGGGGTGGGCGGCATGGGCGTGGTCGTCGCCGCCCGTCACCAGCGCCTCGGCGAGACGGTCGCGATCAAGCTCCTCTTGCCGCAGGCCGCGCGCACCACCGCCGACGTGCAGCGTTTCCTCCGCGAGGGGCGCGCCGCGAGCCGCCTCCGCAGCGAGCACGTCGTGCGCGTGCTCGATCTCGGGGAGCAACCAGGCGGCGCGCCCTATCTCGTCATGGAGCACCTCCTCGGCCGGGACCTCTCGGCGGTGCTGATGCAGGACGGCCCGCTGCCCGTGGAGGACGCGCTCGGCTACCTGCTCGACGCCTGCGAGTCGATCGGCGAGGCGCACGCGGTCGGCGTGGTGCACCGCGACCTGAAGCCCGCGAACCTCTTCCTCGCGCGGCGCGCCGACGGCAGCCCTTGCCTCAAGGTGCTCGATTTCGGCATCTCCAAGGTGGCGGAGCCCGACGATCTCTCGCTCACCCAGACGCGCACGCTGATGGGCTCGCCCGTCTACATGGCCCCCGAGATCATGCGGTCCGCGCGCGCCGCCGGGCCGAGCTCCGACATCTGGTCGCTCGGCGTCATCTTCTACGAGCTGCTCACGGGGGTCGTGCCGTTCCACGCCGACACCATCACCGAGCTCACCATCAAGGTGCTCGAGGAGGAAGCGCGTCCCCTCTCGATGTTCCGCTCCGACGTCTCGCCCGAGCTCGACGGGATCGTGCGCACCTGCCTCGCCAAGGACCCGAACCGCCGCTTCCGCACGGTGGAGGATCTGGCCCTCGCGCTCGCCACTTGCCTCGGGCTCGCGGGCATGGCCCGGCTCGAGCGGCTGCGGCGGGTCGTCCGTGACGCCGAGCAGCGCGCGCGGCAGAACGCGGAGGCTTCCGGCGACTTCCAGCTCCCACCGCTCCGCGCCGAAGGCGCCACCACCATCCGCGGGCTCACGACCGCCTCGCTCCGCGCACCGCATCGCTCGCGGGCCGCGCTGGTCATCGGCCTCGGCGGCCTCTCGGTCGCCGCCGCCGTCGGCGCCACCATCGTCCTCTCCGGACGCGACGAGCCGCGTCCGGCGGGCTCCAAGGACACCGCCGCCGCCGTCGTCACGTCGGCCACCGCCCTCCCCGCGGTCGCGGCCGCGCCTACACCGGTCGCCCCGAGCGCGAGCACGAGCACGAGCACGAGCACCAAGCCGAGCGTGGCCCCGAAACCCAAGGCCATCCCGCAGAAGCCTGGGAAACCGACCGTGGGCAGCCCATACTTCGACGACCCGAACTGATGCTGCTTTCTTCCCCGAGCCTTCCGCGCGCAGCGATCCTCGCGGTCCTCCTGACGACCGGCCTCGCCCTCGCCGATCCTTCGCCGCAAGACGTGGCCGCCTCGCGCACGCTGTTCGACGAGGGGCGCAAGCTCATGAAGGCCGGCAAGTTCGCCGAGGCCTGCCCCAAGCTCGAGGAGGGCGTCCGGCTCAACCCTGGCATCGGCATGCGGTTCAACCTCGCCGAGTGCTACGAGAACCTCGGCAAGACCGCGAGCGCGTGGGCGCTCTACCTGGACGTCGCGGCGGCCGCCAAGCAGAAGAAGGAGTTCCCTCGCGAGAAGGAGGCCCGCGCGCGCGCGGCCAAGCTCGAGCCGAAGGTCTCGCACCTCGCCGTGGTCGTCACCGCCGAGGTGCCCGGCCTCGAGATTTCCCGCGACGGCAGCGTCATCGGCAAGGGCCAGTTCGGCACGGCCGTCTCGCTCGACCCGGGCACCTACACCTTCACCGCGAAGGCGCCCGGCCACGAACCCTGGGAGCAGAAGGTCACGCTCGGGCCCGACGGCGCGACCCTCACCGTCACCGTCCCGGCGCTCGTCGAGAAGAAGAAGCCGGCCGTCGTCGTCGCGCCTCCGACGCCGCCGCCCCCGACCGGGCTCGGCGGCAAGCGCATCGTCGCGATCGGCGCCGCGGCCGTGGGCCTGGTCGGCGTGGGCCTCGGCACCTATTTCGGGCTCCACGCGATCCGCCTGAACGACAGCTCGGCCCCCCACTGCGAGGGCAACGCCTGCAACGGCGAGGGCTACACGCTGCGCACCGACGCCCGCATCGCCGGCAACGTCTCGACGGTCGCCTTCGTCGTCGGCGCGCTCGGCCTCGGGACCGGCGTCGCGCTGTGGGTCCTCGGCGCTCCCGGGACGAGCGAGCCCAAGGCCTCGGTCACCCTCGCGCCCGGACTCGCCTTCGTCGGGGTCGGAGGTCGGTGGTGAAGCGCGCCCTCCCCGCCCTGCTCGTGGCCGCGCCGGCCTTCTGGCTCGCGTGCAACGCCCTCGTCGGCATCGAGGCGCCCGAGCTGCGCGCCGACACGGGGGCTCCTGAGGTCGACTCGGGGGTCGTCTCGACGTGCGCCGACGCCGCGCGCCCGCCCGCGCGACCCGCGACGGAGACGCCCGGGGCGGCAGGGGACGTCTCGTTCCTGGTCGGCATGCGCAGCGTGACGCTCAACGGGGGCAAGGTGGGCTTCGACCTCGACCAGCACTGCACTTGCCTCGGCGAGGGCGCCTCCTGCGCGAGCAAGGTCGACGCGGGCGAGGCTGGTCTGTGCGACGAGCCCGGCGGGCGCGACGTCGCGATCAATCGCTTCCTGGACAGCCTCGTGGTCATCGCCAAGGGCTTCAGCGAGGAGGACATCAATGCCGCGATCGCCAAGGGTGATTTCGGGTTGCTGGTCCGCGTCGAGAACTACAACGGCGGGCCCGACGACCGGGCGGTCAAGGCCACGGTCTACGTGGCGTCCGGGCTCGGCACGCCCACGGGCGACGCCGGAAGCGACGCGAAGGCCGACACCAAGGCCGACACCAAGGCCGATGGCGACGCGGGCGACGCAGAGGACAGTGGCGCCTCCGACGAGTGGAGCTGGACGATCGAGCCGGCCTCGGTCGTCGACGCGGGGAGCCCGACCGAGCCGTGGGCCTTCGTCGACGAGGACGCCTACGTCGTCGGCGGCGTGCTGGTCTCGCAGCGGCTGGGCCGCATCTCCGTCATCCTGCCCAGCGCCGTCGGGCCCCTCGGGCTCCAGTCCGAGCAGGGCATCCTCTCGGCCCGCATCGTGCCCGACGGTCGCGGGTCGTTCCGGCTGGTCGAGGGCCAGCTCGGCCTCCGCATCCGGATGGAGAGCATGCTCGAGACGATGGGGCGACTGGTCGTCTCGACGATCCCCCTTTGTGCCACGCCGTTCTACGCCGGTCTCAAGACCAAGGTCTGCGCGATCGCGGATCTGACCCGCAACCCGGCGGACGACCCCGCCGGCACGGGCGACTGCAACGCCATCTCGTTCGGGCTCGGGTTCGAGACCGTGCCCGCGAAGATCACCGGGCTCAAGGCCGTGCCGCTGAACGGCGCGGGCACCTGCCCCAAGGACAGCTGTCCCTGATCCGGCTAGCGTGCCGGCTCCATGCCGCGCCACGCGCTCTTCCCCTCGATCTCGTGCCTCTTCGCCGCGGTCGCGGCCCTGTCGTGCGCCGGGGCGAAGGCGCCCGAGCCGCTCGGGGCCTGCAGCACGGACTCGCCGAAGAGCTCCGCCGCGTCGGCGCTCCCGCTGGCTGCCCCACCGGTCACGGTCATCTCCACCGCCGACCCCAAGTTCCTCGAGACCTACGCGCAGACCCGCGCGTTCCGCCTCGGCACGCCGCGCAACGTGGCGCTCACGCCCGACGACACGGCCGTCTTGTTCCTCCGCTCTGCCGCGCGCGACCCGAAGCAGGCGCTCTACGAGACCGACCTCGCGACCGGCGTCACCCGCGAGCTCCTCTCGCCCGAGAAGCTGCTCGGCGCCGAGGGCGAGAAGCTCTCCCCCGAGGAGAAGGCGCGTCGCGAGCGCCTCCGCATCACCGCGAGCGGGTTCACCTCGTTCGAGCTCTCCGAGGACGGCAAGCAGGTCGTGCTCCCCCTGTCGGGCCGCGTCTTCGTGGTGGACCGCAAGACCGGCGGGCGCGTCGAGGCCAAGACAGGCAAGGGCTCCGCCTTCGACCCGCGCCTCTCGCCCGACGGCAAGGAGGTCGCGTTCGTGCGCGACGGCGACCTCTGGATCGTGGGCCTCGACGACAAGGCCAAGGAGATCCGTGTCACCAGTGGCAGCAACGACGACCTGAGCCACGGGCTCGCCGATTTCGTCGCCCAGGAGGAGCTCGACCGCACCCGCGGGTTCTGGTGGTCCCCCGACGGCGACAAGCTCCTCTACGAGGAGGTCGACAGCAAGAAGGTCGAGCGCTTCACCATCGCCGACCCGGCACACCCCGAGAAGGCGCCCGACCGCACGCCCTACCCGCGCGCGGGCAAGACCAACGCCGAGGTCCGCTTCGGGCTGGTCGGCAAGAAGGGCGGCAAGACCACCTGGATCGACTGGGATCGCGCGAAATTCCCCTACGTCGCGCAGGTCACCTTCAAGGCGGGGCTCCTCGCGCTCCACGTGCTCGATCGCGCCCAGCGCACCGGCGCGCTGCTCGGCGTCGACCCCAAGACCGGCGCGACCACCGTGCTCGTCGAGGAGAAGGACGACGCCTGGATCAACGTCGACCCGAGCGTCCCGCGCGTGCTCGCCGACGGCACGTTCCTCTGGTCGTCGGAGCAGAGCGGCGCGCCGCAGCTCGAGCTGCACGACAAGAACGGCAAGCTCCTGCGCACGCTGTCGAGCCCCGGCTATCGCGCCCTGGTCGGCGTCGACCCGAAGGCCCGGATCGCCTATTTCGCGGGGGCCACCGAGCCCACCCAGCGCGGCCTGTTCGCGACGCCGCTCGCCGGCGGCGACGCCAAGGCGGTGCCGCTCGACGACGCCACGTTCGCCCTGCCCGCGATGGGTCCGACGGGCACCGTGTTCGCCGGCTACGAGGGCGACCGCGCCGGGCACCGGGCGTGGCACGCGCGCTCCGTCGACGGCAAGCGCAAGGTCCCGCTGCCGGCCGCCGCGGAGCACCCGGCGATCCGCGCGATCCAGTTCCTGGCCGTCGGCGACGATGCCCTGCGGGTCTCGGTGCTGCTCCCGGTCGGCTTCGCGAAGGGCAAGAAGTACCCGGTGATCGACGCCGCCTACGGCGGACCGCACCACCAGCAGGTCACCGACGACGGCGCGTCCTACGCGCGCGATCAATGGCTCGCCGACGCGACGGGCGCCATCGTCGTGCGCATCGACGCCAAGGGCACCCCGGGGCGTGGCCGCGCGTTCGAGCGGGCCCTCAAGGACGCCTTCGCGAAGGTGCCGCTCGACGGCCACGTGGCCGCGCTGCAGGCGCTCGGCAAGCTGATGCCCGAGCTCGATCTCGACCGCGTCGGGGTCTACGGCTGGTCGTTCGGCGGGTACTTCGCGGCCCTCGCGGTGCTTTCGCGGCCGGACTTCTACAAGGTCGGCATGGCCGGCGCGCCGGTGACCGACTGGCGCGACTACGACACCGCCTACACCGAGCGCTACCTCGGCATGCCGGACACGCAAGCGCACGTCTACGACATGAACGCGGTGACCACCTACGCGGCGCAGCCGAGCACGCACCGCCCGCTGCTCGTCGTGCACGGCACCGCCGACGACAACGTGTACTTCGCCCACGGCCTCAAGCTCGTGGAGGCGCTCGCCAAGGCGGGCCGACCGTTCCAGTTCCTGCCGGTCACGGGGATGACCCACCAGATCGCCTCGCCCGCGCACAACGAGCTCGTCTGGCAGAGGGCCGCCGAGCACCTGCGCAAGTTGTGAGGTTGGTTCTCCCGCGTGTTCAGTTCTTGCGCGCGCCCGGGATGGTGGGCGCGGCCGGGGGCGGCTGGTCGGGCCCCGGGGTGCCGACGAGCACCTTGTACGAGCACTTCTCGACCATCGTGAACGCCTCGTCCTGACCGACCCACCGGAGGGGACTCGTCACGTGGCCGAGCAGGTTCTTGACCCCCTGGTGCAGGAAATACCGGCCGCCCACCACCACGTCGACGCGCAGCTCCTCGACGTCGTCGGCCTCGCTGGTGAGGACGTGCAGGCCCGGCTTCGCGTACCAGCAGAAGTAGCTCGGCCCGCGCGTCGCGCCGACGAGGAAGCCGTTGTCGCGCACCACGAAGGTGACCGCGCCCGCGACCCAGTGCGGTCGCAGCGCGCAGACCTCTCCCACGCCGGCCGGGATGGCCGCGAAGGGCGCGACCGGCGGCACCTTGGGCTCCATGAGCTCCCACGACGTGCACCCGACGCTGAGGAGGAGGCAGGCCACGACGAGACGACCGAGCGCGCGAGCGGGCATGGGGCAGCGCATCTCTCCAGGATCCATGCCACGCCCGAAATGGGCCGTCACGGCCGTGGACCCGTCGCGCGTGAACGAACCGCTGTCGTACGCGCGCCACACTCGATGCGGTAGGAGGTCGTCCGCTCGATGAGGGGACCGTTCCGCCACCGTGACTTCCGCCTGGTCATGGGCGCGAAGCTCCTCTCGGTGCTGGGCGGCCAGATGCAGACCGTCGCCATCGGCTTCCACGTCTACCAGCGCACGCACGATCCCCTGCACCTCGGCCTCGTGGGCCTCGCCAAGTTCGTGCCCGCGTTCCTCCTCTCGCTGCCCGCGGGCCAGGTCGCCGACCGCTTCCAGCGGCGCAAGGTGCTCGTCGTCTACCACGCGATCACCGTGGTCTCGGCCGTGCTCCTCGCGCTGCTCGTGCACCACGACTCGTTCCTTCCTCTGTACGGCGTGCTGGTCCTGCTCGGCTCGGCGCGGGCCTTCGCGGGGCCGGCCAACCACGCGCTCCTTCCGAGCCTCGTGCCCGGCCTCGAGCTGTCCGCGGCGGTGGCCTACAGCTCTTCGGTGTGGCAGGTCTCGGCGATCGCGGGCCCGGCGCTCGGCGGGCTCTTGCTCGCGGCGAAGGGCCCCCTCGGCGTGTACGTCGCTTCGGCCCTCGCCTCGACGGCCGCCTTCGTGCAGCTCGCGCTCGTGCGCACCGACAGCGGACGCCACGACAAGGAACCCCTCTCGTTCACGGAGCTGTTCGCCGGCGTCCGCTACGTCGGGCGCGCGCGCCTGCTGCTCGGCGCCATCTCGCTCGACCTGTTCGCGGTCCTGCTCGGGGGCGCGGTGGCGCTCCTGCCGGCGTTCGCGGAGGACGTGCTGCACGTCGGGCCGCGCGGCCTCGGCGTCCTCTCGGCGACCCCGGCCATGGGCGCGCTCGTGACCGCGCTGCTCCTGTCGCAGCGCCCGGTCGCGCGGCACGCCGGCGGCCTGATGCTCGGGGGAGTGCTCGCCTTCGGCGTCGCCACCATCGTGTTCGGTCTGTCGCGGTCGTTCTGGCTGTCCCTGCTCGCGCTCGCGCTGGTCGGCGCGGCGGACATGGTGAGCGTGGTCGTTCGCCAGATGCTGCTGCAGCTCGCCACCCCGGACGCGATGCGCGGCCGCGTGAGCGCGGTGAACCTCGTGTTCGTGGGCGCCTCCAACGAGCTCGGCGAGCTCGAGTCCGGCCTGAGCGCGGCGTGGCTCGGCATCGTGCCCGCCGTCGTCGCGGGCGGCGTGCTCACGTGCGTGGTCGTGGCCGTCTGGGCCCTGCTCTTCCCCGAGCTGCGGCGCCTCGATCGCCTCGACGACGTGCGTCCCCTCAGCTGATACGCTGCCCGCATGCGGCGCGTGGGGTCCTTGCTGCTCGTCGCGCTCGCGTTCGGCGGCTGCGGTACGCGCGCGCTCCCCGAGACCACGAGCGAGGTGCCCGACTGCGACGCGCGGGTGGTCGACCGGAACCTGTGCCCGGGCGCGCCCCCCGTGGTCTGCCAGGGCACGTGCGCCGTCGACCCCGACTGCGCGACCACCCTCGAGGTGCCGGGCCCCGCCGAGGTCGACCGCTTGCGGGCCGCGCCGCGCGGTGCGTGCGCCCGCCTCGGCGACGGCGACTACCCCGCCCTCTCGATCGAGGACGTCTCGCTGTACGGCGCCGGCGAGGCCCGCGTGCGCCTGCGCGGGCTCGAGGTGAACAGCACCGAGCGCGTGCGCATCCGTGGGCTGCTCGTCGGCGCGCAGGGCGTCTCCGTGCGCGGCACCGGCGAGGTCGTGTTGCAGGGCGTGCGAGTCCTCGGCGCCACCGGCACGAGCGTCCACGCGACGCCGACGGTGCGCCTCGCGCTCGACCGGGTGACGATCGAGGACGGCGGCGGCTTCGGGCTGATGCGCGAGTGCTCGACCGGCGGGGCCCTGGTCGACGTCACGCTCACGCACGTGCGGGTGGTGAACACCCGGGGCGCGGGCCTCCTCCTGTGTGACGCCGCGACGTCGTTGCGGGGGGTCCTCGTCGACCGGACGCTCGCGAAGGACTTCGTCCACGGCCGGGCGATCGATCTCCAGGGCGGCACGCTCTCGGCGACGGCCACCCTCCTCTCCAACGGCACCGAGGCCGGCCTCGTGGCGAGCTCTCTGGTCGCCACGCTGGGCCCGGGCTTCTACGTCGACGGTCACCAGCCCGGGGTGGTCCTCGGCAAGGCGAGCCAGGCCTCGTTGAACGAGTTCGCGATCAAGGGCGCCCGCGGGGCCGGGCTCGTGGTCGGCACGTCGGGGCGGGCCGTCGTCAGCAAGGGCAGCATCGACGCGGTCGCGCTCGTCGCGGTCCCCTCCGGCGCGGGAGGCGTTGCCCAGATCGGTGACTGCATCGAGGCGGCCGGGAGCGCCCACGTCGAGGTGGCGCCGGACGTCTTCCTCTCCGGCTGCGCGCGACGACCCGCGGTGCTCGACACCGCGAACACGGGCCGCTTCCTCGCCCGGCTGCGCGGGCCCGACCCCGCCCACCCCGTCGTCCTGCAGGGCGACGGCCCGACCTCGATCGTCCTCGCGCCCGACCTCGTCGTCGAGAAGCGGCCGCGCGCCGCAGCACTCCCGCTCCTTGCAACCCCCTGAGACCCGGAGATCCGATGGACCACTCGACCCGCTTCCTCGCCGTCGTCGAAGACGCCAAGTCCCGCGTGCGGGAGACCACCGTCGAAGAGGTGCTCGCGCGCCGCGCGCGGGGCACCGCGTTCGAGCTGATCGACGTGCGAGAGGACCGCGAGTGGAACGACGGCCACGCGTCCGGTGCGCGCCACCTCGGGCGCGGGATCCTCGAGCGCGACATCGAGAAGGCCGTCCCCGACCTCGACGCCGAGATCGTCCTCTACTGCGGGGGCGGGTTCCGGTCGGCGCTCGCCGCCGACATGCTCCAGAAGATGGGCTACCGCAACGTCTGGTCGATGGCGGGCGGCATCCGCGCCTGGCGCGACGCGAAGGCCGGCGAGGAGCGCTAGAGTCGACGCGCGATCTCGGCGCGCTGGGCCTCGATCCGCGTCCAGTGCGTGCCGTGCCAGTACACCCCGCGGCAGCGCTCACAGCGCAGATAGCGGTCGAACGCGGCGTACGCGCCCGGCGGCACCTCTCCGGCCACGTCTGGCTTGCGCACGTCGGCGAGCGCACCGCCGCACTTCATGCAGCGCACTTCCCGCACCGGCAACCTCAGCGCCCGTAGCACGAACACCGCCTGGTCGAGCACGGGCGCGTGCCGTGGCACGAAGAGCGCGCGCACCTCGCCGCTCTTGACGGGCCTGCGCTCGAAGAGCGGCTGGTCCGAGCTCAGGAGGATCGCGCCGGACGCGCGCGCCTGCTCGACGAGCGCGCCGTCCTCGATCCCGTGCTCGAAGGTGGCCTCGTAGCCGAGGGCGCGCAGCCACCGCGCGAGCCCTCCGAGCATGGCGTCGCAGGCGAACGACGGCGCACTCACGCAGGGCCCCAGCGCGCGACGAACGCGCGGTGGACCTCGCGGCCCTCCTCGAGGAGCTGCTCGCTCCGGTAGCCGCTCCGCACCGCGAAGACGACGATCCGCTTGCCATCGGCGCGGAAGCGCACGCGCCAGTCCTGCACGGCGAGCGTCGAGGTGCCGTCGTTGCTCGGCCGGATCCGGCGGTAGGCGTGCGGCTGCGGCCCGAGCGCGAGCACCTGTCGCGCCTTCTCCTCGAGCTCCCTCCCCAGCTCTCCGAGCGAGGCGAGCTGCTCGACGGCGTGCGGCTCGAACACGACGACGTGGTCGCCCACCGGATCACCCGGCCGCGCGGCTTCGTCCTCCAGCCACCCTGCCCGCGCGTCGGCGATCGCGTCCGTCCACGGCACGTAGGGCTTGAGATCGAGGACCGGCGTGCCGTCGAGCACGTCGACGTCCGACACGTGCACGACGCGCCCCTCCACCCGCTCCAGGCGGAACACGCTGAGCCCGAGGGGGTTCGGGCGATGGGGTGAGCGCGTGGAGAAGAGACCGCGACGCCGGGTGCTCCGCGGCGGCAGCACCTTGGGACGGTACCCCTGGTTGAGGTGGAACCAGAAGATCACCCACACGTACTGCCAGCCCTCGAGGTCGGCGAGCGCGTCCTCGAAGTGGTGGTCGGGCAGGAGCTCGATGGTGCCGCGCACGCCCTCGGCCGCGCGGGGCTGCCGCGGCGCCTGCACGCGCGAGGTGAACGGCGTCCGCATCACGCCGATGGGTCGCAAGACGAGGTCCGGCAGCTCCACGCGCCGACTCTGCCCTCGACGGCGGGCGGCGTCGATCACCCTGGACCAGCGGTGGTTCGCCACGGATCAGAGAGGGGCCGCGAAGGCGCGGATTCCGGCGGGAAACGGCCGATTCGCGCGCGGGCACGCGGCCTGCTGAGGGAGTGGTCGAGCCGGCCCTGCATCGGGGTCCGCCCACAGAGGAGTCGCCCATGATCGACGTTCGTTTCTTCGGGGTCCGTGGCAGCATCCCTTCGCCGGGTCCGGACACGGTGGAGTTCGGCGGGAACACCTCGTGCGTCGAGGTGCGCTCGAAGACCACGCGGCTCGCGCTCGACGCGGGCACGGGCCTGCGTGGCTTCGGCAACGCGATGCTCGCCGAGGGCGCGCGCGAGGCCACGGTGTTGCTCTCGCACGTGCACTGGGACCACATCCAGGGCCTGCCGTTCTTCGGGCCGATCTACGTGCCGGGCGCGCGCGTCCGCGTCGTCGCCGGGCAGAACGGCGTGCCGCTCGAGGACACGCTGCGCCGCCAGATGAGCGCCCCGGTGTTCCCCGTGGACCTGCGCGCCCTGCCGGCGGAGCTCTCGTTCGGCGAGATCCGCGACCGCGAGGTGATGCAGATCGGTGATCTCACCGTGACCGCCGCGCGCCTCAACCACCCCGACGCGGTGTATGCCTACCGCGTGGAGCACGAAGGCGCGTCGGTGGTCTACGCGACGGACACCGAGCACTACTCGTGCGTGGACGGTCGCCTGCGCACGCTCGCCACGGACGCCGACGTCTTGATCTACGACGCCCAGTATCTCCCCGAGGAGTACGCGGGCGAGCGCGGCCCCTCGCGGATCGGCTGGGGGCACTCGACCTACGAGGCGGGCGTCGCCCTCGCGAAGGCCGCCGGGGTCCGCAAGCTCGTGCTGTTCCACCACGACCCGACGCGCACCGACGCCGGGGTTCGCGAGCTCGAGGCGCGCGCCCAGGCGCTCTTTCCCTCGACCCTCGCCGCCCGGGAGGGGCTCGTGCTGACCGCTTCCCGGGAGGCGAGCGAGGCCGCGTGATAGATTGTGCGCCCGTGCCGCGCGACCGGCGCCTCTCCCTCCTGCTCGACCTCGGCGCCATGCTGGCGCGCGAGGTGTCTCTCGACGCGCTGCTCACGACGCTGGGCCGTCGCATCGCCGAGGCGCTCGAGGCCGACCGCGCCACGGTCTACCTCGTGGAGGCCGAGACCGGCGAGCTCCGGTCCCACGTCGCGGATCTACCGGAAATCCCGGAGATCCGGCTCCCTCGCGGCAAGGGGGTCGCCGGGTGGGTGGCCGAGAGCGGCGAGGTCGTGAACGTGCGCGACGCCGCGCGCGACCCGCGGTTCTACGCGGCCATCGACGCCACCACCGGCTACGTCACGCGCACGCTGCTCGCGGCGCCCATCCGCGACCCCCACGCCATCCGCGGCGTCGTGCAGGTGCTCAACAAGCGAGGCGGCCCGTTCGACGAGGAGGACGAGGCGTTCTGCCTCGCGCTCGCAGCCCAGGTGGCCCAGGCCCTCGACGCGACCACCCTGCGCGCCGCGCGCCCCGACGGCCCAGGCGTCACCCTGCGCGGGCCGATCAACCGCATCGTCGGCGCGAGCCCTGCCCTCGAGCAGGTCTACGCGCTCGTGCGCCGCGCGGCCGGCACCGACGCCACGGTGCTGCTCACGGGCGAGACCGGCGTCGGAAAGGGCCTGTTCGCGCGCGCGATCCACGCCAACTCGCGGCGGGAAGACCGCGCCCTCGTCACGGTCGACTGCACCACGTTGCCCGCCGCGCTCGTCGAGAGCGAGCTGTTCGGCCACGAGCGCGGCGCGTTCACCGGCGCCGATCGCCGCGTCGTCGGCAAGGTCGAGGCCGCCGACGGGGGCACCTTGTTCCTGGACGAGATCGGCGAGCTCCCCGCGCCCATGCAGGCGAAGCTGCTGCGCGTGCTGCAGGATCGCGCCTTCGAGCGCGTGGGTGGCCGCGAGACCCTGCGCGCCGATCTGCGGGTCATCGCCGCGACCCACCGCGACCTCACCGCATTGGTCGCCCGCGGCGAGTTCCGCGAGGACCTCTACTACCGCCTGCGCGTCGTCGAGATCCACGTGCCCCCGCTGCGCGCGCGCGGGCAGGCCGAGATCGTCACCCTCGCGCGTCATTTCCTCGATCTCTACGCGCGACGGCACCACCGCCCTGGCCTCGCCCTGGGCGAGCCGGCCCTCGCTGCCCTGGTCGGGCACCCGTGGCCAGGCAACGTGCGCGAGCTCGAGCACGCGATCGAGCGCGCCGTGGTGGTCGCGGAGACCGACACCCTCGGGCCCGCCGACCTCGGCCTGCGCAGCGCGCGCGTCGATCCCGAGCCCCGCCGCGCGGTGTCGGTGCCGCTCGGTCTCCCGCTAGAGGAGGTCGAGCGCCGCTACGTCGAAGCCACCCTCGAGGACCTCGACGGAAACGTCTCGCGCGCGGCCGAGACCCTGCGCATCGGCCGCAACACGCTCAAGCGCAAGCGCGGCCCTTGACCCGGCGCCGGGATCGACGACGCTCGCCGTCATGCACCTCCTGGTCGGCAACCCGACGGCCCAGAGCGGCAAGAACGCGGCCCGGATCGAGCGGGTCCGCGCGCTGCTCGACGAACAGGGCGTCCCGCATCGGTTCCTCGCGACGCTCCCCGGAGGTGGCACGGTCGCCGCGGTGGCCGAGGCCACGCGCGACCCCGCGGTGTCGGTGGTCATCGCGATGGGGGGCGACGGCACGTTCGCCGAGGTCGCCAAGGGCCTGCTCGACTCCGGCCGCGCGGAAGACGTGCCGCTCGCGATGCTGCCCACCGGCACCGCGAACGACCAGGGCAAGTCGTTCGGCCTGTCCTCGGCGCCGGCCGACCTCGAGGCCAACGTGCTCGTGATCCGTCGCCGCTGCGAGACCCGCCTCGACGTCGGCGAGATCACCCTCCTCGACGAGGCCGGCGCGGTGGTGCGGCGCGAGCGCTTCTTCGACAGCGCCGGCTGGGGCATCAGCCCGCGCGTGCTCCAGGTGCGCAACGAGGACCGACGCCTCATCGAGAGCATCCCCATCGTGCGCGAGATCCTGCGCGACCACGCGGTGTATGCGGGCGCGGCGCTGCGAACGTTCCTCGCCTCGTACGTCGAGGACCAGAAGTTCGACGTGACCGTGGTGGCCGACGGGCAGACCGTCCACTGGACCGGCCTCACCGACCTCGTGGTGAAGGCCACCCGTATCTACGGCGGCATGTGGGTCTTCGCCCCGGAGTCGCGCCACGACGACGGCCGCTTCGAGATCGTGCCGTTCATGGGCAAGCGCGACTGGCTCTCCAAGGCGATGGTCAACCTCGATCCGACGGGCCAGCTCGAGCGCGATCTCGCCACCGTCGGGGTCACCCACAGCACGGCGCTCTCGGGCCAGCACATCGAGCTCACCCTCGTGCCGCACGCGGGCGGCCCGCCGCTCGCGGCCCAGATCGACGGGGAGGAGCTGCTCGGCACGCCTCGCGCCACGATCGACGTGCGCCCCCGCGCGCTGCGCCTGATCGTGCCGCGCGAGCACGCGACGTGAAGCTGCACCCGGCGCTGTTCGTCACCGTCGCGGCCCTCGCCTTCGCGACCAGCGGCCCGCTCTCGCGGTTCGCGCGGCCGACCCATCCGCTGGTCGTCGCCTTCGGTCGCGTGGCCCTCGCCGGCCTCGTGCTCGCCGCGTTCGACGCGGGCGCGACCGCGCGGGCCCTCCGCGCCCTCTCGCGGGAGAACGCACGCCTCGTCGTGATCGCCGGGGGCCTGCTCGCGCTGCACTTCGCGCTCTTCCTGTGGGGCCTCGACCTCACCTCGCTGCCCGCGGGGATCGCGCTCGTCTCGCTCGAGCCGCTGTCGGTCGTCGTGTTCGCGTGGCTGCTCCACGGCGTCGTACCGCGCCCGCTGGAGCGCGTCGGGGTGCTGGTCGCGACGGCCGGCGCGGTGGTCGTCGCCTCGGGCCGCGGCACCGGCGAGCACCGCCTGCTCGGCGACCTCCTCGTGCTCGGCGCGGTCGCCGTCTACGGGCTCTACGTGAACCTCGCGCGGAGCTGCGCCGCGGCGTTGCCGGCGCGGGTGTACGCGGCGAGCGTCTACGGCGGCGCGGCCCTGTTCCTCCTGCCCGCCGTGCTGCTCACGCCCGGCGCACGCCAGGGCCCGCTGCCTCCCCACGGGCTCCTGGCCATCGTCGGTCTCGCCGCGGTCCCGACGCTCATCGGCCACACCGCGGTGCAGACCGGCGCGCGCAGCATGTCGCCGTCCACCGTGGCGCTGGTG
>JAEUKC010000033.1:0-6698 GCA_016794445.1 Myxococcales bacterium
GGCCCGCTCAACCCGCTCGGCGAGAAGATCCTCCTCGATCGCGGCATCGCCATCCTGCCCGACGTGCTCGCCAACTCCGGCGGCGTCACGGTCAGCTACTACGAGTGGGTCCAGAACAAGCGCAGCGAGTCGTGGACCCTCGAAGAGGTCGACGAGAAGCTCGAGACCACGATGAAGCGCGCCTACCGCGAGGTGGTCACGTTCGCCCAGGAGAAGAAGGTCGATCTGCGCGTCGCCGCCTACGCGATCGCGCTCCAGCGCATCGCGGTGGTCTACCGCGAGCGCGAGATCTTCCCGTGAACCCGGCGAGCAACGGCGTCCTGCTGTTGCTCGTGTTCGCTGCGTGCACGCCGGCCAGAGTGCCCGACACGCGAGACGGCGGCGCTCCCGAGTCCTCGGTGAGCGCCGTCGCGCTTTCGCCGACGAGCCCGCCGCTCCCGGCTCCGACCGCGACCACGAGCACCCCGAGCGCGACCACGAGCACACCCCCGAGCGCGAGCGCACCCGTGAGCGCCAGTGCGCCGAGCGCGCCTGCGCCGAGCGCGCCTGCGAGCACCGCGCCCCCGCCGCCGGCGGTCGTCGCGTGCAAGTCGGTCGACGACTGCTGGGTCTCGGCCAAACGGTATCCCGCCGTGCCCATCGCGCGCCCCAAGCACCTGAAGGGAAAGTCGTTCAAGCCCTGTGTCGACGGCGAGGTCGCGCCGACCTGCACCTCCGCAGGCGCCTGCGGCCTCCTCGGCTACGACTGCTGAATCGCTCTCGTCGCTACCACGACCCGAGCAGCTCCACGGTGCACAGCTCGGCGGCGCGCTCGGGATCGTCACGATCGATCACCAGGTATGCGCGTCGCCGGTCGGTCGGGTCGAACGCGAGCCCCTCGGCCTTGCCGAGGAACCGTCCGCGCGCGTCCTCGACGATCGCGTAGCGCGGCGTCTCGCCGAGCACTCCGAGCGCCACGCCGGCCACCGGCCCATCGGCGACGGCGTCGGGCGAGGCCTCGGCGGCGGCGAGGTAGTGGAGCGTCCCGAACGCCGCGACGCCATCGGTGAAGGTGAGGCGCACCCCGTCGATGCGCCCGAGATCCCACTCGACGACGTCCTCGAGCGGGGGCACGGGCCCCCCGGCGACGAACGCGCGCCACCCGTCGAGCGAGACGCGCGCGGTCGCGTTGCGGGGCAGGAGCTCACCCCGCGGCGCCCCGTTGCCCCGCTGGAACAGCACGAGCCCCCCCTCGAACAGCGCGATCCCCTCGAGGTTGAGCTCGCTGCCGGCGAACGCCGCGTCGGCGCGCAAGGCCTCGTAGAAGGCCGGCGCCGCGAACAGCTGCGCGGAACCGTTCGGTTCGAGCACGGCGATGCGCTCGCGCGCACGCGTCGACCCGGAGCCCAGCGCGAACACCGTGCCGTCGGGGAGAGCGAACGCAGCCTCGAGGTCCAGCTTCGCCGCCTTGTTCCCGCGCCCGTCGTCGAACGACCGCTGACCGTCGCCGCTCGGGAGCGCCACCGAGTCGACGACGGCGCCGTCCCACACCGCGAAGAAGCTCGCGTCGTCCTGCACGACCACGAGTCGGCTGCCCACCCGAGCGAGCGCGGAGCCTGCGCGCACGTGGGCCGGGCGATCGAGGGACGCGTCGGCGCCGGCGGCGTAGTGCAGCGGACGCACGTCGATCACCCTCGCGCGCAGGGTCGCATCGTGGACGGCGCGGCGAAGGCTCACGGCGCCGGCTCGAGGGGACAGTCGAGCAGGAGGACGTTGGCCTGCCCGGGCTCCGGCGGCCAGGGGGTGGCGATGGAGTTCGCCTTGCGCGCGCGACCCACCGCGGTCCCGCCGCAGCGGTTCGGCAAGTATCCAGGCGCACGGACCTCGAGCTCGTAGGTGCCCGGCGGGACGTCGTCGCCGAAATGCCCCGTGGCATCGGTGGAGAGATCGGGCCGCGCGGCGCCGACGTACACCACCTTCGCGTCGACGATCGGCGTCGCCTTGCCCACCGGGTGCACGAACCCGCGCAGCGTGACCATCGGCGGCACCACGGGGACATCGACGTTGACCTTCACCACCGTGGGAGGGCGCGGAGAGGCCTGCAGCGACGCCGCGAGCCCGAGCCACATCGTGTACGGCGCCTGCGGTGCGAGCCCCGAGACGAAGCGTGAGGTGCCAGTGAGGCCGACGTCGATCCCGAGCAGGACCGAGATCGTCCCGCTCTCTCCGACGAACGGAGACGTGCGCACCCCGAGCGTCAGCCGCGAGGGCAGGGCCCCGAACGAGAGCCCACAGTCCTCGACGTCGGGCCGGAACGCCGGATCGGGGGAGGCGGCTGGGTTGGTGCACGGCGCACCCCGTCGATCGATCGGCACCGCGAGCCCGTACTCCAGGAAAGGGCGGAGGCGTGCGCGCGCGAGCCACTCGACGGAGACCTCGAGCTCCGCGCGATCGAGCTTGTTGATGCCGAGACCGTAGCGCTCGATGCGGCTGATCTGCTGCGGCGCACGCGCGTCCAGGCTCCGCTGGGCCTCGACGTCCTCGACGAGTCGCGCGGTGTTGTCGAGCAGGTAGCCGAGCCCGAGGTGCAGGCGGAGCGGGACGCGCGACCCCGCCTCGTCGAACGCGTAGGTGGCGAGCCCTCGGACCCGCGCGCTCGTCGCGCCGAGCGAGAGCCCCACCCGCCCTGGTCCGCTGCCGAACAGGAGCTCGAGCGCACCTCCCACGTGCAACCCGTCCGACAGCGGGCGGACGATCTTCACGCCCAGCGTCGTGTCGCCGATGACCTCGAGCACGTCGTCGGGGAGCCCCGCGACCCGCGATCCCGAGCTGCGGTTCGACGAGGCGCGACCGACCAGGAACACCTCCACGCCCGCGAAGAGCGTCGTTCCGATCGAGACGGCGAGGCCCGTGTGCACGTGCGTGGCGCGCTCCGCCCGTCCGAGGCCCCCGCACGGCTGCTCCTTGGTGCACAGGAAGGGCGCCCGGAAGCCCTCGAACATCAACGCCGAACGCACGGCGCCGACCGGACCCGTGCGCGCGCTGACCGTGTGGACGAGCCCGGTGGCGCCAGCGACCGACGGCATTTCGTCGATCGGCGGCCCGGCCTCGACCCGCAGACGAGCCTCCGCGCCCTCGGCGTAGGCGCGGCCGACGAACGCCGACACCGCGATCGCGCACAGCGCTGCAGGCCCTCGGGACATCGCCCGACCACCCATAACATCGCGCGCCGCCTCGACCAATCCCACCGCCCACGATAGCCTCTGAACGTGCGCGTCGCCCTCCGCGCCCTCACCGTGGTGGCACCGATCGTGGTCTGGGCCGGGACCGGGTGCGCCTCCCGCTCTTCGCTCGCATCGCTGAAGGCCGACGCCAGCGAAGACTCGGCCCTCGAGACCGACCCCGACGCGAGCCGGTTCGACACGACGTCCGAGGCCCGCACCGAGGAGGTCGCGCCCGGTCCAGCCTGCGCGACGCGCCCCGGCGACTGCCCCATCGACGACTTCGGCCCGCGCTTCGCGCTCATCAAGGCCTACGAGACCTGCGCCAGTGCAGTGGCCAGCGAGTGCGGCGATCTGTACCTGGTGTTCGACGCAGAAGGCTGTCTGCTCGAGGTGAAGGACATCCGCGACTTCTCCAAGGCCTTCGTCGACTGCATCATCGGCCACGTCGGGGCGAGCCGCTGGATGTGCGGCTCCAACAAGACCTTCCGCATGTACCAGGCGTGCCCGTGAGGCGCGCACTCCTCCTCGTGGTGGCGCTCGGAGGGTGCGACCCGGGGCCGAGCGCTCCCCGCGCCGACGCCGGCGACGCTCGCGAGTCCTCGCCGCGCGCCACGGCGTGTGGCGCGCTCGCGCAGACGCTGTGCGCCCGGCTCGAGACCTGCGCCCCCGAATACGCGAAGGTCGAGGTGGGGCTCGGCGCGCTCTGCACGACACAGCTGCGCGACGACTGCCTGCGGCGCGCGGGTCTCGGCGGCTCTCACCGTACGTTCGCCGATCTCGAGGCCTGCGGCCGGGAGGTCTCCACGATGGCCTGCCCTACCTTCCTCGAGCGTTACCCCGACGTCTGCGCCCCCCCGCCGGGTGGCCTCCTGGTCGGGGCTTCGTGCGCGTTCGACGAGCAGTGCGTGACCACTTTCTGTGGCAGGGGCGACGACACCGCGTGCGGGACGTGCCAGGCGGCGCCCGCCGTCGGCGAGCCGTGTGTCGGCGGCGCGTGCGGGCGCGGGCTCGTGTGCACGTCCGCGCGGGTGTGCGAGAGGCCCGGGGTCGTCGGCGACGCCTGCGGGCCCAACGCCCCCTGCGGTCGGCTGCTGTTCTGCGACTTCGACCGGTGCAGGCCGCGGCGCGCGCTGGACCAGGCGTGCGGAGGCCTCGGTGAGTGCGACCCCTTCGACGCGGCGTTCTGCTCGGTCACGCTGCACTGCGCGCGCGCGCGCTCGGCCGCGCTGGGTGAGAAGTGCTCGCTCTCGGCCAACGAGCTCACGCTCTGCACGCCGCCCGCACGGTGCGTCGACGGGCGGTGCGCGCCCGCGCTGCTCGAAGGCGCCGCGTGTGGCTCGGCGGGCGCGCACTCCTGCGCGGGCTATCCCCCGGAGTGCGTTCGTGGTCGCTGCCTCGTGCGGACCGTGGAGACGTGCGGCGCGGTCCCCTAGAAGTACCCGACGATCGCCACGTTGCCGAGGAACGAGGCCCAGGGATCGTCCGAGAACGTGGTGCGCAGCGACACCTTGCTCGACCGCGAGTCGACCGCCTTCGGGTCCGGGTCCTTGGTGGTGGGCGCTGGCGCGGCGCTCGAGACCCCGCGCAGGTAGCTCGCGTCGAGGCCGACGGCGCCGATCAACGAGAGGCGCTGCATGCCGAGGAAGCCGAGGTGGAGCTCGGCCCCGAGGCGCGCGCCGATCGAGAGGCGCAGGCCGGTGTGCTGCGCATCGGGTGGGGTGCGCTCGAGGCCCGTGATCGGCGAGACGGTCTTGTCGCCCTTCACCGTCTCGGTGCCCTGCCCGTAGGCCACGGTCGGCGCCACGAACAGCGTGAGGTGCTTCTCGACGAACAGCGCCACGGGCAGCGAGAACCGGGCCGACCACGCGAGCGTCTTCGGCGAGCCGGACTGCACGCCTCCCCCGAGGGCGACCTCGAACGCGAGCCGGCGGCGGAACCAGTAGCGCATGCCGATCTGGTGGGTCGGCTGCACGTCGCCCGCGGCGCGCACGCCCGGGTTGCCGAGCGGCACGTCGAAGCGCCCGAAGTAGCCCGCGCCGATCCGCAACCGGTTGGCCTCGTGATCGGTGTCGGCGATCTCTCCCGGCGTCTCCTCGGTCTCGGCGCTCGCCGGGGCGGCCGCGGGAGGGGTGGCGGTCGCAGGTGCGGCGGGCGGAGGCTGCGCCGCGCGCGCGACGAAGGGCACGCCGCACACGAGCGACATCGTCAGCGCGGGCAGCAGGATCGGGCGGTTCATGGCGTGCCTCCCATCGGGACCCGCAGCTCCTCGGGTGCGAGCGAGTCATGGGGCCCTGGAGGGCCGGGGTCGGACTGGATGCCGGTCAGCGCGCGGTACATGGAGTCCGCCAGCAGGTCGGCGCCCCAGCACACCACCATGCCCGCCGCCTTGCGCGCGCAAGTGCGGTCGCCACCGACCGACAGCTCGAGCGCATCGGGGAGCCGCTTGACCTGCACCGGCGCGTTCGATCCGTCGCGGTCACCGTGGCCGAGCTGTCCGTAGTTGTTCGAGCCCCAGCACCACACCGAGGCGTCCTTCTTGCGCGCGCAGAAGTGCGAGAGCCCCGCGCCGACCTGCACCACGTCGGTGAGGTTCGGTACCGCCTCGCCGAAGGCGGGGACCTTCCCGGTCACGGGCGCGTTGGCGGGCCGCTGCAGCTGGAAGCACTGGACCGTCCCGTCGGCGAGCAGCGCGCAGCCGCGGAACCTCCCGAGCGCCACCGCCCTCGCCAGCGAACCCTCGGCGATCGGCTCGAGCGGGCGCGCGCCCGCGAACGAGCAGCGGACGACCCCCGCCTTGGTGACGGTGCACACCGCCTCCGTCGAGACGTCGAGCGCGGCCGCGTCCGCGAACCAGTCGATCGGCGTCGGCGGCGCGTGGTCGGTGCCGGCGACGGCGCCCCAGCAGCGCACCGCACCCGTCGCGAGCCGCGCGCAGGTCTGCTTCTCGCCGACGCGCACCTCGGCCGCGGGACCGTCGAGCGGCACGGGACGACCGATGCGCACCACCGCCTCGTCCCCCCCGACCTGCCCGGCTTCGTTGCTCCCCCAGCAGAGGACGGCGCCCTGGGCGGTCGTCGCGCACGCGTGCTCGATGCCGACCGAGATACCCACGGCATCCTTGACCCCGGCGACGTAGGCGAAGCTCATGAGTCCGCGCTTCCCGTCCGGCCGCCAGTCGCGCTTGCAGCGGACGTTGCCGTCGGCCATCAACACGCAGATGTCGTTCCAGCCGACGGCCACCGAACGCACCTCGCTCGACGCGACGAACGTCACGCTCTTCGGATCGGGCGGCGCCTTGAGCCGCGTCACCCGCGCCTCGCACCCCCAGCACACGACCAACCCGAACGCGACCAGCACCCTTCGCACGCCCGAAGCGTACCACCACGCTCGAACGACCGAGCCAAGAGGAACGAGGCGAACGATGCGCCCATGCGACCGCCGACGCACCACCGCGGGGAGCGCGCAGCGCAACCCGCAACGAGCAACCTCGCCCCC
>JAEUKC010000037.1:0-4138 GCA_016794445.1 Myxococcales bacterium
TACACTGAACCTCCATGCCGGCTCAGCTGCCTGCCATCCGCATCCTCATCGTCGACGACGAACGCGCCATCCTCGACTACATGCAGACGCTCCTCGAGCGGGATGGCTACCAGGTCAAGACGCTCAGTGATCCCCTGCAGGTCGAGGAGGAGGTCCGCCACGGCGGCTACCACCTCATCGTGCTCGACCTGATGATGCCGCGCCTCGACGGCATCGAGGTGCTCAAGCGCATCCGCAAGGTCGACAGCGACATCGCGGTGGTGATCTTCACGGGGTACCCGAACCTCGAGACCGCGGTCGCCTCGATGAAGCTCGACGCCGTCGACTACATCAAGAAGCCGTTCAACGTGGACGAGTTCCGCGAGGTGCTCGGCCGGGTGATGCGCAAGAAGGGCCTCGCCCGCACGCCGGAGGAGCAGCTCCACAAGGCGATCGGCGACACCATCCGCAACTTCCGCAAGGACAAGAACCTCACGCTCAAGCAGATGGCGCGGCGCACGGGCCTCAGCGTGTCGCTGCTCTCGCAGATCGAGCGCGCGGAGTCGTCCGCATCGATCAGCTCGCTCTACAAGATCGCGGTGTCGCTCGACGCCCGCATCCAGGATCTGTTCGGCGACTTCTAGGCCCGTGCAGCCCGAAGTGACGTCGCGAAGGGGCGCAGCGCCGTAGCGGCGGCACGTAGGGCAAACCAGAACCACGGCCTTCCGGGCGGCAGCCCATGCTAGACCGAGGGGTTCGAGCCTCCTGGTCCCATGTCCTTCGGCGAAATCCTCGTCATCGCTCTCCTGGCCATCGTGGTGGTCGGCCCCAAGGATCTCCCGCGGGTCCTCCGGATGGCCGGCCGCCTCCTCGGCCAGGCCAAGCGCGCGATCGCCGACGTCCGCCGCGAGACGGGCCTCGACGAGGTGCTGCGCGGCGATTTCCAGGACCTCGAGCGCCTCGCCGACCACATCGAGCGCATCGACGCCTACAAGGGCGACCAGCCCGCGCAGCTCGGGTTGCCGGGTGTGGATCTGGTGGAGGCGCGCGCGCGCCGCGAGCGCGAGTACCCGACGATGGGCGCCGACGCGCCGGGGCTCCTGCCCGAAGACGCCATGGTCTACGCCGACTCGCCCTGGGGCCTCGGCGGCCCAGCGGTGGATCCGATGCCGGTGATCCGGCCCGCCGAGGGCGCGGTCGCGGTGGAGGCCGAGCCCAAGGGTGAGGAGCCCGCGGCTGAGGCACCGAAAGCCGATGAGCCCAAGGCAGAGGAGCCCAAGGCCGAAGGGCCCAAGGCCGACCGCTCGCCGTTCGAGGGCGCGGCTGCGGCGCTCGACGCGCACGCCGCCGCCGAGCCTGTCGAGAAGCCCATCGATAAGCCCATCGACAAGCCGGGCTCGGAGGCCGCGCAGTAGATGTCCGCCTCCGCGAAGACCGAACAGGAGCTCGACGACGAGAAGCGGATGTCGTTCCTCGACCACCTGGCCGAGCTGCGCACCCGCATCCTCCGGGCGCTCAAGATCTACGTCGTCGCGTTCGCGATCTGCTGGTGGAAGGCCGAGGTGCTCCTCGGCTACATCACCAAGCCGCTCGCCAAGGCCTGGAAGCTCAGCAACCTGAAGGACCTCCCCGAGCTCCACGGCGCGCTCGCCGAGCCGTTCGCGGTCTACATGCGCGTCGCGATGTACGCCGCGATCTTCCTCGCGAGCCCGGCCATCTTCTTCCAGATCTGGGGCTTCGTCGCGCCGGGGCTCTACAAGAACGAGCGCCGCGTCACGATCAGCTTCGTGTCGTTCGCCACCGTGCTCTTCGTGGCCGGCGCCGCGTTCGCCTACTACATCGCGCTGCCGATGGCGTTCCGGTTCTTCTTCACGCAGCACGCGCCGATCCCCGGCACCAACATGCGCATCGCGCCGATGCAGATGGTGTCGGGCTACTTCGACTTCGTGCTCCAGTCGGTCCTCATCTTCGGCCTCTCGTTCGAGCTGCCGCTCGCGCTCCTGCTCGCCGGCATGGCCGGGCTCGTCGACCACAAGCAGCTCTGGCGCTTCGGTCGGTACTTCATCTTGATTGCCTTCACGGTCGGCGCGATCTTCAGCCCGCCCGACGTGGTGAGCCAGACGCTGGTCAGCGTGCCGCTCTGTCTGCTGTACTTCTTCTCGATCTTGCTCGTGTACCTCTTCGGCAAGAAAAAGCCGGCGGCGGCGAGCACGGAGAACCCGTCTGTATGAGTCTCGTCCTCTACGAGCATCCGCTCTCCAGCAACGCGCAGAAGGTCCGCTTCCTGCTCGCGGAGCTCGAGCTCTCCTACGAATCGCGCGAGGTCGCGATGTTCGGCGTCGGCACCCGCTCGCCGGAGTACCTGGCCATCAACCCGTTCGGGCTCATCCCCACGCTGGTGGACCAGGACTTCGTGCTGACGGAGTCGAACACGATCCTGCGCTACCTCGCGGAGACGAAGGGCGGCGAGGCGCTCTACCCGCGGAGCCCGAGGCTGCGCGCGCAGGTGGACCGCATGCTGGACGTGCTCGGCTGCACGTTCCGCCCGCGCATCGCGCCGCTGGAGCGGCACCTGTTCTCGAACTTCCCGCACGGCGTGCGCGACGTGGAGGACGAGAAGCGCCTCGAGGCGAACGTCCGGCTGGCGCTGTCGGGCATCGAGGTGATCCTGGCCTCGGACGCGCAGGGCGGGTTCTGCGCGGGGACGTTCAGCATCGCGGACTGCGGGTGGGCGCCCACGCTGCGGCGGCTGCTGGAGATGGAGCTGGACCTCGGGATGTACCCCCGCATCATGGGGTGGGCAGAGGCGGTGCTGTCGCGGTCGGCCTGGTCGCGCGTGCGCGGGCCGGAGCTGGTGCTGCGGACGGCGTGAGGCGAGCTGCTATCCTCCGCCGCCGGGAGGTTTCGATGCGAGCGCTGACCTGGGTGTCGGGAGTTTCGTTGTGCGTGCTGTTCGCCGCCGGCTGTGACGACAAGAAGCAGGAGACCGCCAAGGCGCCCAAGGCCGAGACCACGGCGTCCGCCTCCGCCTCCGCGAAGCCGCCCCCCGTCGACCTCGGCGCCGACGGCAAGAAGCTGCTCGACGCGTGGGTCGCGGCGCAGAACGACGGGAAGTTCGACGCCTACGCCGCGCTCTACGACGCCAGCTTCAAAGGCGTCCGGCGCACCTCCGACGGCAAGGAGAAGACCTTCGACCTCGAGGGCTGGAAGACCGACCGCAAGAAGCTCTTCGGGAAGAAGCAGACCGTGGCCGCGGACAACCTCGCGACCAAGGTCGAGGACGGCAAGGTCACGCTCACCTTCGTCCAGCGCTGGAAGAGCGGCAAATTCGCGGACCACGGCGAGAAGGTGCTCGAGCTCGCCGCCAAGGATGGCGGACTGCGCATCGTCCGCGAGGAGCTCAAGTGGAGCGAGCGCGGCTTCGAGGATGGCAAGGACAAGCCCCTCGACGCGACCGCGCTGGTCTCGCCGATCACGCTGCGGGTCGAGGAGATCGCGATGCCCGACAACGGCGACTGCTCCGAGACGCGGCTGCGCATCCACCTCGTGGACAGCAAGGGAACCAAGCTGCAGGTCGACCACGGCGTCATCACCGCCGTCGCGGGCGGGGCGAAGAAGAGCGGGTTCCTCAAGCCGAAGGACGGCGGCTTCACCGACCTCGGCGAGTACTGCGCGGGCCTCAAGCAGGGCTACACGGTGAAAGTCACGACCGACACGGTGGTCGCCCTCGCCGCGTGGACCGACGAAGAGTCCGGCGACGGCAAGGAGACGAAGGTCGTCGCCAAGCTCCCCACCGGCGCGAAGGTGACGTTCAAATAGGCCCGTCGAGCGCTGCGGAAGCGCTATGTAGACCGTTGCCAGCTATTGCCAGCACCAATGAACCCCTAGACTGTCAGGATGATCGGCACAAATCGCGATCGCTACTTGAGATCTCTGTCCGCCGAACTTGCGGCGCAGGCAACGAGAGTGCGAGACCTAATAGGGGAAGCGCACTGGCTTTCCGATGGACATCACAAGGAGTATCTGCTGCAACACCTTCTGTCCCGTCATGTGCCACACGGCATCCTGGTTTCGCGGGGATTTGTCATACACCCGCTCCGCCCCGATCTCGTCAGCCGAGAACAAGATCTGTTGTTCGTCGATACCACGGGAGCCGCCC
>JAEUKC010000067.1:0-5053 GCA_016794445.1 Myxococcales bacterium
CGAGGTCGAGCCCGGCCCGCACGAACGCGAGGCGCCATACCGCGAGCATCGCCAGCACGGCGATCAGCGCGACTGCGAGGCGAGCCCGGAGCGGAGGACCGGACTGGGACGGTCCGGGAGCGACCCAGGAAACCCGGCGCGGAGGACCGGACTGGGACGGTCCGGGAGCGACCCAGGAAACCCGGCGCGGCATGCGCGGCCGCGTGTATCACATCGAGGGGCGGAAGAGGCGCACCTCGTACGCGCTCTCCGAGAACGGCGGCGCGGCGGCGACCGGCCAGATCTCGAGGCGGACCTTGCCGTTCTTGCAGTCGCCGTCGAAGAGATCGACCCACGCGAGGTCCTCGGCGAGCCGACGGTGGGGGTTGGCCGCGAACTGGTGGAACACGACGCCGCTGTCGGCGCCGGCCACCTTGATCCAGGCGGCCTGCCCGCGCTTTTGTGCGTCGAACGTGCGCACGAGCAGGGCGCCGGTGGGGGCCCCCCCCTCCGGACAGGCCACCGAGAGCACGGTCGGTGTCCGCTTCTCACGTACCAAGAAGCTCTGCGGGGCCTGGCCGGCCTCGGCGTCGAGGGCGGAGAGCACGGTCTGCTGCGCCGGCCCGAGCGAGACCTCGCCCTCCTTGGCCGGCCCCACCACGAACCGAGTGCGCCCCACCACGCGCGGGCCCTCGAACGAGTAGCCGAGCAGCAGCGTGGTCCAGAGGATGGACAGGTAGGCGCCGTCGGCACCGGCCTCCCAGCCGAACCGCAGCCCCGTGCGACCGATGAGCGGATCGAGCACGTGGTGGCGGTAGACCGAGTACTCGAAGGTGGCGTCGTTCCAGCCGACACCACCGTGCTCGAGCACCTTGAAGCGGGTCATGCCCGACATCGGGTTCGAGAAGACCGACTGGAAGTAGAACGCCGCATCGAAGTAGTCCTCGGTGCCGGTGCCGAGGTGGAGCGGCGCGCGCATGCCGTCGAAGCGGATCATCTCGTCGCCCTCGAGGAACCCGCGCTCGCCGTGCCAGCCGCCGTCCATCGCGGCGACCTGCGAGATCACGTGCACGGGGCCCTCGGCGTCGAGCACCGAGAAGGTGGTCTTCTGCCCCTGCCCCTTGTTCTTGCGCAGCTCGGAGAACAGGCGCGCCCCGGGCACCGCGGGGGCCGTGCCGACGTCGGCCGCGATCGGCCCCGAGGTGACGAGCCGCAGGCGCTGGCCATTGCCCAGCGGGATGGGCAAGCGCGTGGCGTAGCGATCGGTCGCCGGACGCGCGCAGGCGAGCGCGCTGTTCACCTCGCTCACGCCGAGGCCCGCGGCGGTGGTGTCGACCGGGGTGGCGGAGGGAGCCACGCCGACCAGCATCGACAGCGGGATCTCGAGGCGCGGGCCGTGATCGTCTTCGATCCGAACCCGCGCCGACACCATCGCGGCGGGCGTCATCGAGAAGCCGAGACGGGTGACCACGAGCGGCCCCTCCGCCAGCAGCTCACCGCGGGGCGTGGGGTGCACCGCGTCGCACCAGTGATCCGAGAAGAAGCGGGCGATCTCGTCGGCGGTCGGGCCCGCCGAGGCGCCAGGGCCGGTGCGGTACGAGATCTGGTAGTAGTGCGGGCGCTTCTTCATCCGCACCTTGGCCTCGCGGCGGAAGGGCAGCGGCGCGTAGCTGATGAAGCCCCCGGACGAGGCATCCTGGCCGAGGACGAGCGGCGCCCGGAAGGGGCCGCGGCCCTCGAAGTAGTCCTGCGGGCGGCCGCGGTAGACGGTGTGCCCGTCGATCTCGATCCAGAGATCGAGGTAGTCCTCGGGGACGACGGTGCGGCTGTCCGCGGTCATCCACATCCGCTGGATGCGACCCTCGCCGAGCTGGTGCAGAAGGACCAGCCAGCCGTCTTCCTTGGCCTCGAGGTCGCCGCTGTTGTCGTTGTTGCCGCCGAACGGGTCGTGGCTGCTGGCAAGCCGCGAGATCCACGACGGCCGGAACACGAGCAGATCGGCGAGCACCGGATCGACGCCGACGACCGCGGGCGGCGCGGGCGCAGGCGGACGCGGAGGCGCCTCGGCGTGCACGAGGCCGTCGACGAGCAGCGCGCCGAGGAACGCGACGGCGCCGCGTCCGAGGACGCTCGCCCGTGCGCGGTTCCCGCCCGTCATCCCCTGCACGTTAGCAGGGGTGCACCGCTCACTTCCCGCGGAAGACGATCAGCCCGTGGGTCGGGTCGTAGGGCGACACGGCGACGCGCACGCGGTCGCCCGGGAGCACCCGGATGTGGAATCGACGCATACGACCCGAGAGCTGGGCGCGCACGGTCGAGCCCACGTCACACTTGATGGCGTAGAAGCCGCCACCGAGGGCATCGACGACCGTACCTTCCATCTCGAGCAAGTCACCGCGGCTCATCCAAAATCCTCCAAACTGGGCGCGCGGTATGCCACCTCGCGCACGTGCTGGCAACCCTGCGTACAAAAAAGCGCGAAGGCCGCGCGAATGGCGCGACCTCCGGGTAGACCGTGAGCGCTCAGGGCTTGTCGTTGCAGGCCTGGTCGGCGATGCAGCTGAAGAAGTCCTTGCAGGCAGCGCCGGCGCAGGTGGTCAGGTCGGTCTTGCAGGCGCCGCTCTGGATCTTGTTGAGGCAGGCGGTGCAGGTGGCATCGGCGGCAGCCGGGGTGGCGGCGCAGGCCGTCGTCGCGCAGTCCTTGTCGCAGTTGCCCGCCTTGCAGGCGCAGCCGAGGAGGGCCGAGGCGAAGGCATCGTAGGCCGTCTTGTGGTTGGTCGCGCAGCAGGCCTGGCACTTGTTGTTGGTGGTCTCGGCGCCGCAGGCCTCGTCGCCGGTCGGGGGCGTGCCGGTGTCCTTGGCCGTGCCGGTGTCGACCGGCGAACCGGAGTCGGTCGCCACGCCGGTGTCCTTCTTCACGCCCGTGTCGGCCCCGGTCGTGCCGGTGTCGTCCGACGAGCTGCAGCCGACGGCGCCGACGGCCGTCGCGGCAAGGGTGGCACCGAGGACGAACACGAAACCAAAGACCTGACGCATGGGAGCCTCCGTCGATTGAATGGGAATCGCGGGCGGAGTAGCACGCGGTCCCGGGCGACCGCCGCAAATCCGTCACCGATATGCTCGCGGTGAAATCTTCCGACAGCCGCGTCAGGACCGTCTGCCGTCGGTCAACGCAACGCCGGCGCCCACGATCGCAAAGCCCACGCTGCTGGCGAGCCACTGCGCGGCGAGCCCGAGGGCCACGGCCGGGGCCACGCCGAGCGGGCCGAGGATGGCCACGAAGAGGCCCTCTCGCAGGCCGAGGCCACCGATGGTGATGGGGACCATCGAGAGCACGTGGACGATGGGGACCCCCACCACGATGGCGAGGGCGTGCCCCGGCGCGCCGAGCGCCCGGGCACCGACGATGACGAAAGCGATCCCGAGGGCCTGGTAGAGCAGCGACCAGAACAGCGCCTCGAAGCGCGCGCCGCGGGTCGCGAGCGGCCCCGACAGGTCGGCCGCGATCCCGCGGACGTCGTCGGCCACCGAGGGCAGGCTGCGCTCGAGGCGCGTCACCAGGATCCGGAACGGCGTGGCCGCGAAGAAGAACGCGATGAGGAGCCCGAGCGCCAACCCCCCCGCGAGGAGCCGGATCGACGAGGGGATGCGCGCGTCGCTGCCGAGGCCCACGCCGGCCGCGATCGCTCCGCTGGCCGCCATCGCGAGGAGGCCGGCGATGCGCTCGAACAGCGAGCTCGACCACGCGGCGTGGCCCTGCTGGACGCGGGCGCGGCACCGCAAGGCGCGGACCACGTCGCCGCCGACGGTCGTCGGCAGGAACATGTTGTACATGAGCCCCACGAGCACGTCGCCGTAGAGCGGGAGGAACGCGACGCGCTCGCCCAGGCGCTTCAAGAGGCGCTGCCAGCGGAACACGCCGACCGTCACCTGCGCGGTGGTGAGCGCGACCAGCGCGAGCAGATCGGCGAGCGAGAGGGCCCGCATGCGTGTGGCGAGGTCCCGGAGGGGGACCTTGCGCAGCACGAGCCCCAGCACCACCACGGTGGCGACGCCCTTCCCCAGCGTGACGAGCCGTTGCTTGGTGGCCGGCTCCATCAACCGCCGGGCGCGCGGAACAGGAGCAGCTTGTAGTCGCTGAGGGGCGCGAGGTACGGGGCGGCGTCGAGCAGGGTCTCGCCCGCGCGGAAGATCGGGCCGACCACCGCGCGCGGCAGGTCGCGCACCGAGCACACGAGGCGCACCGGGAAGAAGCCCATGCGGTCGCCGCCGAGCAGCTCGAGGCCCGCGCGGTTGGCGCACCCGATCCAGTCCTCGAGCCCGAGGTCGAGCACGCGCCGGAGCAGCGGCGAGCGGTGGATCGGCTCCATCACGAGCAGGCGCCCCCCGGGCTTGAGCAGGCGACGCACGTTCTCGAAGGCCTTCTCGAGGGCGGGCAGGTCGCGGCACGCGACGCTGAAGCAGCCGAGGACGATCGCGTCGTCGAACGCAGCGACGCCCACGTGGTCGAGACCGGCGACCACGTCGCCCACCACGAAGCGCGCGCGCTCGGCGTTGGGCACGCGGCTCTCGACGGTCTCCTTGTGCGCGACCTCGACGGTGGCCGGCGAGAAGTCGATGCCCACCACCTCGGCCGCGCCGAGCGAGGCGAAGTACCGGGACATCCGGCCCGTGCCGCACCCGACGTCGACGACCTTGTGCCCCGAGACGTCGCCGAGCGTGCGCTGCACCAGCGCCCGCTGGCGCTCGTCCCACAGCTCGTTGAAGACGTTGGAGGGCCAGATCGACCGGGCGAGGCCGTCGCGGGCCGAGGCGCGCGAGTCCCAGTAGTCGGACGCGTGGTAGAGCGCGTCGCGGGTGCGACGCTCCTTGAACAGCTGCCAGATCGAGGTGGTGCCTTGGCTCATGGGGACTCCGTTTCGAGCGCGACGGCCGCGAGGGCGGCGTCGGCGCGGGCGAGGACCGTCGCGCGGTCGGGGCCGACCGCGAGCACGTAGCCCGCGCGCTTGGCCGCGTCGGTGAGGGGATGGACGACGCCGCCGACCGGCACGAACGTGCCGACCTCGACGACGCC
>JAEUKC010000074.1:0-15799 GCA_016794445.1 Myxococcales bacterium
CTGCGCAAGGGCGGCGCGCCGGTCCTCAAGAACGACGGCGCGGAGGCGTGGGACCTCGGCGACGGCGTCCTCGGCCTCACGTTCAAGACCAAGGCCAACAGCATCGACCCCGACGTCATCTCGCTCATCGGCCAGGCGGTCGACAAGGCCGAGACCGACTTCTCGGCGATGGTCATCGCCAACGAGGGTGAGCACTTCTGCGTCGGCGCCAACCTGTTCCTCGTGGTCATGGCGGCCGCGTCGAACGAGTGGGAGCAGATCCGCACGATGGTGAAGGGCTACCAGGCCGCGACGCAGAAGCTGAAGTACAGCCGCGTCCCGGTGGTCGCCGCGCCGTACGGCATGACCCTCGGGGGCGGCCTCGAGCTCTGCCTGCCGTGCGCCTCGGTGCAGGCCGCGGCCGAGACGTACTCGGGCCTCGTCGAGGTCGGTGTCGGCCTCATCCCGGGCGGCGCGGGCAACCTCAACCTGCTGTGGCGCGCCCTCGAGTCGATCCCCGAGGGCATGCAGGTCGACACGCTCAACGTGGTCACCCAGATCTTCAAGAACATCGCCCTCGCGAAGATCGCAACAAGCGCCGAGGAGGGGAAGGCCAACGGCTACTTCCGCTTCACCGACGGCGTCAGCTTCGACCGCGCGCGGCAGCTCAGCGAGGCCAAGGCCCGCGCCCTCGGGCTCGCGGCGAGTGGTTACCACCCGCCGGTCGCGCGCAAGTACGTGCTGCCCGGCGACAGCGGCATCGCCACGCTGTCGATGATGGTCGACACCCTCGTCGCCGGTGGCTACGCGACCGAGCACGACGCGGTCATCGCCCGCCGGCTCGCGAGCGTACTGTGCGGTGGTCGCGGCGGCGCCTCGCGCGAGCAGAGCGAGCAGGACGTGCTCGATCTCGAGGCCGAGGTGTTCGTCTCGCTGTGCGGCGAGCCGAAGAGCCAGGCGCGCATGCAGTACATGCTGCAGAACAACAAGCCGCTGCGGAACTGATCCCGGCCGGTGAACCAGCAGCGGGCGCTCTCCGGGGCGCCCGTTTCGTTTTCGACGTGCTGCGGGTTAGGATGCGGCCGTGATCCTCGAGTGCAGCCACTGCGGCGCCCCCCTCGACGTGAAGGAGCAGAGCCGTCTCGTCCGGTGCACCTACTGCAAGGTGACCACCGAACGCACGCGGATGCGCACGCTGCACCCCGAGCGGCCGCTGGACTTCCGCCCGCCGGCCGTGTGGACGCCGCCGGTCCACGTGCCTGCCGACTCGACGGTCACGCTCGCCTACCAGAGGAACGCGAACAGCGGCGCGGGCTGCCTCGTCGGCGTGATCCTCCTGTCGGTCGTCGGCGTGATCGCCGGTGTGATCCTCGCGAGCGCCAAGCGCGGCAACCTCGGCGGGGTCGGCAAGACCCAGCTCGCGGCGCTGAAGCTCGACAAGGGCCCCGGCGGCATCGGCGACAAGCTCGGCGGCAACGTGAGCGAGACCTCGATCTACGTGAAGCTCGACGACCCCCGGTACGAATACCTGTCGATGTCGTGGGACAAGGAGCACCCCGACGCGCCGACGTCGTTCTACTTCGGCATCAAGAAGGGCCAGAAGGCGCCCACCGGCGCGGCCGACAGGCTCGCGACGCACCTGCGCGGCGGCCTCGACAAGAACCATTCGTGGAGCTGGCACGGGGTCCACTTCTCGCTGGGGGAGGATGGGCACTTCAACGGCTCGGCCCGACCCATCGAGAGCGGCAGCCTCGAGAACAAGGACTGGCGCAAGCAGATCGATCTGCTCTACCGCGTCGCCGTCGCCGACGTCCTCGGCGTGCCGACGAAGTTCACCGAGGACGAGATCCGCGAGCTGCTCGCGGGCGGCTACCCCCTCGCCGACGTCGGCAAGCTCGATCCCCAGCTGTCGGTCGACCTCGCAGAGAAGACCGTGCTGGAGAAGTTCCCGGGCGCGCGGCGCGGCTCCTCGGGCAGCGGCGTGAACATGGACGTGCCCGTGGATCACCCCTGGCTGCTCTCGCTCGAGTTCGAGTGGCCGAACCAGAAGGGCGGCGTGCTCCAGAGCGTCAGCGCCCATCCGGCCGGTGGCTACGACCAGCTCGCCCCGCGGGTCGGCGATTTCGCGCGGTGCCTCACCAAGGCCTTCGGCGCGCCCAAGGTGAACGACACGGACTACCTCAAGAAGAAGAAGTCCTACGACTTCAGGCTGCCCGGGGAGATGACCGTCACCGTCAACGAGTACTCGCTCACCCTCCGCGCCGGCTGGGGCGACAAAAAGCTCGACCGGCAGACGCTCCAGGCCTTCACGAAGGCCCTCGACGGCTGCCGGTAGAGAGGCGCGCGACGAGCACGCTCTCCGATCAGATCTTTCCGATGACGCCCAGCGTGAGCCCGAAGTTCCAGAACTTCGCGTCGTACTCGGTCACGGTCGGGCTGGCCGAGTTCTCGGATCGGAACTTCCCCTGCAGGGGCACGTCGACATTGATGTTGGCACCGAAACCGAAGTGCTGGTTCACCATCAAGATCACGCCGGGCTCGAGGTTCAGCGCGAACCCCGAGACGGAGTTCGTCGAGGTGGTCTTCGGCGTGCCGGTCGACTCTGAGGAGGAGGCGCCACGGAAGAAGGTGAAGCCACCGCGCAGCCAGATGCCGAACGAGTCGCTGACGCCGATGATGTAGCCCACGCGGGGCGACAGCTTGAACGAGTTGGTCGACGGCCCCGGGTTCTCGGTCTTGCTGCCGTTGCCCGGCTCGGTCGTCCTCGTGTTGCTGCCCACCCAGAAGCCGATCGAACCGCCGATGGTCAACGAATCGATGACGGCATAGTCCAGAGCGATCTGCGGGAGGGTGTACGGATTGCGGGCGATGTCGGTGACTCCGCTCGGATTGCCGTACAAGAGGCCGAAGTCCGTGCTCGAGTAAGTGACCTTTTCGGTCGTGTTGCCCGCCGCGGGGCGCTCCGTCTTTATGCTGTTGATCTGCAGTCCGAACACGCGTTCGGCGGAGATGAAGAGAGAGCCCTTGCCCGCGAGACCACCCGTATCCGCCGGAGCGGCCGCGGCCAGGCTGGTTGCCCCGAGGATCCCGACGACTGCACTGGCGCTGAGCAGGAACTTCCGCATGCGATTTGCCCTCCTTCGAGCCGGCGAGCCGGCAGTGTGTGCGGATGAGTAGACCAGGCAGCCCCCCCCCGCATTCAAAAAAGCTGCAATCGTCAGCCCCTGGGAACGTGACGTTCTCGCTGGGAACCGGCCCTTCTCGGCCACGCTCGGGGGACGAGGAACCGCGCCGCCTTCGTGCTAAGGGCGAGGCATGACCGAAGTCGCCATCGTCGATGCCGTCCGCTCCGCCGTAGGCCGCGCCCTCAAGGGCTCTCTCACCCTCCGCCGCCCCGACGAGCTCGCGGGCGAGGTCATCCGCGGGTTGCTCGCGCGCACGAAGATCGACCCCGCGCTGGTCGAGGATCTCGTGCTCGGGTGCGCGATGCCCGAGGGTGAGCAGGGGCTGAACGTCGCCCGCCCCGCCGGGCTCCTCGGCGGCCTCTCCGTCGACTCCTCCGCGATGACGATCAACCGCTTCTGCTCGAGCGGCCTCCAGGCCCTCGCGCTCGGCGCGGGCGCCATCCTCATGGGCACCAACGACGTCCTCGTCGCCGGCGGCGTCGAGTCGATGAGCATGGTCCCGATGACCGGCAACAAGCTCACCGCCTCGCCCGAGGTCATGGACAAGTACGCCTCGGTGTACACGCCGATGGGCATCACGGCGGAGAACGTCGCCACCCGCTTCGGCGTCACGCGCGAGGCGCAGGACGCCTTCGCGTTCGCCTCGCACAAGAAGGCCTCGGCCGCGCGCGAGGCCAAGGCCTTCGCCGCCGAGATCGTGCCGGTGTCGGGCATCCGCTACAACGGCAACGAGCGCCTCGAGTTCGCCTTCGCGGACGACGAGCTGATCCGCCCCGACACCACCCTCGAGGGCCTCGCGCAGCTCAAGCCGGTGTTCTCGCAGAAGGGCTCGGTCACCGCCGGCAACAGCTCGCCGCTGTCCGACGGCGCGGCGGCGTCGCTGCTCATGAGCAAGGAGAAGGCGGCCGAGCTCGGCGTGAAGCCGCTCGGCTGGTTCCGCCACTTCGTGACCGTCGGCGTCGACCCGGCCATCATGGGCATCGGGCCGCTCCCCGCGATCCAGAAGCTGTTCAAGAAGACCGGCTTCGCGGTGAAGGACATCGACCTCTTCGAGATCAACGAGGCCTTCGCGAGCCAGTCGGTCTACTGCCAGCGCGAGCTCGGCATCCCCGACGAGAAGCTGAACGTCAGCGGCGGCGCGATCGCCCTCGGCCACCCGCTCGGGTGCACCGGCGCCAAGCTCGTCGCCACGGCGCTCCACGGCCTCCGCCGCCTCGGCGGCAAGCGCGCCATCATCAGCATGTGCATCGGCGGCGGCATGGGCGCCGCGGGCCTCGTCGAGCTGGCGTAGCTAGCGCGAGATCCCGACGAACAGCGCGACGACGGAGAGCACCGCGGCGACGGCGAGCGTCACCGCGGAGATGCCGCGCAGCGAGCTCGTACGGTGGCTCACCTCGAGGGACTGCGCGACCAGGACCCGGTCGTCCTTCCCGGACGCGCGATAGCCGTCGTCGCGGGCGCGGACCCGGCGCTCCACGAGCAGCCGCACGCGCACCCGCGGCGTCTTGCCGAGCTGCAGCGCCCTCGTCGGGCCGTCCTCGCCCTCGCCCGCGAGCGCGACGTCGGGGACCTCGATGGGGATCTCGCGCCCGCGGTGCTCGAGCACACCGCGACCAGGCTCGAGGGCCAGCAAGCGCGCCTCGACCTCGCCGGCGTCGAGGCCTCCGTCGAGCAGGCTGGCGAGGGGCACGGCTGGAATGCCCGGCGCCGGCGGCGGGCGTACGAGGTAGGCGGCGATCGCCTCGAGCCCACCGAGGACGGGGGCGAGGGCCGGGGCCACGCTGTGGTTCACCCCCATCGACGAGAGCACGGCGCCGAGGCCGTTCACCCCGGCGAAGGTGACGAGACCGATCCCGTTGATGGCCGCGAACGCGAACGAGCCCACGGCGTTGAGCCCGAACGCGGCCAGCCAGCCGATCGCGTTGAGGCCGATGGCGATGGGCCCGATGGCCACGGAGAAGCCGATCGCGACCACGCCGATCGCGACGTTACCGACCGCGATGACACCGACGGCCACGTTGCCGAAGGCGAAGAACTTCAGCGGCTTCGGTCCTTCGGCCATGGGACAGGATACCCCGGCGGCGGGGTGGACCCCCTAGGTCGCAGACAGGTGGGGCTGCACGTTGTCGTGCACCCACTGGACGATCTCGGCGAGCGTGGTGCCCGGGGTGAAGATGCCCTTCACGCCGGCGGCGCGGAGCTTCTGGAAGTCGTCGTCCGGGATGATGCCGCCGCCGAACACGACGATGTCCTTGGCGCCGCGGTCACCGAGCGCCTGGATCACCGCCGGGAACAGGGTGTTGTGCGCCCCGCTCATGATCGACAGGCCGACGGCGTCGACGTCCTCCTGCACCGCGGCGGAGGCGATCATCTCCGGGGTCTGGTGGAGCCCCGTGTAGATGACCTCGAAGCCGGCGTCCCGGAGGGCGCGGGCGACGACCTTGGCGCCACGATCGTGGCCGTCGAGACCGGGTTTGGCGACGAGGATGCGGACCTTGGCGTTGGCCATCTCGGGGGCGGCTGATAGCACGTCGGGGCTCAGGTGCGCAGGCGCCGGGCCTCGAGGATGGCCGGGGCCACGTTACCGGGCGCGAGGCCGAGCGCCCGCTCGAGGTCGTTGAGGGCCTCGAGCCGCACCGCATCGACGCGCGGCACCACCGCGACGGCCGCGGCCACCTGGAGGGCCAGCACCCGTCCTTCTTCGGGGAGGGTGGCGGCGAGCTTGCCGAGCTGCTCGATCGAGGCGCGGAAGCCACCGATGGTCAGGCGCGCGATCGCCGCGGTGGCCCGGTCGCGGAGCGCCAGGCGGGGCAGCTCGGGGCGCATCGTGCGCAGCGTGGAGACGAGGGCAGCGACGGGACCGGCCAGCGGATCGTTCGCCGGATCGCGCGAAGGCGCGCCGTCGGCGACGACCACCAGCAGGGAGGTGTCGAGCGCCAGATCGAGGTGGAGCGCGCGCTCGATCCGGGGCCGCGGCGTGGGGGTGGCCACGTTCCAGGCCGAGAGCAGCGCGAGGCGGAAGCGCAGCGCCCGCGCCCGCGCGAGCGTGGCCCGCACGCCGACCGAGCGCTCGACGAGGCGGTCCGGCTGGTGATCGAGCTCGCCCATCGCGAGCAGATCGCGCAGGATCGCGTCGCGCTCCTCGGCGTCGAGGGCGTGGGTCTCGGGCGGGAGCGGCGCGGCGAAGGGGATGTCGTCGACCGGGGTGACGTCGTCGCTCGAGTCGATGCGCCGCTGGGCGAAGCGCTCCCAGTCGACCGTCTCGGGCGCGACCGAGTCGGGCGGGTCGTCGGCCGACGGTGGTGGCAACACGGACTCGCGCTCCTCGGCGGGAATCGCGAGGGAGAAGTGCACGTCGCCCCCCCGCTCGCTCGCCGGGACCGGCGCGGGGGGCGGCACCGAGTCCGCGAGGGTCGGCCGGCGGTGCTGGCGCACGTCGACCGCCGGCGCGATGTAGACGGGCGCGTCGTCGAGCGCACGGAAGCCCGACGGATGCGCGGGCGCAGGCTGGCTGCGCTTCCCGTGGGGATCGTCCGGCATCGTTCCCCGGAGTATAACCTCGCCCCCGCGCGAGGAAGCCCCCGATGAACATCTCGACGACGATCCGTCTCCGCATGTCCTCTCACGACGCCCACTACGCCGGCGAGCTGGTCGACGGCGCCCGCATGCTGGCGCTGTTCGGGGACGTCGCGACGGAGCTCCTCATCCGTCTCGACGGCGACGAGGGGTTGTTCCGCGCCTACGAGAACGTAGAGTTCCTCGCCCCGGTCTACGCCGGCGACTACGTGGAGGCCTTCGGCGAGATCGTCCACGTGGGCCGCTCGTCGCGGAAGATGCGCTTCGAGGCCCGGAAGATCGCGGGGAACATCCGCAAGCCCGGGGTGCCCGCCAGCGCCGCCGAGCACTACGAGCCGCCGATCGTGGTCACGCGCGCCACGGGCACGTGCGTGGTGCCGGTCGAGCTCCAGCGCCCGCGGCTGCCGGGCGGTCCGCTCGCTCTGCCCGGCACGGAGCCGCTTCGTCAGCTCGTCGCGGGGAGCTCCGACCTGATCGTCACGGCGGCGATCGTCGGGGCCGAGGTCACCCGCGCGCAGACCCGGTGGGTCCCGTTCACGCCCGAGGAGATCGCCGACGAGGCCGCGCGTTGCCGCGAGGCCGGCGCCGCGGTGATCCACCTGCACGTGCGCACCGACGACGGCGCGCCGACCCAGAGCAAGGAGCGCTTCGCCGCCACGATCGAGGCGATCCGCCGCAAATCCGACGTGATCGTGCAAGTCACCACCGGTGGCGCGGTGGGCATGTCGATCGACGAGCGGTGCCAGCCGCTGACCCTCTCGCCCGAGATGGCCACCCTCAACTGCGGCACCATCAACTTCGGCGACGACGTGTTCGTCAACACCCGCCGCGAGATCCGCGACATCGCGGCGCGCATCCGCGAGCACCGATCGGTCGCGGAGTGCGAGGTCTACGAGGTGGGCCACCTCGACGAGGCGCTCGCGTTGCACCACGCCGGGCAGCTCGGGGCTCCGCTCCACGTGCAGTTCGTGCTCGGCGTGCCCGGAGCGCTCGGCGCGCGCGAGAGCACGCTGCGCTTCCTCGCCAGCGAGCTCGCGGCGAGCGGGGTCGCCCACACCTGGGGCGTGGCCGCCGTCGGCCGCCACCAGCGACCGATGACGGAGCTCGCGATGCGGCTCGGCGGGCACGCACGCGTCGGTCTCGAGGACAACGTGTACCTCGACAAGGGGGTGCTGGCCGAGGGCAGCGCGCCGCTCGTCGCTCGCGCCGTGGCCTACGGCAAGAGCATCGGCCGCACGCCCGTCGATCCGGCCCGGGCCCGCAGCATCCTCGGGATCGCGTGAACGACAAGGTCAACCGCCCGCTGTTCACCGAGCGCCCCGAGCCGCACCACCCCGTGCTCGTGGTCGACGTCGCCGTGCCGGTGCCAATCGACCACCCCTTCACCTTCGAGCTCCCGGTCGCGCTGCACACCAAGGTCGTGCCCGGCATGCGGGTGCTCGTGCCGTTCGCGGGTCGGCGGCTGCTCGGCGTGGCCCTCGAGGTGCGCGCGCCGAAGCCGACCGACCCCCAGGGCAAGCTGCGCGAGGTGAGCGCGATCGTCGACGACGCGCCGGTGCTGCCCAGCGAGCTGCTCGGGTTCCTGCGCGAGCTCGCGCGGTACTACTTCGCGCCGCTCGGCGAGGTGCTCGCCCTCGCCGTGCCGGCGGTCGAGCGCAAGACGATGGCGGAGCTGCGCGGCGCCGGGATCGCGCCCCCGACCACCGCGAAGATCGCGCCGTCGCGGCTCGTGCGCTTCGTGACGACGTTGCCGCTCGCGCCGCCGCCCCCGAAGAAGCTCGGCCCGGTGCAGGCCGCCGTGCTCGCGAAGGTGCTGGAGGCCGAGATCAGCCTGCCCGCCTTGACCCAGGCGTTCGCGACGGCCCCCGCCGTGGTCAAGAAGCTCGCGGCGCTCGGCCTCGTGAGCGTCGAGGAGCGACGCGTCGACAAGAGCCCCTTCTCCGAGCACGAGGCCCGCGACGTACCACCCGAGCTGACCAGCGAGCAGGCCATCGCCGTCGAGGCCATCACGGCGTCGCTCGACGGCGCGCCGAAGGCGTTCCTGCTCCACGGCGTGACCGGCTCGGGCAAGACCGAGGTGTACCTGCGCGCGATCGCGGCCACCCTCGCGCGCGGCAAGGGGGCGCTCGTGCTCGTGCCCGAGATCGCGCTCACGCCACAGCTCGTGGCGCGGTTCCGCGCGCGCTTCGGCGACGAGGTGGCCGTCGTGCACAGCGCGCTCGACGCGGCGGCGCGCCACGCCATGTGGAGGCGGCTGCACGCGGGCGAGCTGCGGGTCGCGATCGGGGCGCGCTCCGCGCTGTTCGCGCCGGTGCCCGACCTCGGCCTCGTGGTGGTCGACGAGGAGCACGACGGCTCGTTCAAGCAAGAGGAGGGCGTGCGCTACCACGCGCGCGACGGCGCCATCCTGCGCGCGCACCGGGCCCACGCGGTCTGCGTGCTCGGGAGCGCGACGCCTTCGCTCGAGAGCGTGGCGCTCGCGCGCCAGGGGCGCATGACGACGCTGCGACTGCTCGATCGCGCCAAGAAGCAGCCGCTCCCGAGCGTGCGCATCGTCGACCTGCGCCACGTCGGCGCCGGCCCGAGCGGGCACGCCAAGCTCTCGCTGCCGCTGCACCGCGCCCTCGAGCACGTGCTCGCGCAGAAGGAGCAGGCGATCCTGTTCCTCAACCGGCGCGGCTTCGCGCCCACGCTGATCTGCGAGGCGTGCGGCGAGATCGTGCGCTGCCCGCGGTGCGACGTGAGCCTCACGCTCCACAACCGCCGCGGCACCCGCGCGCGCCGCGACGGCACGCTCGAGGAGGTGCCGCCCGGCCTCCGCTGCCACTACTGCGACCACCTCGAGGCGACCCCGCGCGCGTGCAAGAAGTGCAAGGCCGAGAAGCTCTCCCTCGAGGGGACCGGCACCGAGAAGCTCGAGGAGGTGCTCGCGGCGGCGTTCCCCGCGGCGCGGGTCGCGCGGCTCGACCGCGACGTCGGCGGCGGCAAGCAGGTGGAGCAGATCCTGCGGCGGGTGCGCGCACGCGAGGTGGACATCCTGGTCGGCACCCAGATGGTCACCAAGGGCCACGATCTGCCCTTCGTCACGCTCGTCGGGGTGATCGACGCCGACGGCGCGCTGTCGCTGCCCGATTTCCGCGCCGCCGAGCGCACGTTCCAGCTCCTCGTGCAGGTCGCCGGACGCGCGGGGCGCGCCGACCTCGAGGGCACCGTCATCGTGCAGACGCGCTCGCCCGACCACCCCGCGATCGCGTGCGCGGCCCGCCACGACGTGCTGGGCTTCCTCGCCCACGAGCTCAAGGACCGCGAGGAGCTCGGCTACCCGCCTTTCTCGCGCCTGGTGCTGGTGCGGCTCGAGGGCCCGGACGAGCCGCGCACGGCGGCCCTCGCCGCCAGGCTCGCCGAGGCCGCCCGCGCGACGCCGGAGGTGAGCGAGGGGCACGTCGAGGTGGCGGGCCCGATGCCCGCGCCGATGCCCCGGGTGCGCGAGCGCTATCGGTACCGGGTACTCCTGCGGGGCCAGCGCCCGCTGGTGCGCAACGTCGCGATGGCGGTGCGCGCCGCGCTCGCCGCCGAGGGCAAGGGCGCGGTGCGTGTGATCCTCGACGTGGATCCCCTCTCGATGATGTGACGCTATGCTCCGCGCATGTCGCTGACGGTCTCTCGCCAACGCTTCCTCGACGTCGCCCGCGCGCTCGCTCTCGTCTCCCCGCTCGCGGCGGCCTGCGGTGGCGCGCCCGTCCCGCTGGCCAACTCGGGCGGGGGAACGGCCGCGAGCGCCAGCGCCAGCGCCTCGACGACGGTCCCCGAGGGCAGCGATCCTTCGACGGGCTCGGGCCCGTGTCGGTGCTCGTGGGACACGAAACAGGCGGCCGCGCCGCGTGTCTGCAAGAAGGGCGAGCCGAGCTACGAGGGCGTCCCGTGTGTGCCCGGTCAGCACTATCCGAGCGGTGAGGGTGAGATGGACCCGCCGACGCTCGGGCCGCTCGAACCGCCCGATCTGCTGGCCGAGTGCTCGTGAGTCGTCAGCGCCTCAATAGAGGACGTCGAGGCCACCCCGGGCGAGCCACGGGGTGCCGAGCGAGAGGCCGTCGAACGCGGGGCCACGCAGCAGCACGCCGGCCTCGGCTCCGACCCGGACGCGCACGGGGCCGAAGCACCGCGACGTCCACCTCGTGTCCGAGCAGGCGCGACGACGCGGGGCGCCGATCGAAGCCCGCGAGGTAACCGCCACGCTGCGCGGTCTCGAAGGCGTCCGAGAGGCCGACGGCGGAGCCGGCGACGACCCAGCCTAGCCGCAGATCCAGCGCCGCCGTGGGGCGGAAGCGGGCCACGGCGTTCACGTACGTGGCGTTGGTGATCGCGCCCTGGGTCCCGAGGAAGCGCACGCCGGCGGGCGGCGTGGCGACGAGGCTCGGGTCGCTCGCGCGATCCACGCCGCGCCCGCTGAGCCGACCGAGGAGCGGATCGAAGAGGAGCAGGCCGACCTTGTAGTCGGGGTCGAACGAGAAGTTGCGGGCGACGCCGTCGTAGGGGTCGGCGTCACCCGACGCGTAGCCCACCTCGGTCTTGATGCGGAAGCGCCGCGACCAGTCGTCGAACACGAGCCGGAGCACAGAACCGTGGCCGGCGACGTCGGCCCCATCGGTGCGCGTCGCCTCGAAGAGGGTGCGCGTGGTGTCACCGCGCGTGACGGCGAGCTCCGCCTCGGCCACCAGCGAGTAAGGGCCCCGCATCAGGGGGAGCTTCGCGTAGACGTCGACCGCGAAGGCGTTGAGCTCGGCGCGGCGATCCCCCTGCCCCGGCTCGACGCGATCGGTCTGGCGCCGGTAGGCGCCGAACGCGCCGACGATCCAGTGATCGGCCGGGTGCTCGTACCGCAGGCCGAAGACCCCTTGGTAGGCCGTGTCGCCACGACGGAAATCGGCGTTCTCGTCGCGGAACACCCGATCGGCGCCGACGAACACCGCGAGACCGCGGAGCGACGATTCGCTGCGCGCGAAGGGCCTCGTCGCGAAGACGACGCGGTCCATCAGGTCGCCGTGGCGCCGGTCCCCGAAGTCGGCCTCGCCGCGACCATCGTTGGCGACCATCCCGAGCCCCCAGCTGAAGGCCATGCGCCCGAGGCGAAGCTCACCGAAGGGGAGCCGCCACGTGAGGAACAGCTGGCGCACGTCGCCGTCCGCGAAGCGCACGGTGCGGTCGGTCCGGTAGCGCGGCTCGAAGCGCCCCTCTGCGGTGCCGAGGTCGCTCGTGTCGCCGGCCACGACGCCAGGGAAGCCGTCGAGCTCGGTCGCGATCGCGAGCGTGGGGTGGAAGCCCCACGAGAAGCCGAGGCGCACCCGCGTCTCGACGAGCGCCTTCTGCGGATCGGCGAACCCGGCGCGGTCGAGCGGCCAGGCTGGATGCAGAGTGACCCGGCCCCGCAGCCAGACGAACCCATCCCACTGATCGCCGCCCTTGGGTCGCGCCGGACCCGCGGGGTGCCCCCCCGCGTCGGGCGCATCGGCGCGGAGGAACTGCGCCTGCGCGCTTCCGGAGCTCGCAGCGGTGACGACGGCGACGGCGACGGCGATGGCGAGGCGCGCGCTCATGGGCACGAGACCTCGGCCGGCGTGGACATGCCGAGCGTCGCAGCGCACGCGGGGGAGCACAGCTTGATCTTCACGTCGGTCGCCGTGTTCTCGCACGGCCCCTCGTCCGAGTAGACCTGTTCCTTGCCGTCGAGCAAGTACTTCGGGGCGGCCGTCGCCGAGCAGTGACAGTCGGGGGCGAGGTCCACGACGCGGCCCCGGCTCACCATGAACCGCGTCACCAGGTTCACCCCGTGCGCGTCGCCGTCGAACGCGCGGACCTTCTGCGCGTTGTAGAAGCCGTGTTGCCCGACCGGGTGCAGGATCGGGATCCGCATCGCGTCGAACGAGCCGTCGGGCCTCGTGTGCGTGGCCCGGAGCGGAGCGGGCGGGCGCACGAGACCGAACGTCTCCGTGTCCGGCACCCCGGGCAGGCACGAGAACTCGCTGCACGGGAACACGCTGCGCCCCTCGGAGAGGTCGTCGACGTCGAGCAGGACCCTGGGGTTCTTCGGGTTCGTCGTGTTGCGCAGGAGGCGCGGTTGGTTCTCGATCACGTGGGTGTCGACGAGCCAGCGATCGATCGACTTGCCGTAGCGCGGATCGGGCACGAAGAGCTTGCGCCAGCCGTACTCGGCGGGGACGGTCGGGTCCCGCCGCCAGGAGCCGAAGAGGCCGGCGGTGCGCGCCATCGCGATCGCTGCGTTGACCGGCACGACCGTGTCACCCCCTGTCGGGACCACGAGCACGTGGTTCTGCCGTGCGGGGTCGGAGAGGCGGGTGCCCGGCCGCGCGAGCTCGTAGTACCATTGGGACCAGACGGCCGAGTCGACCGAGTCGAGCGCGTGCTGCGCGAGCCCGAAGAACCGGCGGAATCGCGGGGCGTTGCGCGCGTACCCGAGGCCACGCTGCACCGCCACCAGCGGCGCGCCCACCTTGTAGGTGGTGGCCTGGAAGTTCGCGTCGCGCAGGAAGCTCGTGACCTCGGGGAGGCTCTTGCCGCTCGCGACGTCGGTGATCGACTTGGGCTTGCCGTCGGGCCCGAGCACCCGGATGGCCAGACGATCGCCGAACTGCGGCGAGGTGCTCGAGACCTCGATCGCACCCGAGGCCTCCTTGGTGTCGATGCCGAGCAGCGGCCTTCGCGCGTAGGCGGTGAGCGCGTCGGCCGCGATGCCCACGCGGAACGTGCCCTTCGGCCCCACCACGATGCGCTCGGAGAACCCCTTGTCGAGGTTCTCGACCACCACCGTGTCGCCCGGCGCGATCCCCTTCACGCGGCCCAGGTTCACGCGGGCGCGGTTGTTCAGGTCGCCGGCGATGAAGCCGAGCTCCACCTCGCCGTCGGGGTAGAGCGCCTTCTCGTCGTCGTCCGAGCGCCACCCCGCCACGTAGGGCCCGAGGATCGGCAGGAACACGGCCGAGGGGAGGCCGGAGACGGTCGCCCGAGCGGTGACGTCGGAGAGCCCCGCGCCGCCGGAGATGGGCACGGTCGCGTCGACGTCGGGCTCGAGCCCACCGAGGACGCCGGTGACGAGCCCACCGAGCGAGATGCCCCAGTAGGTGACCGTGCCCTTCTGGCCGCCGAGGTCGACGACGCCATCGCCGTCGAAGTCGCCGAACACCGAGCCGTCCCTGGCGCGGCGCACGCCGTCCATGCTGCGCAGGATGCGGACCATCTGCACCATCTCGAGCACCGACTGCCGGAGGTTGTCGCGCGTGTGCGCGAGGTCGGCAGCGTAGAAGTCGGCGCCCGGGTCGGGCTGGCCGTCGTCGTTGATGTCGCGGTCTCGGCCGCCGAGGAACAGGTCGCCGAAGTTCTTGATCTTGAACTGCTCGAGGATCGAGATGCCGGCGCGACCGACCTGCAGGAGCACGTTGCCGCCGTGTCCGAAGGCGTCCACGGCGCAGCTCGCCATGCCCATCGAGGTCTGGCGGCCGAGGAAGGCGGAGAGCTCGGCGCGGTTGCTCCCGTAGCCGTGGGCGAAGATCGACACGGGATACGGCTGGCAGAATGGCTTGCCCTCGGGGTTCCCGGGGGTGCACGTGACGTCCTTCTTCGGCTTCGGCAGCGCGCACCAGAACGTGACCTTGGCGCGCCCGTAGGTGCCGGTGCCGCGGTCGAAGTCGACGTCGAAGAGCTCCTCCTCGTCGTTCGGGTGCACGTCGGTCGGCCGGCCGTGCTTCTGCACCTGGAAGTTCGGGGCCTCGAACGTGCCCGCCACGAGCCCGCCGATCGACGCGTTGTCCGCGGCGTACGCGCACATGTTGGGCGGGTACTCCTTGAGGCCCTTGTACCAGTAGTAGTCGAGCGCCTGCGCGCTGCAGCCGCCGGGGGCGACCTTGGTGCCGGCCGGTTCGGCCTTGGTGATCTCGAGGCTCTCGACCGGGAACTCGGTGGCGAGACGGGCCCAGGGGCCCTTGCCGTGCAGCCCTTCGCGCAGCGCGCGCAGGCCCGCCGTCATGGTGCCGGTCGTGAAGCTCCACGCGAAGGAGATGTCCTTGGTGCCGAGGCCATAGCGCGCGAGCAGCGCGGGCACGGGCCCGAGCGCCAGCGTCTGATCGCGGTGGTTGACGAACGGGAATGGCGACACCACGGGCCGGCCGCCAGAGCCGACCAGGCGCTTGGTGAGCACGACCGCGTGGGCACATCGCTCCTCGAGCGGCCACACCGGGCGCAGGATGAGGGTGTTGGTCTCGCGCTCGTAGTGGGTGAGCAGGTGGTCGGCGATGCAGCGGTCGCGCTCGAGGGTCCCCTCGGCGAGGCCGTCGCAAGCCTTCGGGTCGTCGAGGTTCGCGACGTCGAGGTGGCCGTCGCCGTCGATGTCCTCGCCCGGATCGAGGATGCCGTTGCCGTTCTTGTCCTCGTTGCGCTCCTCGAAGAGCACGTTGTTGGCGGGTCCCTGGGGGTCCAGCTCGAACAGGCGATTGCCGTCGTCGAGCCTCTTCGGGTCGTCGCTCGGCCTGGCGTGGCCGGAGAGGAAGATGGGGAAGCGCCCACGGCCGACGTCGAGCGCGACCTCCTCGCCGTAGCGGCTGCAGCTCGGGTCGACGTTGAGCAGGTATACGGCGTCGTTGCGGAAGTCGTCGTCGGCGTGGCGCGCGGCGAGCGCACCGAGGTCGAGCGGCGCGTCGAAGCTGACGGTGATCGGCGCGAACACCCCGAAGCCGTCGAGGGCATCGAAGGTCTCGCGGAGGTGCGACTCGAACTGCGTGCGGGCGACCAGGCCGACGTTCACGCGGCGTCCCGTGGGCGAGCTCGCGTCGAACCGGGTGGCCACGTCGTTCGGCAGGGGCACCTCCGGCAGCGGACGCTCCGCGAGGTCGAAGCGGACGCGGGGGCCCCCGGTCTCCTCTGTCGGAGCCAGGCCTTCGGGGCTCGGCCCGCCGCAGGACGGGGCGAAGATCGCGAGCAGCAGGAGGAGCCACAGGGGGAGACGGCGCATGGTCACCTCTACTTCACCAAACGAGAGGCGCGTTCGTTAT
>JAEUKC010000121.1:0-60695 GCA_016794445.1 Myxococcales bacterium
CCCTTGCAGGCCTTGCCGCATCCACCACAGTTCGCGCCATCGGCCTTCAGGTCGACGCACGCGCCGCCGCAGGCGGTCGTACCAGCGTTGCACACGCAAGCGGAAGCGACGCACGTCTGCCCGGGATCGCAGGCATTGCCGCAGCTCCCACAGTTGTCGAAGTCGCTCGTCAGGTCGGCGCAGACGCCGCCGCCGCAGCGGCTGGCCGTGGGGCACGTGCAAGCGCCCCCGACGCAGGCGGGCGTCCCGCCGCTACAGGTCTTGCCGCACGCCCCGCAGTTCGCTGGGTCGCTGGCGGTCGAGGTGCACTTGCCACCGCACAGGGTGCCGCCACATCCGCCATCGGGCAGGACGAGCGAGTCGCCGGAACCGTCGCCTCCCCCGTCCGTGGTCGCCGCGTCGTCACCGGCGAACGTGAGATCCGAGCCACCGCACGCCGTGAGAGTGAGGGAGAGGATGCAGGAGAACCCCGTGGCGCGCACGGCTCAGGGCTCCCGGCAGACGTTGGCCTTGCCGGTGCCGTCGACCTTGCTCTCGTCGCGGCACACGTAGGCGGCGCTGCCTGCGGCGCTCCCCCCGATGCCGGCACACGAGGCGTTGTCGACGCAGACGATCGCGCACTTGCCGGAGTCGGACGTGATGCAGACCGTGCCTCCGGGGCAGTCGAGATCGCTCTTGCACGCCTTGGTGCACGTGTTGTTGTCGCACTTGTACGTGCACTGCTGGTCCTTGGTGCACGTCGCGCCGACGACGAGACCGGTAGGCCCGACGCCAGGATCCGTGGTGCTACCCCCGGAGGAACAGCCGATCGCGCCCAGAATCAGAGTCAACGGCCACAGTCGATGGTGCATGGAGGTCTCCCTTCCTGCACGGTACCGAAGGCCACACGCGAGCAGGCAGCCTCACTGGACGAATCCAGCGAGACCACCCGCGGCAATCTGTCTCACTTCCAGCAGAAGTTGCTGTGCGACTCGCCGTGGCACGTGCCGCTGCAGGACCAGGCCGCGCCGCATGGGTTGCCCGCGGCGCCAGGCGCCTTGGTCGTCACCGAACCACCCGACGGACCCGTGATCGTCCCCGACACCTCCTTCGTCCCGTCGAGGTGCGTGCTCCCGCTCGCCGCCGGGTGGCAGGACGTGCAGGTGAGCCCCTCCCCCGAGTGCTTCGGGTGCCGGGTGCCGAGGCCACCCATCGAGTTCGAGTGGCAGGCGGTGCAGCTGCCCGCCGTCCACGCCCCGCCCGCCCAATACGGCGTCACCGCGGGTGGACCACCACGACCGTTCGAGTGACAGCCGCCGAGGCAGGTGCCACGCGCCGTGACGGGCGTGCCGGTCGACGCCGTCGCGCTGAACGTCATGCCCACGCCGCCCGCGGTGAAGGCCACGTCGCCGTGGTGACCCGTCGTCTCGAGCGTCGCGCTCGGCACGTAGCCGAGGGCGTGCGACACGTCGCCGGTCGCAGGCACCGTGTGGCACGTGGCGCAGGCAAACGCGACGTGGGTCGTGCTGCTCGTGAGGTGCGCCGTGTGGCGCCCGACCGCGAGCGTGTTGGTCGCCGTCTCCTTGGCGACGCCCACCGGCGGGCTCCACTGGCTCGGCGGCGTGCCGTGGCAGTAGGAGCAGCCGCGCCAGTCCGTGCCCTTGTGGCAGCTCGCGTTGTTGCAGGAGACGCCCACGGTGCCACCCGCGTAGTCCGCGCCGTGGCAGTCGGTGCACAGACGACCGTGCTCGTCCTTCTGCTTGTTGGTGAGGAAGTAGTGGCTCCCGTGGTGGTTGGCGCCGCCTCGGGGCGAGGTCCATCCGCCGAGGTCGTGATACTTGGTCGACTCCTTCTTGCCGTTCACGTGCAGCGTGCGATCGGCCCACGTGGCCGTCTTGGTGGTCGCGTTGTAGCCCGCGATGACGGTGCCGTGGCACATCACGCAGTCGGTGCTCGTGCTGTGCGAGCCGCCGGGTGGGTTGGTGTGGCAGCTCGCGCCGCACGCGACGTAGCTGCCGTCGACGGTCGTCCAGAGCGGGGTCTTCTTCACCGTGCCACCGGTGATCGCGCCGGCCAGCGTGGCGCCGTGACAGTAGACACTCGAGCAGGAGACGGTGGTCGCGTCGTAGGAAGGCGTCGCGCCCCCCGTCGTGCTCAGCGCGCCCCACGAGAAGTCGGTCGCCGAGTTGCTGTGCGTCGGCGAGATCGGCACCGCGTGGCAGTCGTTGCACGCGAGGTCCTTGCGCCACGTGCTCGTGAGCAAGTGGTTCTGATGGGCGCCGACCGCCTTCTGCGAACTCAGCGTCTCGCCCTTGGTTCCCTTCGGCGGGGCGGCGTCGCTGGTCAGCGCGTTGCCGTGGCACGACGTGCAGGTCAGGTCCACGCGGTCGACGACGCCGTTGACGTGGAGCGTGCGGTCCTTCCAGACGGTGGCCTTGGTGACGGGGTCGTAGCTCGTGACGACCGCGCCGTGGCAGGTGTTGCAAGCGGTGGAGGTCGGGTGGGTCCCGCCCGGCGGGTTGGTGTGACAGCTCGCGCCACAGGCCTCGAACGAGCCGTCGAGCGTGGTCCACACGGGGGAGCGCTTGGTCGTTCCGCCGCTCGCCGCGGGCAGCAGCGTGCTGCCGTGGCAGTACACGCTGGAGCACGTCGCGGTCGCGCCGTCGTAGGCCGGCTTCGCGCCGTCGGCCGAGCTCAGCGTGCTCCACGCGAAGTCCGTGACGCCGTTCGAGTGAGACGACGAGGCCGGCTTCGCGTGGCAGTCCGCACAGACGACGTCGCGGTGCCACGCGGACGTCGAGAGGTGCTTCTGGTGTGCGCCCACGGCCTTCTGCGAGCCGAGGGTCTCGCCCTTGGTCCCCTTGGGCGGGGCCTCGTTCACGGCGGGGTCGCCGTGACACGACGTGCAGAGCAGCGCGGACTTCTCGACCACGCCGTTGACGTGCAGGTTGCGGTTCTTCCACGTGGCCGTCTTGGTCGCGGCGTCGTAGGAGGCGATGACCGTGCCGTGACACGTCGGACACCCAGTGCTGGTCGGGTGGGTCCCGCCCGGCGGGTTGGTGTGGCAGGTGGTGCCGCACGCCTTCCACGTGCCGTCGACCACGTTCCAGATCGGGTTCCTCGCGACCGTGCCGCCCGCGACGGCGCCGAGCAGACCGTCGCCATGACAGTACACCGACGAGCACTTGGCGCTCGCGGAGTCGTACGCGGGCTTGCTGCCGCCCGTGGTGGCGAGCGCGCCCCACACGAGGTCGGTCTTGCCGTCGAAGTGCGAGGTCGAGGTGGGGACGACGTGACAGTCGGCGCAGACGATGTCCTTGCGCCACGTGCTCGTCGCGAGGTGCGCCTGGTGCGCGCCGACACCCTGGGCCGTGGTCGCCGTCTCGCCCTTGGTCGAGAGCGGCGGCGCCGGGTCTCCCTTCACGGCGTCGCCGTGGCAGGTGGTGCACGTGAGCGTCGAGCGCTCGACGATGCCGTCGACGTGCAGCGTGCGGTCCTTCCAGGTGGCCGCCTTCGTGACCGGGTCGTACGTCGCGATCACCGCGCCGTGGCACGAGGGGCACGCGGTGTTGTTGGGGTGGGTGTCGCCCGGCGGGTTGGTGTGGCAGCTCGAGCCGCAGGCGTTGAACGTGCCGTCGACCTGGTTGAAGACCGGCTCGCGCTTGATCGTGCCCCCCGTGACGGCGCCCTTCAACGTCGTGCCGTGGCAATACACGCTCGTGCAGGTGTACGACGTGGTGTCGTAGAGCGGGGTCGCGCCGCCGCTCGTCGCCACGGTGCTCCAGACGAAGTCGGTCTTGCCGTCGGAGTGCTCCGTCAAGAAGGGCAGCGCGTGGCAGTCGTTGCACTGCACGTCGCGCCGCCAGGTGCTCGGGCGCAGGTGGTTCTGGTGCGCGCCGACGGCGTGGTCGGTGGTCGCCGTCTCGCCCTTGGTACCCTTGGGGGGCGCCGCGCTCTTGGCGACCGGATCGCCGTGGCACGTCGTGCAGGTCTTGCCGCCGACGAGGTCGACGGTGCCGTTGATGTGTCGCGAAGCGTCCTTCCAGACCGCGGTCTTGGCGGTGGCATCGTACGAGGCGATGACGTCGCCGTGGCACGTGGCGCAGCTCGTCGAGGCGATGTGTCCGCCGCCGGGCGGGTTGGTGTGGCAGCTCTCCCCGCACTTCGAGTAGGTGCCGTCGACGACGTTCCACATGGGCACGCGCGCGGCGGCGCTGCCAGAGAGGGGAGGCAACAATGTAGCGCCGTGGCAATAGGCCCCGCGACAGGTGAACGTGGTCTCGTAGGTCACCGCGCCCGAGAGCGCGCTCCACTTGAAGTCGGTCTTGCCGTTGCTGTGGGTCGGGCTCGTCGGGACCTCGTGGCAGTCGGCGCACAGCACCTCGTGCCGCCAGGTGCTCGCGGCGAGGTGCTTGCCGTGCGCCCCGACCTTGGGTGACGTCGTGTCCGTCGCGCCCGAGACCGCCTTGGGCGGGGCCGGATTCGCCGTCGCGGGATCGCCGTGGCAGGTCGTGCAGATCGTCGGGAAGCCCACGTCGACCGTCGCGTCGCTGGTCTCGACCACGTCCTCCACGGCGTCGGTGGTGGTGTCGTCGGCCGAGTCCGCGATCGCCGTGTCGGGCGTCACCTCGGTCGCCGCCGTGTCGGTCGCGGCGTCCGCGTCCTCGGCGTCCAGGACGTCGACGTCCGGCTCCCCCTCTCCACCCGCACCACCCCCACATCCGGCGAGGACGACGAACGCGACTGCGACGACATGACGAGGACGCATGACCGCTCCTCCTTCCGGGAGAGACTGCAGGTCGACCCTGGGCCAGTACCGTCGGCGAGGCTCCGTCAGGCGCCCTCCTGGGTGCAGCGACGCCGATTTCTGTCCACGAAGACGACAAAAAGCGGCGAGGCGCCGATCGCTCGGCGCCTCACTCGTCAGCAGCCCGACCTCAGAGGGTCAGCGGCTGGGGTTCGACTACTGGTGCACGTCGGCGATGGCCGCGACCTTGCCAGGTCCGTGGCACATCAGGCACTGCTCGGGCTTGGTGAGGGCCGAGCTGCGCGGCTGGTAGAGCGAGCCGTTGTTGTCTGCGAAGTGCTTCTTGGCGACAGGGCTGTCGTGGCAAGCGCTGCAGGCGGCGGTGATCGGCGAGTGGACGAGGGTGGTCGCGTCCGGATCGCAGGGTGCGGTGAACGAGCAGGTGCAGGGCGCAGCGCTCGTGCAGGTGACGGTCCCGCCCGCGGCGGTTCCGGTGGTGCGGGTGCCCGAGGTCGCGAAGCCGTTACCATAGGCGGTGCCGATGGTGACGTACGGCGAGACGAACGGACCGATGGTCGCCGGCGCGGTGGGCGTCGAGCTGTAGGTGCCCTGCGCGGCCGTGCTGTAGAGCATGCTCGGCAGAGCGCTCTTGGTCGCGGTGGCGCTGAAGTCGTACGTGCCCGCGGTGTGGCACTGCGCGCAGTTGTTCAGCACGCCAGGGTATGCGACCTCCCAGGCCTTGATCTCGCCGTGCCAGGTGAAGGGCACGGTGCGCTTGCCGGCGCCGTGGATGGCGTGGACGATGTCCTTGCTGTTCACCGCCCAGCCGCCGTTGACGCGGTTCGGGTTGTGGCAGAACGAGCAGGTCGGTCCGTCGTTGCGCTGACCCGAGTGGAACGTGGGCGCCACGCCGAGGCCGTCGTGGCACTTGTTGCACTTGGCCGTCTCGACGATCGCGCGGCGGGCCGTGTAGCCCGTGGCGGTCTTGAAGACGTTCGGCGCGGGCACGATGAGGCCGCCGATCTTGGTCGTCGCCGAGTAGCCGAAGCCGGCGAGGCTGGTCTGCGTCAGCGGCTGCGTGCTCGTCATGCTGTAGGTGTAGCCGAGGCCGCCGGTCACCATCTTGGCGGTCGCCGGGAGCACCACGCTGCCGAGGGTCAGGGTGTAGTAGCCCGTCGCCGTGTCACGCGTGAGCGTGGAGGTGGTGACGGAGCCGTCCCAGACGCCCTTGATGTAGACGCTGGCCGTCGCGTTGTAGTCCGCCGGGGCGGCGATGCCGTCCTGCGGGAGCGACCACGCGAAGTACGCGCTCGGCGAGCCCACGAACCCGTCCATCAGCTCGGTCTTGGTGCCGGCCGCGTAGGTGCCGAAGTCGACGTCCGTGCCGTCCTTGATCAGCTTGAAGACGATCTTCGGGTTCTTGGTCGTCGCGTCGACGAGGACTTCCTTGACGTCGTACGTGATCTTCGCGGCGCCGGTCGGGACCACGCCCGCGGCGGCGATGTATGCGGCGTTGCTGTTGGCGCTCGGCAAGCACGGGTTCAGGGTCGTGCAGGTGCACGGCGAGGCCACGGTGCAGGACTTCGACGCGCCGCCGATGAACTGCCAGCCCGACTGGACGTACTGACCGTCCGGCGAGGCGGGGAGGGTGCCCGTGGTGATGACGGGCGGCTTCTCGATAGGCTGGTGCTTGCTCGTGACGTCCGCCGCCGTGTGGCACAGTGTGCAGGTGGTGTCGTCGGTCTTGGCGCCGCCGGTATGGGCCTTGCGGCCGACCGGGACCGTCGCTTCGAACGAGACGCCGTCGTGGCAGGCGCCGCAGGCGCGCCGGCTCGGGGCGTTCTTCCAGTTGTCGGCCTTGGCGACGGTGCTGTGGCACTTCGCGCAGTTGCGGACGTCCTGCGGGTAGGTGACCTCGTCGAACTGCACGGCCGAGTAGCCGCCGCCGCCGCCAGCGCGATCGGGCTTCAGAGCGAGGTTGTGACCCGCGTGGATCTTGTGGACGAAGACCGGCCAGCTGATGACCGCGTCGCCGTTGATCACGCTCGCGTTGCCGGTCCACTTGAAGGTGGGGGGCACGGTGGCGCTCGCGGTCATCGTGGGCTCGGTCACCGCGACGCCCGCGCTCGTGAACTTGCGCTGGTCGTTGTGGCAGGCGACGCAGGTGTGGGTCTCGTAGCGCGCGCCGCTGTGGAAGTCGGTCGACTTGAGGGCGCGGCCGCGGAACTCCGAGTGGCAGTTCAGACAGGCGGTGCCGTCGACCTTGTCGTTCTTGCCGGACTCGTCCGCGCCGGTGGTGGGGATCAGGTCCTTGTAGGCGTTCATCGGGCGGAACGGGTTGCCCGACTTGGACGCGATGACGACGATGCGGTGGGTCTTGTCCGCCTCGTACTTCGTGCCCGCCTTGGTCTCGTCGTTGATGACCTTGGCGAACGTGTACGTGTAGGTGCCGTCGCCGTTGTCCTTGAGGGAGCCTTCGGTGGCCGCCGGCGTGGTCGTCGTGGCCGCGGACTCGGTGCTGGCCGAGCTCGTGGCGTTGGCGGCCATGTAGCTCACCCAGGTGTCGTTGATGCTCTTGCCCGCGCAAGCGCCGCCGGTGGTGCTGCAGCCCGGGACGAGCTTGAGCACCGAAGCGCGCCAGCTGATGCCGGCGGAAGCGGTGAGGCTGTTGAGGCCCTTCACCGGCATGCCCTTGCGGTCGGTGACCTTCAGGGTGAGGACCGGCTTGCCGTCGGCGGGGAAGTCCGCCTTGACGATGGTGAGGTTGGGGTCGAGGACCTCCTTCTCGGCGGCGGAGAGCAAGCCGTAGTCGACCGTGGAGGTCGACAGCGTGATCTTGGTGCCGTCGGTGCAGGTGATCGTCTTGGTGCCGTCGGGGTTGTCGACGATCGTGCACGAGGTGCCCGCGTCGCCCGGGTCGCCCTTGGCGCCGGCGTCGCCGGGGGTGCCAGGATCGCCCTTGTCTCCCTTGCCACCGCTGACCGTGACGGTGGTGCCGTCGGGACAGGTGATGGTGGAGGTACCGTCGGTGTTGGCCTTGACCGAGCAAGGCGCGCCTGCCTCACCAGCCGAGCCTTCGCACGCGCCGATCAACATCATGCTCGCTGCCAGCAGCCCGAGGCTACTGAGCGATACTGGTTTCGCGTACTTATGCTTTTTCATGGAGTGAATGCTCCCTCTGCTGGCTCGAGCGAGTTGCCCCCGCCGGCCGGGTTGAAGCCGAACTGTCCTTCAGCCCCCGTCTGGGCGGGGACTGCCGCTTGCGCTCGGTCTGCCGGGTTCGGTCAGTCGAGCCTCGCGTACGTCTGCAGCTTGCGCTTCCTACTTCGGAACCACGCTCGAGGCTCAGGAACTGGGACTCGATACGGGGCGTTGTTCGCACACTTCTTCGCGTCGCACAATGGTCCTTCGTGGGGACCTATCCTTGGTTTCTCGGTTGAACTGAGGGCCCTGTGCTGCGCGAGAGCTTCGCGAAAACGCATGGATTGCATCCTCGCTTGGCGGGCTCCGGACGATGGCTCCGGAAAAGGGGCCTGCTCACACGTTGGCGCCAGACACCAAGCACTTGGTGTGCCGGGCGAGCGCCCCGGAGCACACGGCGGCGTCGCGCGCGCACAGGCTTGTTTTTGCCGTGCTTCATGAGCACTCAGCCGTAGAGACCAGACGAATCGGCGCCCGCGAATCGCGAACGAACGCTTCTTCTAGCGGGTGCTCACGCAACCGATGCGTGTGTCTTCGCCGCGAACTCGGCGCGAGCGTACGTCGCCTCTCATGGTATCTCGCACTTGGTGGATCTCGCCGCCGCCTGGAACCTCACCGAGATCGGCCCGGGACACGTCCAGCTCGGCGTCATCGGCGGCCCCTACGAGCTCGGGGACGAGCCGACACCGACCGCCGGCCGTGCGCGCCACGACGAACAAACGGCTATCCCATTGGCAGATCATGGCGCCCATCCAATCGACCATTGGTGAGGTCCGGCGGGCAGTCGGCCCGGGGCCCGGCCCAGCAGACCCGGGTGCGCTGGCGCGCAGTCGTACAAAAAAGGCGACGCCCGGCCACCACGGGTGACACGGGCGTCGTCCCTCGAATCGATCTCTACATCGAGAGGCCACCATCGACGTCGATGGTGCGGCCGTTGAAGTAGTCGCACTCGAGGCAGAACTTCACCGCCAGCCACAGGTCCTCGGGCAGCCCGATGCGGCCGACCGGGATCGCGGCGACGAGGGCGTCGCGCGCCTTCTGGTTCATGCCCTGGGTCATCGGGGTCTCGACCATGCCGGGCGCGACCGCCGCGCAGCGGACGCCGAACGAAGCCCACTCGCGCGCCCACGTGACCGTGTTGGCGGCGAGCGCCGACTTGGCCGCCGTGTAGTTCGACTGACCGCGGTTGCCGTGACGCGCGACCGAGGAGATGTTGACGACGACGCCGGGCTTGTCGCCGGTCTTCGCCATGTGGGCCACGACCTCGCGCGCCATGTACGTGGCGCCCGTGAGGTTCACGCCGATGACGGCGTCCCACTGGGCCTTGCTCAGCTTGGTGACCTCGCCCGTGGTCTTGTCCTTCTTGACGAGGAGACCGTCGCGCAGGATGCCCGCGTTGTTGATCAGGCCGTTGAGGCCGCCGAGCTGCTCCGCCGCCCAGGCGACGAACGCCACGGCGTCGTCCTCGCTGGACACGTCGAGGCGGCGACGCGCGATGCCCGCGGGGAGCTCGGCGAGGCCGGCCTCGTCGACGTCGCCGACGGCGACCTTGGCGCCTGCTTCGTGCAGGCGACGGGCGAAGTGCGCGCCCATGCCGCGACCTCCACCGGTGACGATGATCTTGAGCTGGTCGAGCTTCATGGCGCGGGACCCTAGCGGCTCGCTATTTCGAAGGGAAGTACACCGAGAGGAAGTTGCCGCTCATGACGCGCTGCACCTCGTCCGCGGTGTAGCCGGCGTCGGCCATCGCCTTCTCGAGGAGCCCTACGTACCCCTTCACCATCCCCGCGAACTGGGGTCCGTCGGTCCCGAAGATGGTCTTTTCCACAAGCCCCCGCGCCTTGATCTGCGCGATGACGTAGGGGTACTGCGGCTTGCTCGTGTCCGGCGTGACGTCGGCGCCGCCCTCGTCGCGCAGCGTGGGCCGATTGAGCGCGCTGATCTCGAGGTACACGTTGGGGAACTCCTTGGCGAGCGCGAGGCAGTGCTCGACGGCGCCCGCATCGCCCTGCCCCACGTGCCCGAGCACGAAGCGCACCTTCGGGAGGTTCTTGATGGTGTTGCGCAGCCCCTCCGGGTCGTAGAACGCGCGCTCGTTCTTGGCGCCCGGGAACGGCGAGAAGCCCGTGTGCAGGTAGACCGGCACGTCGTGCTTCGCGGCGATGTCGTAGACCCCGAGGTAGCGCGCGTCGTCGAACGCGACCGCCTGGTGCGCGTGGGCGAGCTTGATGCCGATGAACAGGTCGCGGCGCTTCTCGAAGTACGACGCGAGCGCGGCGAGGCGCGGCTTCGCGACCGCTTCGTCGAGCGTGCCGTCGGCCTTCACGAAGCCGTCGAAGTAGTCGATGCTCGCGAAGCCCCACGCCCAAGGCAGCCCGTCGGCCGCGACGTTGCGCGGATCGGTGAGCACCTTCTCGAGGTCTTCGTTGGTGAAGAACCCGGTCGTGTGCTGCGTGTACACGGCGTAGAGCACGGCGTGATCCACGGCGGCGAGCGCGGTCTGGGCCTTGATGCCGACGAAGGGCACCCACGGATCGATGGCTGCGGCGAGCGCGGCCGGGGCGTAGAGCTGGGTGAACGGAGGGATCGATCCGACGATGAACCCCTTCGTCGGCCCCGGGATGCGCCCGAAGTATCCCGGGTGCAGGTGCATGTCGATCCGCTTGATCTTCGCCGGATCGGGGGCCTTCGGCGCGCCGCCGGCCCCACCGCTCGGCTTCATCTCCGCGACCGTGGTCTCCGGCACGTACGGCGCGTGCACCGAGACCGACACCGCGACCCCGGCGTCACCGTCCTTGTCGAACCGCGCCGAGACCCCGCTCGCCCAGTAGGCGTAGGTCGTGACGACATCGCTCGCCTTGCCGAGCACCGCCTCGATCGCGCCGCGCGTGAGCCCCGGGCGCACCGCCCCACGGAAGGCCCCGCCAGACAGCGCCCCCACGGCGAGCACGATCGCGTCGTCCGAGAGGGTCGCCGGCTCGGCCGACGCGAACACCACCTCGAGGTTGCGCTCGGGCCAGCGACCGAACACCAGGTTGTTGAGCCCGGTGGCCTTGCCCTCGCCGAGCGCCTTGCGCACCTCGGAGTAGCGCATGCCGAGCGCCACGGGGCCGATCGACTTCGCGGGGACGATGTCATCGCCGCTCTCGCTCGTCTCGGCAGCGTCCGGGGTGGAAGCGGGAGGCTCGGTGCTCGACGAGGAACAGGCGAGGAGGGCGAACAGCGGGAGCAGGAGGAGGCGCTTCATGGGTGGATCTCGTTCAGTCGGCTCCGGCGTCGACCGGGCCCTTGTCGATGAGGAGGACTTCCGCGGTGACGTCCTTGCCGGCGACGACCTCGATCTGCGCGGAGCTCGCCTGCAGATCCTCCACGCCAGGCACGACGGCGCCCGGGGTGACCGGGGGCATGTCGAGCACCGCCACGACCCAGTACTTGCCGGGCTCGAGGTCGCGCAGCTCGGCGACGTAGGGGAACGTCGGCGTGTTGGTCGTGTCGAAGGAGATGGGGGGCTTGGTCTTGGGCGGGTTCTCGGTGAACACGCCGACCGCGAGCGGCCCCTTCTTGCTGCCGCTGTAGCGCACCGTCGCGGTGACCTTGGGGAGCCTCGGCGCCGTGTCGGTGGCGACCTCGGCGCCGGCATCCGTCGTGGTGGGCGCGGGATCGCTCCCCCCGCAGCCGAGGAACATCGAGGCCGCCAGCGCGGCGAAGGTTCTCATCGCTGCCTCGGTCTCAGAACGGGCACTTGCCGCCGGTGACGCACATCGAGAACGCGGGGCCGCCGCCGGGCGTCGAGCAGAGCTTGCAGGTCTTGCCGGTCGAGCAGCCCGCGTCGTCGTGACAGATCTCCGCCGTGCCGAAGCCGCTGCACGCGGACAGCGCCTTGCACGAGGCGCCGCTCGGGAAGCCCGCGCAGCAGATGTTGGTGCCGGTGCAGTCCTCCTTGCCGTCGCAGGTCGACGCGGCGGTTCCGCCGGCGCACTTGGTCTCGCACGAGTAGCTCGCCGAGCCCGAGAACCCGATGCAGCAGATCTTGTCGCCGGTGCAGGTGAGCTTGTCGCCGCACTTCACGCCGGCCCAGGTACCACCGTCCGTGGGCGGCACGCCCGTGTCGGCGGGCGGTGCGCCCGTGTCGGTGCCCGGAGCGCCCGTGTCGGTTCCAGGAGCGCCCGTGTCGGTGCCGGGAGCGCCGGTGTCGGTGGCCGGAGCGCCCGTGTCGGTGCCCGAAGCGCCCGTGTCGGTGGACGTGCCGTCGGCGGTCGTACCGCTGTCGTCGACGACGGTGCCCACTTCCGAGCCGCCACAGCCGGCGAGGAGAGCGAGGCCGAGGGTGAGGTACGCGGTCTTGTGCATGGTGGTTCTCTTTTGCATAATGTGTCTATGAAGTTGGGCAGACGCAGAGCGGGGCTCGGTTGCCACGCGCAGGACTACTTGGTCTCGAAGGTCGTGACGTCGGGGGCGAAGCAGCCCACCGTCTTCTGGTCCAGGCCCACAGGGGCCGGGTCGATGCCGAGGCCGGCGCGCACGTGCGCCGTGACGAAGTGGTTGACGATCCTCCAGCCCGTCGCGGGGGAGAGATAGGCGGGCCCCGTCGGCTGGTTGCCGCAGCCGTCGCTGGCGAGCTGCTCCACGAGCGGAGCGACCGCCACGCCGTGGTCGGCGGCGATCTTGAGCACTCCACCGCGATCGGCGCCGATCGCGCACAGGTCGGTGAACGCGAGGTGTCCGGCGTCCTTGAGCCCGATCGACCGGCGGGGCGAGGGTTGCTTCTCGTACGAGGTCGCGATGCTGGACGACTTGGCCACGCCGTCGGCGGCGCCCCACATGAAGAGGTTGGACTTGCCGGCCGGGAGCTCGCCGTAGCCCGGGCTCGCGAGCAGCACGACCGTCTGCGCCTGGTCGGCGATCGAGGCCGCCGCGGCGCCGCCCATCGAGTGCCCCATCGCGGCGACCTTGCTGCCGTCGATGATCCCTTCGAAGCGCGAGCCGGCCGTCGTCCCCTCCTTCTTGATGCGGCTGAGGGCGGCGAGGAGCTGGTCCGGGCCCTTGCTCACGTCGATCTTCGAGTTGTCGCCCTCGAGGACGATGGCGAGTCCGCGCTCGAGGTGCTCGGGCGCGACCACCACGAAGCCCCACGTCGCGAGGTGCGCCATGAGCACGCTCGACTGCATGCGATAGCCGCCGAGGCCGTGGCTGAACGCGACGATCGGGAACTTCTTGCCCTTGGCCGCGGGTAGATCGCGGTAGGCGTTCATCTCGAAGATCGGCGTTTCTGCGTCGGGGATCTTCGAGCGCTCGGCGGCCGGCAGCCAGTCGCGCATGTCGTACTTCGCCTTGGCCTTGCCGGCCGCGGCGGTGATCTCGGCGGGGTACCAGACCTCGACCTTCACGCCGTCCACGTCGAGGGTGGTCACCCCGGACACGTACGCGCCGCTCGCCGAGTAGACGGCGGGGCACGTGGTGTCGGCGGGCGTGGCGGGCTCGCTGCTTCCACACCCGAGCGGCGTGGCCAGGACGAGGGCGAGGGCGAACGCGGGGAGCAGGCGCTTCATCGGGAATCCTTGCGCTGGGCCTTGGGCTTCTCGGGCTTCTGGGCCTTCGTCTTCTCGTGATCCGCGACGATCGCGGCGAGGGTGGGGAGGAGCATCTTCCGGCGAATCAGGACGACGAGCTGCTCGGACAGGCGCGTCGCGGCGTCGGTGAGGCGCGGCAGCTCCTTGCCAGCGCGGGGCACGACGCCCTCGCGGAAGATCCGCAGCTCGATCTCGACCACCTCGCGGAGGGCGGCCACGTAGGAGCCGACGATCTCCGGTGGGAGCATCTCCTTGGTGAGCCCCGCCTTCCGCGACGACCCGAGGATGCGCAGCAGGGCGAGATCGTCGCCCGTGTAGACGACGATGCCGTGGCGCTCCACGGGCGCCACGAGCCCGAGCGACTCGAAGAAGTGCAGGTCCTTCTCGGCGAGACCAGAGGCGATCAGCTGCGCGCGCGTGCGCACATCGGTGGGCGCCATCGAGTCCAGCGCGCGCTGGATCGCCGCCGCCGTCTCCGCGTCGTCGTCGTCCGAGACGCGCCGCTCGAGCACCCCCTTGATGACCTTGAGCGGCAGGAAGTGGGTGCGCTGGAGGTCCTTGATCTGGCGGATGCGATCGACGAGCGAGGCGTCGTAGAACGCCATGTTGCGCGAGGTCTTCACGTCGGGGGCCGGCAGGAGCCCCTCGCGCAGGTAGTGCTTGATGGTGGCGGCCGGCACCCCGCTGAGCCGGGCGAGGGCCGACATCTTCACGAGCGCCCGCTGCGGCGCCGTGGGTGCGGGTCGCTCGCTCCCGCCGGGGGTGGGGGCGCTGTTCGGTGCGGCTTTCTTCGGGTTCATCGGAGAGTAGGAAGTTGAACTTCTCGCTCTCTAACAATGGTTTGCACACAAAGCAACCGCGCCGCGACGGGAGACGACCGCGGTGGAAAGTTACGGAACCGAGGGGGCGGGTCAGCGCGCGAGGACGTGCCCGAGCGCCGCGACCATCCGGGGCACGTCGGCGGCGCCACACATCTCGCGCGACGAGTGCATCGACAGCATGGGGTTGCCGACGTCGACCGTGGGGATGCCGAGGCGCGTGGCGGTGATCGGCCCGATGGTCGAGCCACACGCGAGGTCGGTGCGGGTGACGAAGTCCTGCGGCGTGAAGCCCGCCGCCGCGCAGGCGGCCTCGAAGCGCGCCGCCGAGAGGCCGTCGGTCGCGTAGCGCTGCTGCGCGTTGGCCTTGATCACCGGCCCGCGACCGAGCCGCGGCATGTGCTTCGGCTCGTGACGATCGGCGAAGTTCGGGTGCACCGCGTGGGCCATGTCGGCCGAGACGCAGAAGCTCGCGGCGATGGCGCGCGAGAACGATTCGGCGGGGCACAGGCGCCGCAGCACGTCCTCGAGGAACGGCCCGGCCGCGCCCTGGGCCGAGCTCGAGCCCACCTCCTCGTGGTCGAACAGGGCGACCACCTGGGTGAGCGAGCCCGCGACGGACGAGAGCAACGCCGCGAGCCCGGCGTGGCACGAGGCGAGGTTGTCGAGGCGCCCGGCGAACACGAACGCGCCGTCCTCGCCCCCGATCGCCGCGGGCGTGCGGTCGAAGAGACCGAGGTCGAAGCGACGGATGCGCGCCGCCTCGACGCCGGCCTTCTCGGCGAGCTTCGCGAACAGGCGAAGGCCCGCCTCTTCGCCGTCGCCGAGCGCGAAGATCGGGGGCAGGTGCTGCTGGCGGTTGAGCACGAGGCCCTTCTCGTTGACCTCGCGGTCGAGGTGGATGGCGAGGCTCGGCACGCGGCACAGCGGCTCGTCGAGGCGCACGAAGTGGCGCGACAGGTCGTCGAGCACGAGACGGCCCGCGAGGCCGAGGTCGCGATCGAGCCAGGTGTGCAGGAGCGCGCCGCCGTACACCTCGACGCCGAGCTGGGCGAACCCCTCCTTGCCGCCGACCGCCTTCGGCTTGAGGCGCAGGTTGGGGCTGTCGGTGTGGGCGCCGATCACCCGGAACCCGGCCGCCGGCTCGCCGACCCGGAACGCGATCAGCGAGGCATCCGCGCGCGTGACGAAGCAGGCGTCGCCGGGCTTGGTGCTCCACGCATCCAGCTCGGACAGCTCGCGGAACCCCGCGGCGAGGAGCCGACGACGGGCCTCGAGGACGGCGTGGAACGGGGATGGACTCGCATCGAGGAACGCGCAGAGGTCGTGGGCGTCGGACATGGGCGCAACAGCGTACACGTTCGCGTGTAGGATCGCGGGCCGTGCGGTCCCTCGCCTTCGTGGCCCTCGTCGTCGGCGCCCTCGGGCTCTCCTGCGAGCCGCCCGCGGAGAGCTTCGACTTCGACCGGCAGGAGGTGCCGGTGTTCGAGCGCGCCTCGCTCGTGCCGCCGCCGAACCCCGCCCCGCGCGAGCTGCGGGTCATGGCCTGGAACGTCAAGTACGGCGCCGCGCGCATCGACTTCTGGTTCGACTACTGGGGCGACCGCGTGCAGATGACCCGCACCGAGGTGCTCGGCAACCTCGCAGCGATCGAGCGCCTGATCGACGAGTACGACCCCGACGTCCTCCTCACCGAGGAGATCGAGGTGAACAGCAAGCGGTCGGCGTACGTGGACATGGTCCAGCACGTGCTCGACCACACCCGCCTCAACTACGGCGCCTACTTCCAGACCTGGGCCTCGCGGTGGATCCCGAGCGAGGGGCTCGGGCGGATGGACCTCGGCAACGCGATCTTCTCCAAGTACCCGATCACGTTCGCCGAGCGCATCCGCCAGGAGGACCGCACCGATCAGGGCGCGCTGACCTCGACGTTCTACATCCACCGCGCGATCGGCCGCGCGCTCGTGAAGGTGGGCGACCGCGAGCTCGCCTTCCACGTGGTGCACACCGAGGCCTACGACCAGGACGGCACCAAGCAGAAGCAGATCCGTCAGATCCACGACCTGCTCGCGAAGGAGACCCGCCCGTGGCTGGTCGGCGGCGACTTCAACGAGCTGCCTCCGACCGCGCTGCAGCTCTCCGGCTTCGACGACGAGAGCGACAAGGCCAAGGGCACCGAGTTCGAGCAGCCGCCCTACACCCCGGCGGTGATGCAGCCGTTCTTCGACGAGTTCGTCCCCGCGATCCCGCTCGCGCAGTACGGCACCACGCTCGACGCGCAGCGGCGTTACTTCACGCACACCGTCCTCGGGCCGGGGCACGTGAGCGCGCAGACCGGCAAGCCCGGATTCTGGAACCGCACGCTCGATCACCTGTTCGCGAGCAAGGGCACGGCGTTCCACGACGGCGACGTGCTGCAGACCAGCGGTCGCCAGGGGGTCGCGAGCGATCCGCTCTGGCTCTCGGATCACGCGCCGGTGGTGGGCGTCTGGGTGCTGCCGTGAGGGCGCTCGTCCTCGGTCTGCTCCTGGTCACGCGGTCCGTCGCGGCGCAGGAGATCGCGATCACGGGCCCCTTGCGCGGCGAAGGGTTCGATCCGGGCTTCGCGCCGCGGCAGACCGCGAATCCCGTCCGGCGCTGGTCGATCGGCGTGTTCGATCCGCTCCGCATCGGCGTCGGCGAGGACCTCGAGCTCGCGACCCACCCCCTCTTGTTCCTGGCGCTCGATCCGAACGCCGAGCTCAAGGTGCGCCACTCGCCCCGCGGGAAGTCCTGGGCCGTCGCCACCACCTGGGGCCTCTCGGTGCCGACCGTCCCGATGCGGCTCACCCAGGGCTACCTGTTCCCGAGCTGGGAGCAGGGGGGTGGTCGCATCGGCTGGTTCGTCGTGCCGTCGGTGGGTCTGCTGGTCACCTGGGGCCGCGCGCGCGCCTGGACGCTGGGCCTCGAGACCTCGATCGGCCTCCAGATCGGCGAGAACGACGCGCGCCCGCTGGACGGCTACGCACCCGTCGAGGTGGCCTTCGGCGCTGCGCTCAGCGGCACGCGCACCCACGCCCACGCAACCTACGACGTGCTGATCTTCCCGGGGCTCCGCGCGAGGCTCGGCCTCGAAGGCTGGTTTCTCGGTCGTCGCACCCCCGAGCCCGAGAAGTCGCCGTGGATCCTCGCAGCGCGGGGCGGCCTCGACATCCGCCTCTCGAGGCGCACGCGGCTCGCGCTCGGACTGATCGTGTTCGACTACGACAACCACCGCACCGAGGTCCGCAAGGACGAGGCCGGCAAGTGGCGCCGGGTGCCGGTGCGCTCGGTCGACGCCTATCCCACCTTCGATCTCGTCTACGAGCACTGATGCGCGCGCGCCTCGACCTCGGGATCATCGGTGGCGGCACCGCCGGCAGCGCGGCGGCTCTCTTCCTCTCGCGCGCCGGCCACACCGTCACCGTCTACGAGCGGGTGCTCGACCCGCGGCCGATCGGTGCCGGCATCATGCTGCAGCCCACCGGCCTCGCCGTCCTCTCACGCCTCGGCCTCCACGACGCGATCGTCGGTCGCGGCGCGCGCATGGCGGGCCTCCGCGTGAAGACCCGCCGTCGCGTCCTCACCGAGCTCGACTACGCCGAGATCCACCCCGACCTCCACGCGGTGGGCATCCACCGCGGCGCCCTGTTCGAGCACCTGTTCGCCGCCGTGCAGGCCTCCACTGCGCGGCTCGTGCTCGGGTGCCCGATCGAGGATCTCGCGCGCCGCCGCGACAAGACGGCCCTGTTCACGCCCCCGGGCCGCGAGGGCGGCGTCGAGGTGGGCGCACACGATCTCGTGATCGTCGCCGACGGCGCGCGGTCGGCGCTGCGCGACGACACCACGTTCGGCAAGGAGATCCGCCCCTACCCGTGGGGCGCCCTGTGGTTCGTGGGCCAGGCCGGCGCCCACCCCTACCCGGACCGCCTGCACCAGGTGGTCGACGGCACGAGCTTCCTGGTCGGCCTGCTCCCCACCGGCTTCGGTCCGGGCCATGCCGAGCACCCTCTCCTGAGCTTGTTCTACAGCCTCCGCTGCGATCGCCTCGACGCGTTCCGAAAGCAGGGGCTCACGGCGTGGAAGGACGAGGTCCGCGCGGCGGTGCCCGAGGCGGCTCCGTTGCTCGACCAGATCACCCACCAGGATCAGCTGCTCTTCTCGAGCTACTTCGACGTCGAGATGCCCCACTGGCACGAGGACTCGGTGGTGTACGTGGGCGACGCCGCCCACGCGATGTCACCGCAGCTCGGCCAGGGCGCGAACCTCGCCCTCTACGACGCGATGGTGCTCTCCGACTGCCTGTCGACGCTGCCGCCACGCGAGGCGCTCGCCGAGTACAGCCGCCGGCGCCGCGCGCACCTCCTGTTCTACCGGCTCGCGAGCCGCTGGCTCACGCCGTTCTTCCAGAGCGACCACGCCCTGCTCGGCGACCTGCGCGACCTCTCGTTCCCGATCGCGACGGCTCTCCCGTTCGTCCGCCGGCAGATGATCCTCACCATGGCCGGCGTGCAGCGCAACCTCTTCGGCCGTCCGCTCAACCTGAAGGTGCTGTCCGCAAAGCGGTGAGGCACTGCGCGACGCGGGCGCGGAGCGCCTTCGGGTCGAACGGCTTGTGGATGACCCGCTCGGGACGGGTCGCGACGAATTTCGCAGCGTCTTCGGTGAACGCCCCTCCGGTGAGGAACAGCACCCGCTCGGCCTGTACCGGGTCGATCACCTGCAGGTCGCGATAGAGGTCCATGCCCGTCTCGTGGGGCATCTGCAGATCGCAGAGCACCACGTCGAAGCGCGCTCCGCCCGCGAAGACCGCGCGCGCCTCCTTCACCGAGCTGCACGTGGTCACGTGGTGGGTGTTCAGCGTACGGCGCAACGTCGCCAGCAAGAACGGTTCGTCGTCGACCACCAGGATCCGCCCGGGCTCGACCACGACGGCCTCGGCGGCGGGGCGATCGACGAGGGTCTCGGTGCTGGGGCGGAGGTGGACGCGGAACGTCGTCCCGCACCCCGGCCTGCTCTCGAGTTCGATCCGGCCGCCCAGCGCCGTGACGATCGCATGGCTCACGGACAGGCCGAGCCCGGTGCCCTGGCCGACCCGCTTGGTGGTGAAGAATGGCTCGAACACGCGCGCGGCCACGTCGGCGGTCATCCCCGCGCCAGTGTCCACGATCGTCACGGTGCAGCCGCCGTCCGCATCGGCGATGGTCTCCACCGACACCAGGTTTTCCGCGGGCTTGCCGGCGGGGATGGCGTGCGCCGCATTGACGAGCAGGTTGAGGAACACCTGGCCGAGCCTGGTCTCGTCGCCGATCACCAGTGGGGTCACCCCGAAACGGACGACCAGCCGCGCACGTGGCCGGATCTCGTGCTGCGCGACGGCGATGCACCAGCGCAGCACGTTCTCGATCCGCGTCGGCCCCGGACGCGGTTCGGGCCGGGCGAACAATCGCAGCTCCGACACGATGTGGGCCACGCGATCGGCGCCGAACGAGGCCTCGAGCAGCGCCTCTCCGAGCGGCGCCAACGCGTCCGGGTCTCGCGCCGCCCGCCCGAGCGAATCCAGTTGTCGCCGCACGAAGTCCAGGTTCGCCGTGACGAACGTCAGCGGGTTGTTGATCTCGTGCGCCACCCCGGCGGCGAGCGTGCCGAGCGCGGCGAGGCGATCGCTGAACTCGAGCTGCCGACGCATCTGGCGCAGCTCGGTGACGTCGCGCAGCACGAGCACCGCGCCATACGTCGTCGACTTGTCCGCGACGGGTGCAGCCCCGGCTTGCAGCGACACGGTGCGCCCCGCGCAGTCGAGGGTCAAGGCCTCGATCGGGCTCGCGTGGCGGAGGGTGATGGCCGTTTGGACCAGCTCGCCGAGCGGCGCGGCACCCAGCGCGATCGCCGCGACCTCGCGACCGACCATCGCGTCGACGGGGACGCCGAGGAGCTTCTCGGCAGCGCCGTTCGCGAACTCGACCTTGCCGTGGGTGTCGGTGGTCAGGACGGCGTCCCCGATCGACGCCAGAGTGGTCGCGAGCAGGTGCTCCCGCTCACGCAGCCGCCGCTCCACACGGCTCCGGTGGAGGGCGATCTCGATGACGCTCAGGAGCTCCGCCGACTTGTAGGGTTTGACGACGTACCCGAGCGGCTCGGTCAGCTTGGCGCGCTGCACGGTGGCCACGTCGCTGTGCGCGGTCAGGTAGACGACGGGCAGGTCGAGCTCGGCGCGCAGATCCTCGGCCGCGTGCACGCCGTCGCGCGCGCCACGCAGATGGATGTCCATCAGGACGAGATCCGGCGGCTCCGACCGCGCCTGGGCGAGGGCCTCGTCCGCCGAAGCAGCGACCCCCGTGACGTCGAAGCCGAGTCGAGCGAGCGTGCGCTGGATGTCGAGGGCGACGATCCCCTCGTCCTCGACGACGAGGATGCGGGCGGCGGTCATGACGGCACGGCGAACGAGAGTCGTCCCATCGTGCCGCAGGCCGACCCCTTCTCCAGCGAGAACGTTCCACCGAGCTGGCGCGCGAGCGCCTTGATCAACGTGAGTCCCATGCCATCTCCTGCTGGATTGTCCTCGATGCCGACGCCGTCGTCCTCGACCTCGATCTCGACCTCCGCAGCCTGCCGGCTCGCCCGCACCGCCACGCGGCCGGAGCGGCCGTCGGTGAAGGCGTGCTTGAGCGCGTTGGTCAGGAGCTCGTTGACCACGAGGCCGCACGAGATCGCGCAGTCGACCGGCAGCTCGGCGCCCCCGGCGTGCACGACGATCACGACCCGCGCGTCCGCGAACGCCGACGAGAGGTTGCGCGCGAGCTCCTCGAGGTAGCTCGAGAAGTCGACGCGGGCCACGTCGTCGGCGAGGTAGAGCCGCTCGTGGACGAGCGCGATGGCGTCGACGCGAGCCTGGCTCTCCTCGAGCAGCGCGGCCCAGCGCGGATCCTCGACCCGGCTCGACTGCAGGCGCAGCAAGCTCGAGATGACCTGCAGGTTGTTCTTCACCTGGTGGTGAATCTCACGCAGGAGCGTCTCCTTCTCGCGGAGCGACCTCGCCACGTGCTCCGCCGCGCGCTGCCGCTCGGTGATGTCGACGATCGAGCTCAGCACGAACCACCCCTCGGGCGTCTCGACCGGGTTGAGCCCGATCTCGATGGGCACCTCGCTGCCGTCCTTGCGGAGCCCGAACAGGTCGCGCCCCGCACCCATCGGCCGCGCGCGCGGCCCCTCGAAGAAGCTGACGCGGGTGGTCGGGTGCGACGCGCGGAAGCGCGCGGGGACGAGCATGTCGACCGACATGCCCATCAGCTCCTCGCGTGGATAGCCGAAGAGCTTCTCGACCTGCCCGTTCACCAGCGCGATGCGGCCCTCCCGATCGACCAGCATCATCCCCGTCGGCGCCGCCTCGATGGCCAGGCGGAACCGCTCGTCGGAGCGCTGCGGGGTCGTCACCCGAGCCACCATACGAATCAAATTGATGGATCGCCAACCAATCGCGCTCGGGAGCCCAGAGTGAGGACTGTAGACCTCAACGCAAGCTAGAACTCGGCCGGGTCGGTGTAGGTCCCGAACACGTCGCGGAGCACGTCGCAGATCTCCTGCTGCGTGCACCACGCCTTCGCGGCGGCGATGATCGGCGGCATGAGGTTCTTCGACGACGAGGCCGCCGCCCGCACCTCGGCGAGCGCCGCCTCGACCTTCGCGACGTCGCGCTGGGCCTTGAAGGCGCGCAGCTCCTCGATCTTCTCGCGCTGGATCGCCTCGTCGATCTTGAGCAGCGGGATGCTCGACGAGGACTCCTGCGCGTAGGCGTTCACGCCCACCATCACGCGCTCCTTGGTCTCCATCTGGCGCGAGAACCGGTAGCTCGCCGCGGCGATCTCGCGCTGCGGGTACCCCTGCTCGATCGCCGAGACCATGCCGCCGAGGTCGTCGAGCTTGCGGATGTACTCGAGGGCCTGGCGCTCGAGCTCGTTGGTCATCCACTCGACGAAGTAGCTCCCCCCGAGCGGATCGATGGTGTTGGCGATGCCGGTCTCGCCGGCCACGATCTGCTGCGTGCGGAGGGCGATGGTGACCGCCTCCTCGGTGGGGAGCGCGTAGGTCTCGTCGAGCGAGTTGGTGTGCAGCGACTGCGTGCCGCCGAGCACCGCCGCGGCGGCCTGGAGCGCGACGCGGGCGACGTTGTTGTACGGCTGTGGGGCGGTGAGCGAGACGCCGGCGGTCTGCGCGTGGGTGCGCAGCTTCATCGACTCGGGCTTCTTCGCGCCGAAGCGGCGCTGCAGCTCGCGGGCCCAGATGCGCCGCGCCGCGCGGAACTTGCCGATCTCCTCGAAGAAGTCGTTGTGCACGTCGAAGAAGAACGAGAGGCGGGGCGCGAAGCTGTCGACGTCCAGGCCGCGCTCGACGCACCACTTCACGTACTCGAGGCCGTCGTAGAGGGTGAACGCAAGCTCCTGCACCGCCGTCGAGCCGGCCTCGCGGATGTGGTAGCCGCTGATGCTCACCGGGTTCCAGCGCGGCACCTCCTGGCTGCAGAACTCGATCATGTCGCACACCATCCGCATGGCGGGGCGCGGCGGGACGAGCCAGGCGTGCTGGGCGATGAACTCCTTGAGGCAGTCGTTCTGGATCGTGCCGCCGATCTTGTCGCGCGGGATGCCGCGCACGTCGGCGAGCGCCACGTAGAACGCGAGCAGGACGATCGCCGGCCCGTTGATGGTCATCGACGTGGTGACCTGCTCGAGCGGGATCTGGTCGAAGAGCACCTCCATGTCGTGGAGGGTGTCGACGGCCACGCCGCACATGCCGACCTCGCCGAGCGCGCGCGGCGAGTCGCTGTCGTACCCCATGAGGGTGGGGAAATCGAAGGCGGTCGAGAGCCCCGTCTGCCCCTCTTGCAGGAGGAAGCGGAAGCGCTGGTTGGTCTGCCGCGGCGTGCCGAACCCGGCGAACTGCCGCATGGTCCAGAGCCGGCCGCGGTACATGTTGGGCTGCACGCCGCGCGTGAAGGGGAACTCGCCGGGCAGGCCGAGGTCGCGCAGGTAGTCGACGGGCACGTCGGCCGCGGTGAGGAGATCGGGGACCTCCATGCCGCTCCAGGTGGTGAAGGTCTTGGCGCGCGGCGCGAGCTTCTTCTCGGTCGCGGCCAGCGGCCCCTCTCGCCACGCCTTGGTGGCGGCGCGGATCTTCGCGGCCTCCACCGGGTCGAGCGACGGCGTCTCGCCTTCGCTCGTGTAGCGGTCGTCGTCCAGCACCGTGCCCTGCGGCGAATCCATGCCCTGCGCCATGCCTGGCCCCTTACTTCGATTTCGAGCGCTCTTCGATGCCCTGGATGATCTTCTCGAGGAAGCGGTCGTCCCGCAGGCACGGCCAGCAGTCGTCGCGCTTGAAGAACCCGCCGCAGCCGGTGGTCTTCGTGAGCGGCTTGAGCACCGGTAGGGCCGTCGCGTCGAGCTGGTCCTTCCACTTCTCGAGGACGACCTTCTTGTCCTTGCAGGCGAACGGCATGCTGCGCAGCTCGAGCGCTCCCTTGAGGGCCGGGGTCAGCGAGGCCTGCACCTCGGGGTCGGCGAGCGACTTCTTCGCGCGCGCCGAGAGCGACGCGGGGCCGCGACCGCCGTAGGCGATCTGGTAGAGGATCTTGCCGCCCGCGCCTTTCATCTCGTTCTCGAGCAGCTTGAAGGCCGCGTCGACCGCCGCCGGCTGCGCGAGCGCCTCGTCGAAGATCGGATCGAGCGCGGCCTCGGTCGCCGCCTCGGGGTGCGCGACGACCATCTGCTTGACCGCGGCGAGGGCATCGACCGGCCGCTTGGCCTTCAGGTACGCCTGCCCGAGCGCGACCTGCACGACCGGGTCGCCCTTGCCCTCCTTGCCGAGGGCCTCGAGCTCCTCGAGCCCGCCCTTCACGTCGCCCGCGGTGACCTTGCCGAGCGCGGCCTGCACCCGCGGCTTCAGGTCGGGCGCGGGCGCGAGCGGCGTGCCCGTCGGGTCGGAGGCGAGCGTGCTCGTCGGCTTGGTCTTCTTGGTGCTGGCGGTCTCCTCGTCGGCCTTCTTGCCGCGACCGAGCAGGACGACGAGGAGGACCACGAACGCGACGAGCCCGAGCGCGCCGCCGATCCAGAGGTTGCGGGCCGGCGCGCGGTCGACCGCGAGCGCCGTGCGCGACGCGGTGGCCCCGATGGTCTGCTCGTTGGGCGTGGCCTGCGAGAGCGACCGGGTGACGGACATCGTGATGCTGCGCGGCGGCCCGCCGATGGGCGACTCGGCATCGAGCGAGTCGAACGCCTCGATCGCCTCGGAGGCGTTGGCGAAGCGCTCGCTCGGGCTCTTGGCCATGAGCCGCGCCACGATGGCATCGAGCGCCTCGCTGATCGGCAGATCGGGCATGCGCTCGCGGACGCTCGGGATGACGCCGGCCACGTGCTGACCGAGGAGGGCGACCTTGTCCTTGTTGTCGTACGGGCGCTTGCCCGCGAGCATCTCGAACAGGATGACGCCGGTGGAGTAGAGATCGCTCCGCCCGTCGACCTCCTGGCCGAGCGCTTGCTCGGGGGCCATGTATTCGGGGGTGCCGTAGACCATGCCGGAGCGGGTGAGGCTCGTGCCCTCGTCGCTGCCGGTGAGGCTGCCGATCGGCACCCGCGCGATGCCGAAGTCGAGCACCTTGACGAAGTCCGGGTCGCCGTCCTTCTCGACGAGCTGCACGTTCTCGGGCTTGAGGTCGCGGTGGACGATGCCGAGCTCGTGGGCGCGGCGGAGGGCGCTCAACATCTGGCGCGCGATGTGGACGGCGCGGCGAGGGTCGAGGGGGCCCCGCTCGACGAGCGCGCGCAGGCTCACGCCCTCGACGTACTCGAGCACGAGGAAGCAGAGCCCGTCGTCGAGCTTGCCGAAGTCGGTCGCCCCCGCCACGTTGGGGTGCTCGATGTGGGCGGCGGCCAGCGCCTCGCGCTCGAACCGGGCCACCATCTCGGGCTGACGGGTCATCTCCCGGTGCAGGAGCTTGAGCGCCAGCTTCTTGCGCATCGCCGTGTGCTCGACGCGGTAGACCGAGCCCATCCCGCCTTCTCCGAGGCGGCTCTCGACACGATAGCGACCGGCGATCGTGGTGCCGAGGATGGGATCTTCCACCGGCGCCGGACTCGCCGAGGCGCGCGGCGACGACGCACCCGAAGAGGCTTCCGTGGACCCCTCCGGCATCGGGGGGGCCGGCACGGTGGTCCTCCCACGTGCGGGATCCTGGGCGGCCGACATGCTCCATTCCAGCCTAACACGCCGGCAGCAGGCCTCGACGCGCTTCCGCCTACCGACGCCCCAGGCTACGGAGAACCGACATGTCGTCCATCGCCGCGGCCGCGCGCATCGCCTTCGGCACCCCCCGCAAGCTCCCACGCGCGAAGGACCTCCATGGCCGAGTCGTCGTCCTCGACGTGGCCTTCGCCTACGACACGGGCCCCGATTCCGGCGGCAAAGCCGGCAACTTCGAGAAGACGACGCTCCGTTTCATCCAGGATCTAGGGCCGCGCTTGGCGGCCTGGGTGGATCACCACGACCACGCTCGTCACGCCGACTTCCGGAGCGATCCCCGTTTCGTCCTGTCGACCAAGCAAGAGCACCCCGCCTGCCCCGAGATGGTCACGCCGGAGCTCGTGGCGCGCATCGGTGCGGTGGACACGATCTGCTGCCACACGGACTTCGACGGCCTCTGCTCGGCCGCCAAGTGGCTTCGCGGCGGGCTCGAGCCCTACGCCGGAGCGGACGAAGACGCGCGAGCGATCGACACCCGCGTCGGCAAGCCCGGCCCCATCGGTCACCGGTTCGACCGCGCCCTGCGAGGGCGCCCGAACGACGAAGGGCTCTTCGGCCTGGTGGTCCGCCACCTCGCGACCGGCCTCTCGGACGCGACCCTCTGGGTCCCCATCGACGCCGCGACCCACGAGTACGCCGCCCAGGAAGAGGAGGCGCGGCGGCTCGCCCACGGGTTCGCGCGGATCGCCGGCACGCCCCACGGCGTGGCGTGGGTGGACGTGACGGGTCAGCGACGCCGGTCGTACGACAAGACGCTCTTGCTGCTGCTGGGCCAGGAGCGCGAGACCATCGCGGTCGTCGCCGACGGGGACACCATCGCCCTCGCGGCCCCGTTCGACAGCGGGGTCGACTTCCTCACACTGCTCGGGTTGTCGGGCGGGATGCCCACCCGCGTATCGGTGCCCCGTGGGCGGCTCTCCGAGGTCTGGGCCGCGTTGCGGGTGTCCCCGCCGGAATGAGGCGCAGCGGGGAGAGCAGTGCTGAACACCTGGAAAGCACTGTTTGCGGCGGCGCAAGGTGCCCGAAAACCTCTATGACTTCCGGCCTCCTCCGGAGTACGCACGGGCGCGTAGACAGGGGAGGTAACGGGGATGGCTACCAAGCTGCGTGCCGCCGTCGGCACGAAGGTCACGGCGAAGACGCTCGTGCAGAAGGGTGCACAGAAGGAGCGCGCGAACGCGCCTACCTTCGAGGAGGTCTTCGTCCGCAACGACGTCGTTTCACTGTGTCTGCTGGTCAATCGCCGCGCGCGGACCATGCGGGTCATCGATTTCCGCGCGGGGGCATCGCCCGCCAAGAAGGTGTTCGTCCAGTCGATCGCGCGCCGCGAACAGATGGACAAGATCATCGTCCTCGTCGAGCGCGACGAGTGCGCCACGTGGTCCCGCCTCGGCTTCTCGCGCGAGGGGAACATTGCTGGCTTCTACAAGCGCAGCGACGCGTTCATCATGGGCTGTGTCGTGCCCGCGGCCGACGCGCCCGCGCCCCGCGAGCGTCGCCCGAGCGCCACGCCCCGCATCGGCGAGTCCGGCGTGTTCAGCATCGGCGGCTTCGGGCTCGACCAGGAGCCCGACGACGACGACGACGAGGAGCTCCCGAGCCCGGTCGCCTCCGCGCAGGCCGAGAAGACCATGGTGCAGGCCCGCAAGCTCGCCAAGGAGATCACCCTCGGCGCGGGTCCCCTCAAGCTCACGCCGCTCTCCGAGGCCGACGCGCACAAGCGCATCGAGAAGGCCACCAAGGAGGGCCGCGCGCTCACCGGCTTCGAGGCGTTCGGCCGCGACGTGACCCGTGACGATCTGGTCGTGAGCCAGCGCGGTCACGAGGTGGTCATCGGCGCGGAGATCCAGCGCTGCTACGGCAACACCTTCCTCGAGGTGCTCTCTTCCCCGCGCGACGACAAGGAGCGCAACTTCCTCGCGGCCGCGCTCGGCGCCGTGTGCGACCGCCTGCAGGCCAACCAGAGCGTGTGTGCGTTCGCGCTGGCCCCGGTGGACGACGTGCGCCTCGCGACCGCGTTCGTCGCCAGCGGGTTCCGTCGCACGGGGTTGCTGCGACAGCACCTGCGCGTGGGCGACCAGCGGGTCGACGCGCTGCTCTTCTGCCGCAAGCTCGCCGTCAGCGGCGACGAGAACTGAGGACCGTGCGCGCGACGACCGGGTTCGCCCTCGCGCTCGCGTTCGTCGCGCACGCCTCCCTCGCGCACGCCGCCGAGGAGCCTGCTCCCGAGGAGACCCCGGCGAAGGGGCCTGCTCCGGAGGAGACCCCGGCGAAGGCGACTCCCCTGGAGGAGGCTCCCTCGAAGAAGATCCCCGAGGCCGCGCCCCCGCCGGTGCAGCACAAGCCGCGCGCGTTCGCCAGCGAGCCCGACCAGGTGGCGCTACCGACCCCCCGACGGGTGGTGCTCGAGTGGCTGCCCTTGCGGTTGCTGATCCCCGCAGGCGCGCTCGCGGCGGAGATCCGCGTGTCGGACTCGGTCTCGACGACGCTGTCGGTAGGCTACGGCCGCGCGCCCGTCCGCACCTCGGCGGGGCAGGACACGCGCACGCCGCTGTGGCAGGTGGGGCTCTCCGTGCAGTGGTACGTCGCGGGGGACTTCGAGGACGGCGGCGTGCACCTCGGGGTGTCGGGGCTGCTGTCGCGCGCGGGAGACGCGGGCATGACCCTGCGCACCACCGTGGTGCAGCCCGGCGTGCTGGCGGGGCCGCTGCTCGGGTTCAAGTACGTGTTCCGCAACCGCTGGATCGTGGACTCGCAGATCGGCATCGGCGCCCGCCTCGGCAGCGGCGGCGCGAAGCCAGCCGAACAGGACCAGGCGTTCGCGCTGCTCGGCGACCTCGCTGTCGGCTGGGCGTTCTAGCCGAGGGCGGGTCCGAATCGCTGAACCCGGGAACGCGCAACACGGTTTCGCACTCTCGACCTACGCGAACTTCCACAGGAGCAGCGCGACCACGAAGAACGCGAGGAACGCGCCGACGAGCAGCCCGATCAGGAAACCGCGACGGAACTGGCCCGTCGCGCGTGCTCGACGCTGGCTCGGGGGTCGTGGCTCGGGGGTCTCCCGGACCGTGGGCGCCTCGGTCGTGGGTATCGTGAAGGTCGGCAGGTCGGCGCGCGACCACACCTCGACGCGATCCTCGCTCGGGGAACCCTCGAGCGACCGTTCCAGCTCCAGCGCCACCGGGACCTCGTCGGTGTGCTCGGGGCTCACCCGTGGGCGCTCCCCGCTGTCGTGGGAGGACTGGAGGGCGGGCTTCTTGGCTTCGGCGGCGCTCACGAAGGGATCGTGGAGCGCCGCCCCTGGATCGGGTCACGACGTGCGCGGGATCAATCGACGCCGTGCATGAGCCGCTTGATCGGTCTCACCAGGATGAACAGCAGCACCGCGCCCACCGCGCTCGTGGCGACGAAGACGTTGAAGTAGTAGGTCGGCGTCCAGACGCCCCAGTTCTCGCCGATGCTCCCACCGACGTACTGGGCGACGGAGCTCGAGAGCAACCACACGCCCATGAAGAGCGAGGCGAACCGCGGCGGCGCGAGCTTGGTGACCATCGAGAGACCGACCGGCGACAAGCAGAGCTCGCCGAGGGTCGCGAGGAAGTAGGACAGCAGGAGCCAGATGCCCGAGACGCGCGCCGCCTGGGACTTCTTGGCTAGGTCCTCGAGCACCGCGCGCCACTTCTTGTCGCCGCCCGCGTTGGTGAGCGCGCCGACGAAGCGCTCGTCGGTGGGCTTGGTGACGGTGAGCGTGGCGCTCGCCGCGTCCCACTTCACGCCCTGATCGTCCATCGCCTTCTGGTCGAGCGGGAAGGCGAAGTCGGCGGGCGGGTGCAGCTGCACAGAGACGGGCTGCTTCTTGGTGGCGTTGCCGGCCGCCTTCTCGAGGGCCCCGAGCTCGTCGAGGTAGGCCTTCTGCACCGTGGACCGCAGCGCCTCGGTGACGGCGAACGGCGGGAGCACGCCGCGGATGGAGAGGGTCTTGGCGTTGGCGTCGTAGGTCATGCGGCCCGCGTGGAACGAGCCCACCTTGGTGGCGTCGAGGCCGGCGGGGAGCTCGACCTGGGTGACCGTGGTGACCGTGCGGTTCTCGGAGATCGCACCGCCCACCATGGCGAGGAACGAGAGCCCCATGAACACCATCGCGATGAACATCTTGGCGGGGGTCGCGAGGTGGATCGAGCGGCGCGCCAGCATCGTCCAGAACCACGCGAACAGCGGCGCGAGGGTGAAGATGAGCAGCGGGTTGACCGACTGGAACGCCTCGGCCGTGTAGGCGAGGCCGAACACGTGCAGGTCGGTGTTGGCGTCGGCCCAGATGTTGAGCGCGTTGCCGGCCTGCTCGAACGCCATCCAGAAGAGGACGGTGAACATGAACAGGATGAAGATGACCGTGCTCTTGTCGCGCGAGGCGCCCTTGATCTTGAGCAGGTTGAGGCCCATCCAGCCCGCGATGAGGGCGTACAGGGTGGGCATGAGCACGCCGAGCAGCTTCGACTGGCCGCTGAAGTAGCCCTTGAGCATGACCGCCGGTGCCGCGATGGCGATGGCGAAGAGGAGGATCGGCCAGATCTTGGACATGAGGCCCGCGAAGCCGTCCGCGCCCGGCAGCTTCTCGTCGCCCACGAGCTCGACCGGCGGGTCGGACGCCGAGGCCTTGGGGGGCGACTTCTTCACCGACACGTCGTTGCCGGCGGCGTGCACGTCCGAGAGGATCTGCTTCTGGCCGACGAGGAACACCACGAGGCCGATGACCATGCCCACGCCGGCCGCCGCGAACCCCGCGTGGAAGTGCACCTTCTTGCGGAGGAACCCGCACACGAGCGGCGCGGCGAACGCGCCGAGGTTGATGCCCATGTAGAAGATGGTGAACGCGCCGTCGCGACGGGGATCGTCGGGCGTGTACATCTTGCCGACGAGCGTCGAGATGTTGGGTTTGAAGAACCCGTTGCCGAGGATCAGGAACGCGAGCGCCGAGTAGAAGAACGGCAGCGGCTCGAACGCCATCAGGAAGTGCCCGATGGCCATGAGCACGCCGCCGGTGACGATGGCCGCGCGCAGGCCGATGAGGCGGTCGGCGAGCAGACCCCCGAGGAGCGGCGTCAGGTAGACGAGGCTCGTGTACCACTTGTAGACGCCCGAGGCGCGGCCCGGCTGCCACTCGAGGTAGTTGACCAGGTAGAGCACGAGCAGCGCGCGCATGCCGTAGTAGCTGAAGCGCTCCCACATCTCCGTGAAGAAGAGGAACTTGAGCCCTTTCGGGTGCTTCGTCGGCGCGGGCGCGGCTTCGGTGGACATCGGCGCGGGAGAGGAAACCTGGGCTAGAGCGGCGTCAACACCCGTTGACGAACCGGTGACGGTCGGGTTCGCTCCCTGCCATGTCGGACCTCGTCCGCTTCGGCATCGCCATCGACCACGAGCTGCTCGAGCGCTTCGACGCGCGCGTCGCGGCCAAGGGCTACGAGAACCGCAGTGAGGCCATCCGAGACCTCATCCGCGCCGACCTCGTCGAGCAGGTCGACGACCCGCACGCCCAGGTCACCGGCACCCTCACGCTCGTCTACGACCACCACGTGCGGGAGCTCTCCGAGCGCCTCACCGACATCCAGCACGAGCTCGGGCACCACGTGGTCTCCGCGCTGCACGTGCACCTCGATCACGACCACTGCCTCGAGGTCGTCGTCATGCGGGGCGAGGCCTCGCTGCTGCGCAACGCCGCCGACCGGATCACCGCCGAGAAGGGCGTGATGCACGGGCGCCTCACCCTCACGGGCGTGCCCGTGCCCGAGGCCTCGCGCGCGGATTTCCACGGTCCTTCGGACCACGCCCACGGTCCGCACGGCGGCCACACCCACGTTGTGGGAACCCCTGCCCTGAAGAAGGGCGAGCACGAGCACGGTCGACGGAAGCGTTAGCCTGAGGTACGCCTCGATCATGTCGCGGCCGCTCGCACCGGGGTTCCTCATCGCGACCCCGCCGCTCAACGATCCCAATTTCGAGCGGTCGTTGGTGCTCCTCGTCGCCCATGGCGAAGAGGGCGCGCTCGGCCTCGTCATCAACGGCACCAAGACCGTCGCCTCCGTGGGTGACCTGCTCGAGCAGCTCGGCCTCGAGACCGACACGGCCGGCCGCAACGACCCCGTGCGGCTCGGTGGCCCGGTGCAGCCCGAGATCGGCTGGATCGTGTATCGCCCCTCGGCCGAGGCGCGCGAGGGCGAGATCCGCCTCTCCGACGAGGTCGCCGTCACCCAGTCGCGCGAGGTGCTCGCGGCGATCGGCCGGCACGACGGCCCGGAGAAGTACGCCACCTATCTCGGCTATGCCGGGTGGGCTCCCGGGCAGCTCGAGGAGGAGATCAGCCACGGCTCGTGGCTCCCCACCGCGCTGCTCGACGAGGCCATCGTGTTCGACGTGCCGGTCGCCGATCGCTGGCAGGCGGCCTTCGACCGGGCCGGCGTGGCGCCGCTCGGCTTCATGAGCACGAAGCGCGGCAGCGCCTGATCTCGCGCAACGTCGGCGACAAACCCCTTTCGGCGGCGACCCTTCGTTCGGTACGTTGGTCGGCTGCATGCGACGGCTCCTCGCGGTCTTCCTCGTGCTCGCGGGCCTCTTCGCGAGCGGCGCCTCCGCGCGCGCCGACGAACACGATCCACGCGCGCAACAACCCGATCCGGCGCCGTCCGCGGCGCCCGCCCCGAGCGCGCCTGCGCCCAGCGCACCCGGTGCCCCAGCGTCGAGGGTCACGTCCGAGCCTCCTCCGACCGTCCCGTCGGCGAGCGCCGCGCCCTCCGGATCGACGGTCCCCAAGGGCACCGAGGTCGCGGTCCGCATCAAGGATCGCAAGGTGTTCGGCCTCTTCGGCAAGAACGCCGCCGACCGCGCCAAGCACGCGAGCCACGCCCTCGAGCGCGCCTTCGACGCCGCGGGCAAGGAGCCCGTCGACGTGCGCTACGTCCTCGAGAAGGGCGTCGCGATCGTGTACGCGGGCAAGACCCCGATCGTCGAGGTCGACGAGGCCGACGCGCGGGCGGCGGGCGCGGCGACCCTCGAGGCCTACGCGGCCGACCTCACCACCAAGGTGCAGACCGCGCTGAACCAGGAGAAGAAGCGCAGCCAGATCGCCAACACGGTCTTCGGCTTCTCGCTCGTGGTGTTCACCGCGCTCATCGCGTTCCTGCTCCTCGGCAAGGCCTCCGAGCTCGCTGGACGCGCCCAGAACTGGGTCGAGGACAACCCGGAGCGCATGCCGAGCGTGAGGCTCGGCGGCATCGAGCTCATGCGGCCGGCAGCGCTCGAGGCCGTCGCCACGCTGGCCATCGACGCCGGCAAACGCATCCTGCAGTTCGGCGTGCTCTACGCCTGGCTGCTGTTCGCGCTGTCCCTGTTCGACGCCACCAAGGGCTACACCGACCGGCTCACCTCGCTGGTCCTCGGGCCGCTCTCGGGCCTCCTCACGCGCCTCGGCACCGGCCTGCCGATGGCGGTCGTGTTCGCCATCGCGGCGCTCGCGGTGGTGCTGCTCGTGCGCTTCACGGCGGTCTTCTTCGCCGGCGTCGCGCGCGGCGAGACCACGCTCGACTGGGTCCCGCAGGACCTCGCGCACCCCGTCGGCATCCTGGTCCGCATCGGCATCGTGGTGGCGGCCATCGTGCTCGCCGCCCCGCTGCTCACGGGCACCGACGACGGCGCCCTCTCGCGCGCCGGGATCGCCATCCTCGCCGCGTTCGGCCTCTCGGCCACCCCGGTGATCGCGTGTGGGGTGGTCGGCTCCCTCGTGGTCTTCGATCGCCGCCTGCGCCCGGGAGACTTCGTCGAGGTCGGCGGGCGCACCGGCCGGGTGCGCGCGGTGAGCCTCCTCGAGGTCCACCTGGAGGACGAGCACGGCTGCGAGGTGCGCGTGCCGCACGTGCTCTCGCTCTGGCACCCCACGCGCGTGATGGGCCCCTCGCCGGTGGTCGCGATCGAGCTCGTGGTGGATCCCAAGGCCGAGCAGGTGAAGGTCCGGGACGTCCTCAGCGAAGCGGCCCGCAAGGTGGGCACCAACGTGCGCGTCGACCTCACCTCCATCGACGCCGACGGCGCGCTCTACCGGGTCACGCTCGGCGTCGCGACGCAGCTGCTCGGGCCGATGGTGTCCCCGACCGGCAAGCGCACCCGAACCCCCGCACGCCTCGCGAGCACACGGGTCGCCACCCTGCCCCACGGGGCGCCCGAGAAGCACCCGTCGATCCCGCCCATGTCGATGGCCGGTCTCCCGCGCATGACCATCCCCGGCATGCACGACCCGCGCATCGTGCCGCTCGGCGTGACGACCACCGTGCAGCTCACCTCGCTCCTCGCCGACGCGCTCGCCAGAGAGGGCATCGGCCTCGGCCGCCGCTCGCGTTCCGGGGGTCCGTGAACACCATCGTCGTCCTGATGGCGCTCTTGCTCCTGAGTTACCTCGGGAGCTTCCTCGCCTCGGGTCGCGGCCTCCGCGCGACCGCCGGCCTCCCGTCGGGCTCCGAGCTCATCGTCCTCGGCATCGTCGCGGGTCCGCTGGTGTTCGGGGCCGTGACGCGCTCCTCGCTCGAGAGCTTCGACCCCCTGCTCTACGTCGCGACGGGCTGGATCGCCCTCTCGATCGGGCTCAACTACGGCCACGTCGACGACCGCCGGGTGCCGCTCGGCAGGATGGTCGCGGGGATCTCGCTCTCTCTGCTCTGTGGCGGGATCGTCGCGGCCGGCGTGTGGCTGTCGATCCCGTTCGTCGTGACGATGGACGCCACGTCCCGCATGCTGCTCGCGGGCGGCATGGGCGCAGCCTGTGCGGAGACCACGCGCCTCGCCATCCAGTGGGTCGTGGAGCGCTACGACGCCAAGGGGCCGCTCACCGAGTTGCTGTCGGATCTCTCCCAGTCGGACGAGGTCGTGCCGATCGGGGTGCTCGCTCTGCTCTATTCGCTGCGTCCCCCTGCGCACGCCACGGTGCATCTACCGCCCCTCGGCTGGGCTGGCGCGACCGTCGTGGTCGGCGTCCTGCTCGGCATCGCGACCGCGGCGCTCCTCGCCCGCGACCTGCGCACCGGCGAGAGCTGGGGAACGATCCTCGGCACGTCGCTGATGACCATCGGGCTCGCAGCTCGCCTCGACCTCGCCGCGATCACCGCGATGTTCTCCCTCGGGGCGACGATCGCCGTCGGCTCGCGACACCAGCGCGACATCCAGCAGATGGTCTCCACGACCGAGCGCGCGGTCATGATGCCCGCGCTGGTCCTCGCGGGCGCACGCATCGATCCCTCCAACATCGGCCGGCTCGGGCTCCTGATCCCCGTCGCCTTGCTGCTCCGCTTCGGCGCCAAGTTCGCGGTCGGCTTCGCGCTCCGCAGCTCGCAGCCGGTGGCCAAGGGCGCGCCCGCGCTGCTCGGCCTCGGGCTCGTGTCCTCGGGTGGCATGACGATCTGCATCGGCCTCGCGCTCGCCCTTCGCTTCCCCGGCGCCGTCGGCGACACCGTCCTCGCGACCGCCGTGGCGGTGACCCTCGCCGGCGAGCTGGCCGGACCGCTGGCCCTGCGCCGTGTCCTCGTCAGCACGGGCGAGATCGTCGAGCCCGCGCCCATCTCGGCACCGCCCGACGAGGAGCCCGAGGACCACGACGAGCTCCCCCCCGACGAGGAACACCCGAGCGAAGGGGCGCCCTCGTGAGCGGTGGTGGCAGCAGCCCCAAGGGCGTGGGCACACGGCTGGTCCAGCTCGCCGTCCTCGTGGGCGTCTACGCGATGATGTGGGGCGCGACCCACGTGAGTCGCGACTCGCACGGCACGCTCGACACCATCGTGGCGACCGGCTTCTTGCTGCTCGCGGGCACGCTCGCGAGCGAGGTGCTCGAGCCGCTCGGGGTACCTCACCTCACAGGATACCTCGGCGCCGGCATCATCGCGGGCCCCCACCTCCTCCACCTCGTCGACCACGAGACGGTCGAGAACCTCTCGCAGGTCAACTCGCTGGCGCTCGCGCTGATCGCTCTCGCGGGTGGGGCCGAGCTCAAGATCGACGTCCTCAAGAAGGTGCTCCGCAGCCTCGCCTGGGCGACGCTCGCCCAGACCACGATGGTCTGCGTCCTCATGACCGGCGTGTTCGTGGCGGCGCGACCGCTGATGCCGTTCACGAAGGGTATGTCGTCGACGATGATCGTCGGCGTCGGCCTCTTGTGGGGCACCGTCGCGGTGACGCGCAGTCCTTCGGCGTTGCTCGGCGTCCTCTCCCAGACGCGCGCCAAGGGTCCGGTGGCGACGTTCTCCCTGGCGTTCATCCTCAGCTCGGACGTCGTCGTCGTCGTGCTCCTGGCCCTGGCGATGGCGGTCGCGCGTCCACTGGTCGAGGCGGGTTCGACCATCTCGATCTCCGTGTTCCGCGAGCTCGGACACGAGCTCCTCGGGAGCGTCGCCCTCGGGACCACCCTTGGACTCGTGCTGGCCGCCTACTGTCGCTTCGTCGGCAAGCAGCTCCTGCTCGTCCTCCTGGCCCTCGGCTTCGGCATGAGCGAGATGCTGCGCTACCTCGGCTTCGAGGCCCTGCTCACGTTCATGGTGGCCGGCTTCGTCGTCGCGAACCTCTCCGATCAGGGCGAGAAGTTCCTCCACGCCATCGAGAAGACGGGCGGCGTGGTGTACGTCCTGTTCTTCGCGACAGCGGGCGCGCACCTGGACGTGCCGCTCCTCAAGCGATTGTGGGCGGTGGCGCTCATCCTGGCCGGCAGTCGAATCGCGATCTCGGTGGCTGCCCATCGCCTGTCCTCTCAGCTGAGCAACGACTCGCCCGCGGTCCGTCGCTGGGGTTGGGGATCGTTGATCTCCCAGGCGGGCCTCGCCCTCGGGATGGCGACGGTCGTCGAGCGGAACTTCCCCTCGTTCGGCACATACTTCCGGTCGCTCGCCTTCGCGACGGTGGCCATCAACGAGATGGTGGGGCCGGTGCTCTTCAAGCTCGCCCTCGACCGCGCGGGGGAGAGCTCCAAGGAGGCGTCCATGCGGACCGAGCACGACAGCCACGCCCCCGCCGACCACGCGCCCACCGACGAGGCCTTGCATGCCGCTCCGGAGGGCTACGCGCCCCCCACCGACGAGCCTCCCCCCGAGCCCGAAGGCTCTGAGACGTAGTCTTCTTCGACACTTGAAGGCTCCCCTTGCCAAAGTTCGACGGATGTCTAAATAGACGCCTGTCGAACATGGCCCCGCCCCCATCCCTCTTCGCGGCCCTCGCCGACGACACCCGGCGACGGATCCTCGCGCTCCTGCGGGACGGCTCCCGCGCGGCCGGCGACATCGCGGCCGAGTTCCACACGTCGAAGCCAACCATCTCGCACCACCTCAAGGTGCTCGAGCAAGCCGGCCTCGTGCGCTCGGAGCGACGCGGCACCAGCATCGTCTACACGCTGCAGACCAACGCGCTGGAAGACCTCGCGCGCCACGTGCTCGACCTCGCGCGCCCCGCAGTGCGCACCAGCGACTCCTGATCCTGAGAATCCGCGAACGGCCCTTCGGCGCGTTCGCAGAAGGGAGACCTTCATGTCCCGGTTGCTCGACCGCATCTCGCTCGGCGTCACCCTCGGCACCGCGGCGCTCACCGCCCTCTTGTTCCCGCGCTTGCCTGCGCGGGTGCCCATCCACTTCGACGTGCACGGCATCGCCGACGGCTTCGCGCCCCGCGCGATCGGCGCCTGGCTCATGCCCGCGGCCACCCTGCTCACCTGGGCCACCGTCCGCTACGGGCGCTGGCTCGTGCCGCGCGGCGAACGCGAGCGCCTCGACAAGTCTCCCACCTCGGTCGTGGGCCTGGTCGTGGTGGGGCTGTTCTCCGCGCTGCAGCTCCTGATGCTCCGCGCGGGCATGCAGCCCGGCGGTCGCCTGGTCGGCCTCGTCGTGCTGCTGTCGGTCGCGTGGATCGCGCTCGGCCTCGTGATGCCGCGGGTGCGCCGCAACCCGTTCATCGGCGTGCGCGTCCCGTGGACCCTCACCTCGGACGAGAACTGGGCGCAGACCCACCGCTTCGCCGGCCTCACCTTCGTCGGCTCCGCGCTCCTCGCGTTGGCCCTCGAGGTGCTGTTCGGCACGGCGCCCGCCGTCGTCGTGCTGGTGCTCGGCGCGCTCGCGCCGGTGGTCTACTCGTGGCGCCTCGCGGTCCACGCCCGCGGCAGCTGACCTATACTGGGTGCATGCGCGTCGGCACCGAGTATCCGCAGCTGCGGTTCCTCCTGTGGAACCGCACGAGCTACGAGCTCGACGAGGCCGAGGCGTTCGCACTCTACGAAGCCCACCGCCAGTGGATCGACCCCGCGACCATGACCGAGGTGGAGCGAGCCATGTTCGATCGGCTCGTCGCCACCCATGGGCGCGGGGTCTTCCTCGGCTGAGGCAACATGCAGCGCACGGAATCCCTCCGCGTGCTCGCCCTGCTCGAGCACCTCGACGCAGGCCTCCTGCGCGGCGCCCAGTGCTGGTTCGGCGGAGGGGCCGCGGTGGCGCTCCGCTGCGCCGAGTTCCGGGTCTCCCGCGACGTCGACTTCCTCTGCGCGTCCAGAGACGGCTACCGAGCCGTCCGGGAGCGGGTCCACCACGAGGGCGCCCAGGGCTTGTTCCAGCGCCCGGTCACCGTGGTCCGCGAGGCGCGCGCCGATCGCTATGGCATCCGCACGGCCGTCGAGATCGAGGGGCAGCCGGTGAAGGTCGAGATCGTCAGCGAAGGTCGCATCGATCTCGTCGGCTTCGACGACCCGAGCCTGCCCGTCGCACGCCTCTGCGACGTCGACCTCGTGGCCGAGAAGGTCCTCGCCAACGACGACCGCCACGGGGACGACAGCGGGCTCGCGCGGGACACCATCGACCTCGTCGTGCTCGAGCACGTCCTCGGCACGCTCCCCGAGGCGGCGCTGGACAAGGCGGTGGCCGCGTATGGGCCGAGCGTCGCCGGCACGTTCGTTCGCTCCCTCGAGAAGCTGCGCGCCCGCCCGCTCGTGCTCGCCCGCTGGCTCGATCTGCTCGACGTCTCGGAAGAGGCGCGAACGTGGATCGCCGCGAAGCTCGACGCGCTGCCCCCGCCGTGCGGTTAGGGGCCGACCCAGCCCATCTTGTCCGCGTGCAGGAGTCCGCACACGAGGCACTTGGCGACCTGCCCCGGGAACGGCAGGGTCGGCGGCACGCGGACGCCGGCGGGGGGGTTCACGAGCTCCGCCCAGCGCCGCGCCTTGCAGCCGAGACACGGGATCGAGACCAGCCGGTAGAGCGGGATGTGCTCCGCGTAGGGCGGAATCTTGCGCATCGGGCCCGAAGCATCGCACGCTGGGGAACGATGGTCTCGCGCCAACCTCGATCCCGCCCCCCGACGCGCCCCTCGGGAGCCCCTCCCGCGGCGCCGCGGGCGAAGGCCCTGGGGCTCGCCCTGCCGCAGCCGCTCGCGCGCGCGCTGCAGCGGTTCCGCGAGGCCGACGCCGACTTCGACCAGAGCTGCCACGAGCACGCGAGCGTGTTTCGCATCGATGATCGGTACGCGGTGCTCGTCGCCCGCGCGCGCGAGCTCCTGAGCCACGCGCGGGTCCTCGCCCAGGCGGCCCCCGTCACGGGCGACGACGACGAGAGCCAGCTCGCGGCAGCCCGCGTCGTCGCGGTGACGCTGGCCGAGGCCGCCACCTCTGCCAGCACACTTCGGGGTTAGCCCTCGCCCTCGGGGTACATCGCCTCGATCTCGGCGCCCCAGATCTCGTTGACCTTCTTGCGCTTGACCTTGAGCGTCGGGGTGAGCTCGCCGGTGTCCACGCCGAAGTTGCGCGAGAGGATGGCGAACTTCTTGATCTGCTCGACGCGCGCGAGCTCCTCGTTGGCGGTGTCGACCGCGCGCTGCACCTCGGCGCGGATCTCCGGGAGCTCGTGGGCGCGGGTGGCGTCGAGGCCGCGGTCCTTGCAGAACGCAGCGACCGCCTCCGGATCGAGGGTGACCAGGGCCGTCAGGTACTTGCGGCGGTCGCCGATGACCACCGCCTCGTTGACCAGCGGGTGGTTCTTGAGCGAGGCCTCGATGTTCTTGGGAGCGATGTTCTTGCCGCCCGCGGTGATGATGATCTCCTTCTTGCGGCCGGTGATCTGCAAGAAGCCGTCGTCGTCGAAGCGCCCGAGGTCGCCCGAGTGCAGCCAGCCGTCGATCAGGGTCTCCGCGGTGGCCTGCGGCTCCTTGTAGTAGCCGAGGAACACGTTGGGCCCGCGCACGATGATCTCGTCGTCCTTGGCGATGCGCACGTCGACGCCGGGGATCGCGGGGCCGACCGTGCCGTAGCGCAGCTTGCCGTTGCGGTTGAACGACGTGGGGCCGGTGTCCTCGCTCTGGCCGTAGACCTCGCTCACCATGATGTCGAGCGAGCCGAAGAACTCGAGCACCTCGCGCGCCACGGGGGCCGCGCCACTCACGCAGACGCGCGCGCGGTCGAGGCCGATGGCGGCCTTGAGCTTGCTGAACACCAGCTTGCTCGCGAGCTTGTACTGCGCCGCGAGCGCGAACGGGAGCGGCTTGCCCGAGGCCTTGTGCGCCGTGGCGGCGGTGCCGACCCCGCGCGCCCAGGCGAGGAGCTTCTTCTTCTTGTCGTCGGCGAGCGCCATCTTGCCGCTGATGCCGGCGTGGAACTTCTCCCAGATGCGCGGCACGGCGAAGAACACCGTGGGCCGGACCTCCTTGAGGTTGTCCGGCACCTTCTCGATCGACTCGGCGAAGTAGACGCTCATCCCGCCGGTGATCGGCCCGTGGATGGTGAACATCTGCTCGGCGATGTGCGAGAGCGGCAGGTAGGAGAGCGCGACGTCACGCGAGGAGATCTCCGTGATCTGCTGCGCGCACGCCGCCGTCCACGAGAGGTTCTCGTGCGAGAGCATCACCCCCTTGGGCGGCCCCGTGGTGCCCGAGGTGTAGATGAGCGTGGCGAGGCCCTTGGGCTCGAGCTGCTCGATGCGGTCGAAGAAGCGCTCGTCGGGGATGCCCTCGGCCCTGGCCAGGAACTCCTCCCAGGACATCACGAGCGGGTCGTCGATCTTCGGCGCGCCCTGCATCATGACCACGTGGCGGAGGTGCGGCAGGTTCGCGCGCTCCTTGTGGATCTTCTGCCACTGCGCCTCGTTCTCCACGAGCACCACCTTGGCCTCGCAGTGGTGCACGATGTACTGCACCTCGGGCGGGGAACACGTGGCGTAGATCCCGGCGGGCGCGCCGCCGATGCACATGTTGGCGACGTCCATGATCACCCACTCGGGCCGGTTGAACCCGAGGATGCACACGGAGGCGTTCTTCTCGAGGCCGAGCGCGATGAGGGCCTTGCCCGCGCGCTTGACCTGGTCGCCGTATTCTCCCCAGGTGGTCTCGACCCACTGCCCGTTCTTCTTGGCGAAGTAGGCCGGGTCCTTGGGGCGGATGCGTTGCTGGCGGAAGAGGCGGCTCGGGATGGTATCGGCGGTCACGGACCGCGATGCTACACGGCTGCGCGCAAAGCGGGAGAGGCCAACCGCTCGTACTCGACCAGGTCGAGCATGTCGTGCTCGCGGGTGCCGAGCACCACGAACCCGATCTTCTCGAGCACCCGGCGCGACGCGACGTGCCACGAGGGGGTGACGGCCCGGACCACCCGCACGCCGGGCTGCACGAGGGCCCAGGCGACGGCGGCCTCGGTGGCCTCGGTGGCGTACCCCTGACGCTGGAGATCCTGCTCGACGCCGTACCCGACCTCGACGACGCCGTCCTCGTCGGGGGCCCCGTGGAACACGACGCTGCCGACCACGCGTCGGGGGCCGTGGCGGAGGATGAGGACGCGGTCGCCCCACAGGCGCTTCTGCGGGTCGCTGCGGATGGCGTCGAGGTCGGCGCGGAAGGCGCGCTCGATGAGCGCGTGGTTGGGCCACGAGGGCGGCAGCTCGGCGTTGGTGAGCCGCTCGGTCTCGTCTCGACGCCCCGACATCACCGCCTCGACGACCGCGAGGGTGATGGGCTCCATCGAGAGCCGAGGCGTGGTGAGCACGCTCATGGCTTCCCATGGTGCGTCTTCCGGACGCTCCTGCAAAGGCGCGCGCCCCGAAAAACGACCGACGCGGCGCAGGATCCATGACGCGAGACGACCAGCGCGGCGCGTTGTTCGCGAACAAACGGGTGAAACCTTGATGCACAACGGTATGCGAAAGGCAATACGCACTTCGCTCGCGCCGAGCGGGTCGAGCTGCGGATTTCCAGAGAAGTGGTATCTTTCCGGCATGCGCTGGTCGTCGCTTTGCTTCTTCGCGTTGTTCTCCGCCGGTTGTGCCACCACCCAGGAAGACCCTCCCGCCAGGGTCGACAGCGGCGGGAGCGATTCGTCCGTGGACACGAGCACTGGCACCGACACCGGCACCGACGCGCCGGCCGACGCGACGTGTACGGCGGCCCAGACCAAGTGCAGCGGCGTCTGCGTCGACACCAAGACCGACGCCAAGAACTGCGGCGCCTGCGCCAAGGCGTGCACGAGCGGACAGACCTGCGAGGCGGGCACGTGCGCGTGCACCGCGTCGTCGACCAAGTGCGGCACCGACTGCGTCGACACCAAGGTCGACACCAAGAACTGCGGCGGCTGCGGCAAGGCGTGTTCGACCGGCCAGACCTGCGAGGCGGGCGTGTGCACGAGTCCCTGCCCCACCGGCCAGACCAAGTGCGGCACCAAGTGTGTGGACACCACGAGCGACTCTTCGAACTGCGGCGCGTGCGACAAGCCGTGCGCGACGGGTCAGGCGTGCGTCGCGAGCGCGTGCGCCCTCTCCTGCGACCTGCCGAAGATCAAGTGCACCGACAAGTGCGTCGACCCGGGCTTCGACGCGGACAACTGCGGCGGCTGCGGGAAGAAGTGCGCGAGCGGCCCCAAGTCCACGCCCGCCTGCTCGAGCAGCGCGTGCCTCCTCATCTGCGACACGGGCTACGGCAACTGCAACGACAAGAGCGACGACGGCTGCGAGTCCGAGTTCGCCACCGACGCCAAGAACTGCGGCGGGTGCGGCAAGGCCTGCGGCGCCACCGAGACCTGCTCGGCCGGCGCGTGCAAGTGCGCGGGCGGCGGCACCAAGTGCCCCGACGGCGCCTGCGCGGACCTGACGAGCGACGTCACCCACTGCGGCAGCTGCACCAAGGTGTGTGGCAGCAACCAGGTCTGCACCACCGGCAGCTGCGTGTGCAAGCCGGGCTACGTGCTCTGCGGCGACACGTGTTTCGCCACGAGCTGCCCGCCCACGGGGTTCATCGGCTCGTCGCTGATCACCACGACGGACTCGACCCTGCTCAACACCTGGGTCGGGAGCCCCGGCGCCACCTGGACGCGCTGCTACAGCCGCGCGCTCGACGGCGCGAGCTCGTCCACGTTCCACGCCAAGTGCGACGGCAAGGGGGCCACGATCAGCGTCGCCAAGCTCAACAGCTCCGGGACGATCCGGATCATCGGGGGCTACACGCCGATCTCCTGGACCACGAGCGGCACGGTGAACAACACGAGCACGTTCCTCTTCTCGCTCACCAACTCGTACCAGCACGTCTATCGCACGGGCTCCCCGTCCTCGTACACCCAGTACAACGGGAGCACCTACGGTCCGACCTTCGGCGGCGGCCACGACCTCACCTTCAGCTCCACGATGGGCGCTGGCTATTGCTACATGGGCTACACGTTCAAGTGCCGCACCGGAATCGATGGCGGCACCGACACCACCTGCCGCAACGACTTCTGCGGGAGCTACAGCAGCTGGATCGTCGAGGACCTCGAGGTCTGGTACAAGTGAGCGGGCAGGTCACCCACGGGTGACCGCGTACACGGCGACCGATCGGGTCGCTTCGCCTTCCACGCCCCCCTGGCTCGGCACCTCGTGGCGCGCGAGCTCCACGAGCCCCGCGCGCGGTAGGTAGCGTCGTCCCGGGTCAGCGAGCCACACCTCGACGCCGGCGCCGGCGCGCTCGAACAGCCAGGGGAGCACCCGCTCCGCCATCGCCGCGTCGTAGCAGACGTCCCCCGCGAGGATCACGTCGACGTCGACGGCCTGACCGATCACGTCGACGCACCGCGCGTCGATCGAGACCCCGTTGTCCTCGGCGTTGACCCGCGTCGCTTCGATGGCGGCCGGGTCGACGTCCACGGCCGAGACGCGCGCGCCGACCGCGGCGGCCGCGAGGCCGACGAGCCCCGAGCCCGCGCCGAAGTCGAGCACCCGCCGACCACGCACCCGCGCGGGGTGGTCGAGCACGAACCGCGCGAGCGCCTGCCCGCCCACCCAGGCCACGGTCCACCAGGGTGGCTCGCGCTCCTGCCAGTGCGCCTCCAGGCTGCTCGAGAGGCGCAGCGAGAGCTCGGGCAAGAACGCGAGCCGCACCGGCCTGAGCTCCGCGAGCAACGTCACGGGTCGGGCTCTAGCCGGATCGCGCGGCGACCGAAACGTCCCCGCCTTCGATCCGCGCTATGGAGCGCGCGTGAGCCCGCTCTCCTGGACGCTGCTGCTCGCCGCGGCGTTCCTCGCCGGCGCGGTCAACTCGGTGGCCGGCGGCGGCACCCTGCTCACGTTCCCCACCCTGCTCTCGGCCGGGATCTCACCGATCATGGCCAACGCGACCAGCACGGTGGCGCTCGTGCCCGGGTCGCTCGGCGCCTTCTTCGGCTACGGCGACGAGCGCAAGGCGGCGCAGGAGGAGCTGCTCACCCTCGGGCTGCCGAGCGTCGTCGGTGGGGTGCTCGGCGCGCTCCTCGTGATGCGCCTCGGCGACCGATCGTTCGCCAGGCTCGTGCCGTTCCTGCTCTACGGGGCGACCGCGCTGTTCCTCGTGCAACCGCTCGTGAAGCGCGCGCTCGAGCGCCGCACCAAGAAGCTCCCGCGGTTCGCGCTGCCGCTGTTCCAGCTGCTCGTCGCCACCTACGGCGGCTTCTTCGGGGCCGGGATCGGCATCCTCATGCTCGCGGCGATGGGCATCGTGCTCGCGGGCGCGTCGATCCACCGGCTCAACGCGTTCAAGAACCTCGCCGCCGCCACCATCAACGGCGTCGCCGCCATCACGTTCGCGCTGTCGCAAAGGGTGCTGTGGCCCGTGGCGGGCGCCATGGCGGTGGCCGCCCTGCTCGGCGGGTTCCTCGGCGCCGGCATCGCGAAGAAGCTGGGCGAGCGCGTCGTGCGGGGCTTCGTCGTGTGCGTGGGGATCGCCATCGCGACCTACATGCTCGTGCGTCGCTAGCGCTTCGGTCGAGCCGGCCCGCTCGCCGCCAGGATCTGCTGGCGCAGCCACACGTGACCGGGGTCGTCGTTCACGCGCGCGTGCCAGAACAGGTGGATCGAGAAGCCACCGATCTCGAAGGGCGGCGGCAACACCCGCAGGCCGAACGTCTTGGCGAACCGCCGCGCCACCCGCTCCGCGAGCGTGAGCACGAGATCGCTCTCGGCCACCACCATCGGGGCGACCAGGAAGTGCGGCACCGTGAGGGCGACCCTGCGCTTCCGGCCCATCTCGGCGAGCGCCGTGTCGACGAAGCTGCCCGGGCGACCGCGCGGCGCGATGAGGAGGTGCGAGAGCGAGCAGTAGCGGTCGAGCGTGAGACGACCGCCGACGCCGGGGTGTCCCTCGCGCACGACGCACACGAAGCGCTCGTCGAACAGGCGTCGGGTGTGGATGCCGGCCACCTCGGGCACGCTCGGCGAGAGCACCACGTCGAGCCGCCGGTCCTCGAGCTCCTGCACGAACGGCTCGGGCACCGGGCGCACCAGCAGCGAGACCTGCGGCGCCGAGCGCGCCACCTCCGCGGCGAGGCCCGGCAACACCACCATCTCCGCGTAGTCACCGGTGCCCAGCGTGAACATTCGCTCGGCCGTCGCGGGCGAGAACGAGGTTGGCGCGAGCGCCTCCGACAGATCGCCGAGGGCCCGTCGCACGACCGGCTCGAGGGCGAGCGCACGCTCGGTGGGGACCATCCCGCGCGCGGTGCGCACGAGGACGGGGTCGTCGAGCAGGGCACGCAGTCTTGCGAGCGCGTGGCTCGTCGCCGGCTGGGTGAGACCGAGGCGCGCCGCGGCGCGGGTGACGCTGCGCTCGGCGAGGAGCGCCTCGAAGGCCACGAGGAGGTTGAGGTCGACGCCGGGCAGATGCACGCCATGCATGATAGCGGGCACCGCCATCGTCAGCCCTTGAGGTCGTCCTTCTCCTCGCCGAGCCAGCGCTGGATGGTCCGCCGGTCGATCCCCATCAGCGCCGCCGCCTGCTTCTTGTTGCCCCCCGTCCGCTCGAGCACCCGCGCGAGGTACGCGCGCGAGAGCTCCTCGAGCGTCCAGCTGCGATCGACGGCGTGCTTGAGGAAGTCCTGCGGCGTGTCGGCGCCGAGCGCCTGCGGCAGATCCTCGGGCAAGATGACGTCGCCGTTGGAGAGGGCGACGGCGCGCTCGATCGCGTTCTCGAGCTCACGCACGTTCCCCGGCCACGAGTGCTCGAGCAGCTTGCGCGCCGCCGCGCCGCTCAGCGTGCGCTGGCGCTTGGCCCGGGCGCAGGCGCGCTCGAGGGCGCGCTCGGCGAGGGGGACGATGTCATCCGGGCGCTCGCGCAACGCGGGCAGACCGACCTCGACGACCGCGAGGCGGTAGAACAGGTCCTCGCGAAACGTGCCCTCGGCGAGGGCCTTGCGCAGATCGTGGCGCGTGGCGGAGATCACCCGCACGTCGATCGGGCTGCTGCTCGAGCCGCCGAGCGGACGCACCTCGCGCTCCTGGAGCACGCGCAGCAGCTTGGGCTGCATGGCGAGCGGAAGGTCCCCGAGCTCGTCGAGGAAGATGGTGCCGCCGTTGGCCTCGCGGAACAGGCCCGCGCGGTCGGCGCGCGCGTCGGTGAAGGCGCCGCGCTTGACCCCGAACAGCTCGCTCTCCAGCAGCTCGGCGGGGATGGCCGCGCAGTTGACCGCGACGAACGGTCCGTTGGCGCGGTCGCTGCGCTCGTGGACGGCGCGCGCGATCAGCTCCTTGCCGGTGCCGCTCGGGCCGGTGATGAGGACGCTCGCCGGCGTGGGCGCCACTCGCTCGACCAGGGCCATCACGTCGCGCATCTGCGCGCTCTTGGCGACGACCGTGCGGCTCACGTGCACGACCGACCGCAGGGACGCGAGCTCCTCGCGCTGGGCGCGCTCGGCCACGGACTTGTCGATCGAGAGCAGGAGCGCGTCGGGCTCGAACGGCTTCGGGAGATAGTCGAACGCCCCGCCGCGCACCGCGCGCACGGCGGTCTCGAGGTCGCCGAAGCCGGTCATGGCGACGGCCACGATGCGGGGGTCGTGGCGCAGCGCGTGCCCGATCAGCTCCATGCCCCCCATCTCGGGCATGCGCAGATCGGTGACCAGGATCTCGACCTCACCGGCCTGGATGCGCTCGAGCGCGTCGGTGGCCTGGGCGACCACGGTGACGGCGAACCCGCGGTCTCCGAGAAGGTCTCTCACCATCTGGCCGAGAGCGACGTCGTCGTCCACAACCAGGATCCTGCGTCTACGTGGCGGAAACGTCGTCATGCGACCCCCGGCAGAGTGACCACGAAGCACGCGCCGTGCTTCTCGTTCGATTGGACTTCTTCGTTCGTCTCGTCGCTCGCCTCGACCGCGACGTGGCCGCCGAGCTCGCGCACGAGGCCGGCGACGATCGCGAGCCCGAGCCCCGTGCCCGCGTCGTCCTTGGTGGTGACGAACGGGTCGAAGATCCGGCCGCGCACCTCGGCGGCGACCCCGGGTCCGGCGTCCGTCACGCGGAGCACGATCTCGCCCTTCCGGGCCTCGATGGCGACATCGATGCGACCGCCGGCGGGCTGCGCCTGCACGGCGTTGTGGCAGAGGTTGAACAGTACCTGGAACAGCTGGTCGCGGCTCGCGTCGACCAGCGCGGGCCCCCCGTTGGACTCGACGTGGGTCTTGATCCCGCGCTTCTTGCACTCGGGCGCGAGGAACGCGAGCACGTCCATCGCCACCGCCTCGACGTCCACGCGCTCGATGCGCTGCTTCGGCGGGCGCGTGACGTCGAGGAGTCGCTGCACGACCCGGGTGATGCGTTCGGTCTGCTCGGCGACGATGCCGAGATCACGCCGGGTGGGTTCGGGGGTGCCCTCGCGGCCCGCCATCATGCGCGTGCGACCGAGGATGACCCCGAGCGGGGAGCCGATCTCGTGGGCCAGCGAGGCGGCCATCTCGCCCGCCGCGGCGAGCGTGGAGAGTCGGCGCAGGTGGGCCTCGAGCGCCACGCGCGCCTCGTTCTGCGCCTCGACGTGGGCCCGCGCCGCGCGGAGATTCTCGGTCATCTCGTTGAAGGCGACCGCGAGTCGCCCCAGCTCGTCCTTGCGAGCCTCCTCCACGCGCACGCCCAGATCGCCCGCCGACACCTTCTCGACGCCGTGCACGAGCTGCTCGAGCGGCGCGCCGAGGAACCTCCGCACCATGGGCCGGGCGAGCAAGAACACGGTGAGCGAGAACGCGGCCCCGACGAGCACGAGGCTACGGGTCCACGCCCCGACCAGGCGGTCGACGTAGGAGATGTCGCGCAGCACGACGGCCACCGCGACCTTGCCGGCCTTCTCGAGCGGCAACGCGTGCTCGAGGAGCGGCGTGCCGTCCTCGCGCAGGCGGTTGATCTCCACCCGCTTGGCGAGGGCGTCGCGCGCGATCGCGTCCATCCCGGGGTGGTGCGAGAGCTGGGCGCTGCCCCCGAGGAGGTTCGCCTCGCGTCCGTACAGGCCGACCGCGACGACGTTCTCGCCGTGGGCGATCGACTCGGCGAGCGCGGTGAGGTCGGCCCCCTGCTCCTTCGCGTCGACGAGGCCGCGCGCGATGGCGGCCTCCATGACGTGGACGTCGTCGCGCGCGTCGCGGGCGGCTTCGGCGAGGAGGAGGTCGCGACGGAAGGGACGGGTCACGGCGAGGTACGCGAAGATCGCGATCACGAAGGGCACGCTGATCAGCAGCCAGATGCGCGTCGCGAGGCTGTTCATGGAGGGGGGAACCGGGGCCGTGGAGCAAAGGAGGTGCCGAGAAGCAGCCCGTCGATTCGCTGTAGACCATGCGACACCACGCCGCATCGAGGCACCATTGTGTCGCAGAACGTCGCATGCTGCCCAGGAAGACCGGGGCCATCGGCAGATCCCCGCCCGGCACGCGACGTGCTGAAAGGGCCTTTCCGCCATGCGCTCCCTAGCCACTGTCGCGTTCGTCCTGCTCCTGGCGGCCCCCCCGCTGGGCTGCTCGAGCGCCGCGAGCGCCACCAACAAGCCCGAGCCCGCCGGCGCGGCCGAGGCGAAGAAGCCTCGCTCCGTCACCGTCGACGCCGAGACCGCCAAGCGGCTGGGCATCACGACCATGGTCGTCGGGCAAGGTGGCCTCGCCGAGAGCATCCCCGTCCCCGGGTCGGTCGAATACGATCTCAACCACTACGCCGAGGTCGGCCCGCGGCTCGACGGCCGCATCACCTCGGTGAAGGGCAAGCTCGGAGACTCCGTCAAGAAGGGGCAGGTCCTCGCCACCATCGCCGTGCCGACCCTCGCCGAGGCCCAGGCAGGCGGGCTCACCGCCAACGCCAGCCTCGAGGCCGCCATCAAGAACTACGCCCGCGAGAAAGACCTCCTCACCAAGCAGCTCACCACGGCCCGCGAGCTCGAGGTCGCCGAGGCCGAGCTCAAGAAGGCGAAGGCCGAGGTCGCCGCCTCCCAAGCCCGGCTCCTCGCCCTCGGCGTGGGCGGTCAGGCGATCGGCGGCCAGCTCGAGCTCGTCGCGCCGATCGACGGGATGATCGTGCAGCGCCACGCCGTCGTGGGCGGGTTCCTCGCCACCAGCGCCAACGCCTACGTGATCGCCGACACCTCCAAGCTCACGGCGGTGCTCGAGGTGCACGAGCAAGACCTGCCATACCTCAAGCTCGGCGCCTCGGTCACCATCACCGCCGACAGCCTGCCTGACCTCGCCCACAAGGGCACCCTCACCTGGATCGACCCCGTCGTGAGCAAGACCACCCGGCTCGTGCGGGCGCGCGTCGACCTGCCGAACGACAGCGGCACGCTGCGGCCCGGCATGTTCGTGCGGGGGCGCATCGTCATCGCTCTCCCGGCCGGCTCGGGCATCATCCTCCCCTCGCAGGCCGTCCAGCCGCTCGGCTCGGACGACGTCGTCTTCGTGCTCGTGAGCCCCGGCCACTTCGACATCCGCAAGGTCGTCGTCGGGCGCCGCACGAGTGAAATCGTCGAAGTGAAGGAGGGCGCGGCCAAGGGCGACACGATCGTCGTCGAGGGCGCCTTCCTCCTCCGTGGAGAAGCCGCCAAGCAATGACTCGCACCTCCATCACGGCGCTCGTCCCCTGGACGCTGGTCGCGCTCGTGGTTCCCTCGCTCGCGATGCCGGCCCTCGCCGACGCCGCCCCCTTGCCGACGGCCACGGAGGTCGCGCGCAAGGCCCGCGAGAAGGGCCCTCTCACGCTGCTCGCGGCCGCCGAGGTCAAGCTCGCGGGGTCGCAGAAGGCCGCGGCCGGCCTCCCACCGCTGACGAACCCGTATCTCGAGGTGTTCGTCGATCGCAGCAAGGACACGAGCGGCGTCGCCGCCGTCCAGGCCAACCTGTGGCTGCCGATCGAGCTCGCGGGGCAGCGCGACAAGCGCCTCGCCGAGGTCGACGGCCTCGTCGCGTGGAAGAAGACCGCCCGCGCCGCCGCCGCGGCCGCCGCGGTCGGCGAGGCTGTGACCGCCTGGGGAGAGCTCGCTGTCGCGCTGGCACGCCGCAAGGAGGCGCTCGCGGGCGAGAAGATCGCGCGCGAGGAGTCGGCCTACGTCAAGGGGCGCCTCGAGGCGAAAGACGCGACCGCGGTCGACGCAGCCGTCGCCGAGGGCGAGGTCGCGCGCTGGCTCCAGTCCAAGGTCGAGGCCGACATCACCGTCTCCACCGCGAAGGCTCGTCTGTCCATCGCCATCGGCGAGCCCACGCTCGAGGCGCCGGACGACGCGCCGGTCATCGAGCTGCCGGCGCTCCCGTGGAAGGACGACGCAGCGCTCGTCGCCAAGCTCGACGCCTCGTCCCCCGTCCTGCTCGCGGCGGAGCAAGAGGCCACGTTCTTCCTCGCGTCCAAGGACCGCTGGGAGTCGGAGAAGTACACGCCCGTGAACTTCATCCTCTCGGCAGGCCGCACCGACCTCGGCGCCTTCAAGTATGGCGTGGGCCTCTCGTGGTCGTTCCCGGTCCTGCGCAAGAACCAGGCGGAGATCGCCCGGGCCGACGCCGAGGCCGACCGGGCGAAGGCCGCCAAGATCATCGCCACGACCGCCCTGCACGCCCGGGCCAAGGGCGCGTTCGCCGCGTACACCGCGGCCCGCACCGCGCTCGACACCGTCGACACCCTCGCGCTCCCGGCCGCGCAGGCGGTGGTCGATGCCTCCGTCGCGGCCTGGAAGGCCGGCAAGCTCGAGGCCACGCGGGTGTTCCTCGCGCGTCGCGACCTCGCCACCGCGCGCGCCCGTCGCCTCGACGTCGCCGCCATCGGCTACCGCGCCTATGGCGAGCTCGCGGGGTTGATCGGGGAGGTCCCCTGATCGATGGAGGCCTTCGTCCGCTGGATCGCGGCCCGCCTCGGGGTCGCGCTCACCGCCACCGTCGTGCTCGCGCTGATCGGCGCCGTGTCGCTGCTCACGCTGCCGGTCGACGCCGTGCCCGACGTGACCAACAACCAGGTGCAGGTCGTCACGGCCGCGCCCGCGCTCGCGCCCGCCGAGGTGGAGCGCACGATCACGCTGCCCGTCGAGCGCGCGATGGCGGGCACGCCGGGCCTCAAGGAGGTCCGCAGCATCAGCAAGCTCGGCATCAGCGTGGTCACGCTGATCTTCCGCGACGACGTCGACGTCTACTTCGCGCGGCAGCAGGTCGGCGAGCGCCTCGTCGACGTGCGCGACCGGATCCCCAAGGGCTCGGGCACCCCGGAGCTGGGGCCCATCGCCACGGGGCTCGGCGAGATCTTCATGTTCGTGCTCGAGGGCCCCACGTTCACGCCCGAGGAGCTCCGCACGACCATGGACTGGGTCATCGGCCCGAAGCTCCGTCAGGTCAAGGGCGTGATCGAGACCGTGCACTTCGGCGGCGAGCTGAAGCAGTTCCGGATCACCCTCGACCCCCAGAAGCTGGCGGCGCACAAGGTCTCGCTCGAGGAGGTCCGCGCGGCGCTCGAGCGCGACAACCAGAACGCTGGCGGCGGAACCATCGAGAAGTCGGGCGAGCAGCTCGTGCTGCGCGCCGAGGCGCGGTTCCGCAACCTCGACGAGATCAACGACTCGGTGGTGAAGACCCAGGAGGGCGGCGTGCCGCTCACCCTCGGCATGCTCGGCGAGATCGACACGGGCCCCGCCCTCCGGCAGGGCTCGATGACGATGAACGGCAAGGGCGAGGTGGTGGCCGGGTTCGTCCTCTTGCTCAAGGGGGAGAACAGCCGCGACGTCGTGCACCGGGTCAAGGCCGAGGTCGACAACATCAACAAGGTGCTGCCCAAGGGCATGCGCGTCGTGCCGTTCCTCGACCGCGCCTCGTTCATCGAGCGCACGGTCGCGACCGTCGTGCGCAACCTGTTCGAGGGCGCCGGGGTGGTCGTCGTCGTGCTCCTGCTCACGCTGGGCTCGCTGCGGGCCGGGCTCCTCGTGAGCGGCGCGATCCCCTTCGCGATGCTGGTGGCCTTCACGGGTCTGCGCCTCACTGGCATGAGCGCCAACGTGATGTCGCTCGGCGCGGTCGACTTCGGCATCGTCGTCGAGGGCGCCGTGGTCATGGTCGAGGGTGCGCTGCACGCCGCGGCGCACCAGGGGGATCGCGCGAAGAAGCGCGCGGCCATCGTCGACGCCTGCGCCGTGACCGCGCGCCCGGTGCTGTTCGCGGTCATCATCGTGCTGCTCGTGTTCCTGCCGCTCGCCACCCTCGAGGACGTCGAGGGCAAGATGTTCCGGCCCGTGGTCGTCTCGCTGGTGTTCATGCTCGCCGGCGCGCTGTTCTACGCCCTGGTCCTCGTACCCGCCGTGGCGCCGGGCCTGCTCGGCAAGTTCGACGACCCGCGCGAGCCGCGTCTCGTGCGCTTCATGCGCCGGGTCTACGAGCCCGCGCTCGCCCGCGTGGTGGCGCGTCCCAAGGTCACCGTCCTCGTCGCCATGGTCGTCACCGCCGCGTGCATCGCGCCGGGTCTGCGCCTCGGCGCCGAGTTCCTCCCGCGCATCTTCGAGGGCGACTTCGCGCTCGACATCCGCCGCCCCATCAGCACCGGGGTGGGCCAGGCCACCGAGCTCTCGCTGGAGAAGGAGCGCGTGCTGCTCCGCGAGGTGCCCGAGGTGATCAAGGTCGTCACGCGCACCGGGCGCACCGAGGGCAGCGTGGATCCCCAGGGCCCCGAGGGGAGCGACGTGTTCGTCATCCTGCGCCCCCGCGAGGAGTGGCGGCCGGGGCTGACCCCGGAGAAGCTCGCCGAGGAGATCGACAGGAAGCTCGACGGTCACTCGCCCGGCGAGTTCGTCGCCGTCTCGCAGCCGATCGAGATGCGGGTGAACGACCTGATCGCCGGCGTCAAATCCGACGTCGCGCTCAAGATCTACGGGGACGATCTGCAGGAGATGTCGCAGCTCGCCGAGAAGCTGCAGGCCGCCATCGCGGGCACGCCTGGCGCCGCCGACGTGAAGCGCGAGATCCCGTGGGGCTTGCCCACGATCCGCGTGCGCATCAACCGCGAGAAGGCCGCCCGCCTCGGGGTCGCGCCGAAGTCGATCCTGGACGCCATCGAGGTGGCCCGCGCCGGCCAGAAGGTCGGCGAGATCTACGAGGGCGAGCGGGTGTTCGACCTGGTGCTCAAGATCAGCGGCGACGCGCTCAAGAGCGAGGTCGACCTCGCGCGGTTCCCCGTGCAGACGATGGGCGGCGAGATGGTCCCGCTCTCCGCGGTCGCCGACATCAAGGTCGAGCGTGGGATCTTCCAGATCACCCGCGACAAGCTGCGAAGGCGCCTGGTGGTCGAGGCCAACGTGCGCGGCCGCGACCTCGTCGGCTTCGTGAACGACGCCAAGGCGCGCGTCGCGCAGGTGCCGGTGCCGCCCGGGATCGAGCTCGCGTGGGGCGGGCAGTTCGAGAACTTCCAGCGCGCGAACCAGCGCCTGATGATGCTCGTGCCAGTGGCCCTCGGGATCATCGCGGTGATGCTCTACCTGAGCTACCGCTCGCTGCTGCTCACGATGTGCACGCTGCTCTCGCTGCCCTTCGCGCTCGGCGGCGGGCTCGTCTCGCTGTTCGCGCGCAGCATGCCGTTCTCGATCCCGGCCATGGTCGGGTTCATCGCGCTCGCGGGCGTGGCGGTCATGAGCGGGGTCGTGCTCACGACCCGGCTCCTCGAGAGCGGCGACGAGGGCTCCCCCGAGGCGCGGGTGCGCGAGGCGGCGAGCAGCGCGTTCCGGCCGACGATCTCGACGGCGCTGGTGGCTGCGCTCGGCTTCATCCCGATGGCCATCGCCAAGAGCGCGGGCGCCGAGGTGCAGCGGCCGCTCGCCACCGTCGTGATCGGTGGGCTCCTCGTGGGCGTCGTGGGCTCGGTGCTCGCGATGCCGGCGATGCTGGTGCTGGTGATGCGGCGGAAGGCTCGGCTGGCGAAGCCGCCGGCCACGCCGGGCGAGCCTTCCGCCGATGCTGCCGAGTCTCCGCACGGCGAGTCTCCGCACGGCGAGTCTCCGCCCGAGGCCGCCCCCTCGCACTGACCGTCGCTCCCCTCCCGCGCGCAGACCTCGGTCCCGCGGCACAAAAAAATGACTGGCGCCGTCGACTGCCCGGCACCAGCCAGAGGGAGGAAGATGCGAGTGCCCTTCTCAGGGCGCTCTTCTTCGATGCGTCTTCTGGAGCTGGGTTGCAAGGGGACTGCGACCAGGGCCTGTCGGATTCCGACCAAAGCTTGCGCTTCCGCATGTTCGGTGTAGCCGGACAGGGTCACAAAAAGCCGCGAGCGCGGTCCCCGAGAGGAACGCGCTCGCGAGCTCAGCATGCGGACACAGGTCTGAACGCGACGTTCAGAAGTCCGCGCGGCCGAAGGCGATGCGGAGAGTGACCGAGGTGGGATCGCCGGAGACCTTGGGAACCGGCGCGCCGAAGGCAGCAACGAACTGGTTCTGGCCGTCCTTGAAGCCGCCGCCGACGACGGCGTAGCCCGCGAGGAAGTCTTTCAGAGGCACGCCCGCCGAGGCGCCGCCAGCGATGGCCGCGTTGACGTTGGCGATGGGCGTGTCCTTCGGGAAGAAGTGCAAGCGCGACAGGGTGAGGTCACCGGCGAGCTGCACGCCGACCGACTTGGGAGCAATGTCACCATACTTGGCGCCAGCCGCGACGAGGACGGGTGTCCCGACGGGACCAATGCTGGTACCGCCGTCGGCGGCGTCCGTCGCCGCGTCGCCAGCATCGCTGCCTGCGTCGCCGGCGCTGACCGGACCCCACCCCTGGAGGTAGAAGTCCAGGCCTCCCGTTGTGTCGAGCGAGGCGAACTTCGACAAGTGAATGAACTGGATGCCGGTCTTTGCGCCGGTGCCGCCACCCGCGAACGCGGTCGGCTTGACGGTGTCGAGCTTGTGGAGCTCCCACTTGATCGAGGCTGCCGCACCATCGGGACCGCACTCCGGCGTCGTGGCCGTCGATGCGGCCGCGCATCCCTTGATGGCAATCAGGCCCGACTGGCCGACATCGACCGCGTTCTTGTCGACCTTGAGCCAGGCAACGCCGGCCTTGGTCTTGTCGACGGCCGCCCAAGTATCTTCGCACTTCTTACCGTCGGTCAGCGGGTTGGTCGCTACCGGCCAGATGGCGACGGTGAAGGCCTTGAGCGCGCCAACGGCCGTCGCTGAAAGGGGGATCGGGACCACGGAACCGTACGTCAGGGCAGTGAACTTCGTTGGATCCGTCGGCGCAGCTGCGTCAGGCTTGCCGATCGGGCCAAGGGCGGCCGATGGCTTGCTGTCTGCGGCGGTCGGGTCGGTAGGAAACGCCCCCAGGCAGAAGAGTTTGGCACCGAGATCCGGCGAAGCGTGCAGCAGAGTCACCGCCCGGTCGGCGACGAAAACGGGCGTTTCGGTCTCGGCAGCATCTGCGCCAGTGTCGATCGGCGCGCCGGAGTCGGTGCCCGTGTCGGTGCCGGTGTCCGGCGTGCCCGTGTCCGTGTCGACCGGTCCGGGGCCCGGCTCGTCGTCGCTGCAACCGACGAACGAGGTAACGGCGACGAGGCCAGCGAGGGCCACCAGGGAGCCGACGCCCCAACGCAAAGACTTGGTCATGTTTCCCAGACTCCTTTCAGAGATACCCCGCCAAACACGGCAAGGAAGCGAACAGCGTGATCAGCAAGGCCGACCCGTTCGGCGGCTACGGAACGTTCCACCTGAACTGTGACCGTGCAGGATGGCGCACTCGGACCATGAAGGCAAGGTAGGTTCCGGCCCGACCTCCGATCGTCTACGCTCGCAAATCCCATGGCGGCCAGCCAACCGTGCGTGTCCTGTCGGGCGCCCTTGCCCCTCGGCGCCCGGTTCTGCAACGAGTGCGGCACCTCGCAGCCGCTCGCGGCAGCGCCGGCCCCTGCGCCGCCACCGCCCTCTGCCCCGCAGAAAATCGGCCTCAAGACCGTGGTCGGCGTCGCGGCTCCGTCCGCAGCGGAGATGGCCGAGGCCGCCCGGTCGATGGGCATCCGGCCGCAGCCCCAGGCGGCCCCGGCCCAGCCGCAGCCGTTCCCAGCCCAGCCCCAGCCGCTGGCCCAGCCATACGCACCGCCGGTCGCCCCGCCCGCGACGGCGCCGGCGCCCGGCGTGCCGCGCAAGCCGCTGAACGCCACGATGATCGGCGTCGCCACGCCTGGGGTCCCGGTCGAGATGACCCGCGCGGCAGCGAAGTCCAACGTCCCGAAGGGCACGCTGGTCGGGGTGGCCCTGCCGGGGATCGCCCCGACCCATCCGCAGACCCCGGCCGCGGCCCCCTTGCCCGCGCCGCCGCCGGCGTATCCGCCCCCGGGCGCGCCGCCGGCGTTCACCCCGCCGCCGAGCTACGGCGCGCCGAGCTACCCGCCCGCGCAGCCGGCACCGCAGCCCGAGTTCGCGCCGCCGCCCGCGTTCGATCCTGCCGTGCTCGAGGAGGTCGCGCCGGCGCCCAAGCGGTCGGGCCGCGGCCTCGCGATCGCGCTCGTGTTGCTGGCGCTGCTCGGGACCGGCGCCGCGGTGTTCTTCCTCTTCCTGCGCCCGAGCGGGCCACCTTCGCTGTCCGGCACCGTGCGCACGAAGGACGGCGCGCAGAGCCTCGTCGTCCAGTGCGACACGTGCGAGGACGGCGCGACCATCGACCTCGGCAAGGACAAGAGCGGCGAGTTCTCCGGCAAGAAGGCCACGCTGCCGCTGGGCGACGACGCGCTGAAGGCCGGCAAGAACGCCTTCTCCGGCGAGATCGTCGTCAAGAAGGGCCAGAAGCCGCAGAAGATCTCCCTCGAGGTGGTGGTGCCGTTCCTCGTGAAGGCGTCGCTCGCGCCCCTCGGCGAGGGCGAGCCTGCGGTCGAGCTGCAGTTCGACCTCGCGCCCGACGTGAAGAAGGTCACCGTCGAGGGCAAGACCATCGAGGGCAGCAAGCACCGCGTGGCCCTCGAGCCGGTGACCACCGACGGCAAGACGCTCGCGAAGAAGATCGCCTACGCGGTCGACGGCACCGAGGGCGCGGTCGAGCTCTCCATCCCCGTGGCGCCGCTGCGGCTCGCGTTGCCCGGGCGGCGCGCGCTCGTCGCGGGTGAGGCGTTCGTGTCGGGCCGCACCGCGCCGGGCGCGTTCGTGACCATCGGCGCCACCAAGCTCACCGCCGACAAGGAGGGCGTGTTCAAGGGGAAGGTCACCGTCACCGACGCCACGCTCACCGTCGTCGCGTTCGGCGGGAAGTTCGCTCCCCGCGCGGCCACCGTCAGCGGCCTCGTCGTCGCCAAGGACCTCGCCGAGGCGCAGAAGGCCCTGAAGGCCGAGGCCAAGACCAAGCTCGACGACGTGGTGAAGGCGCCGGACGCGAGCGCGGGCAAGCTCGTGAGCGGCCGCGTGAAGATCCTGACGACGCTCGAAGAGGACGGCCGCGGCGTCGCCGTCGCGGAGACCGTCTGCGCCAAGGCGGGCGACGAGGCCCCCTGCCCCGTCGTGCGGCTCTTGCTGCCGGCCGGGGTCCAGCTGCAGAAGAACGACTTGGTCGACGTGGTCGGCGTGGTGGTGCGGGCCGTGCCCATCGACAAGGGCAAGTCCACCGCGACCGAGCTCGACGCCTCGATCGTGGAGAAGCCGTGATCGATCTCGACCGCGCCCAGGCGCTGATCCTCGCCAACGTCCGCCCGCTCGGCGCGGAACGCGTGCCGGCCCGGGCCGCCATGGGCCGCGTGCTCGCGCGGGACCTCTTCGCGCGCGAGGCGCTGCCCGCGTTCGAGCACTCGGCGATGGACGGCTACGCGATCGAGCTCGACACGCCCGGCGACGCGCGCACCGTGCTCGAGGAGAGCCGCGCCGGAGGACCCACGCCGCCTCCGCTCGCGCGCGGCACCGCGATGCGCATCTTCACCGGCGCGCCCACGCCGGTCGGTACCCACGCGGTGGTGATGCAGGAGAACGTGTCCCGCGAGGGCGACCGCCTCGTGATCCGCGAGCTGCCGAAGGCCGGCGCCAACATCCGCGCGCGCGGCGTCGACGTGGCGGAGGGCGCGCTCTGCATCCCGCGGGGCACGCGGCTCGGCCCGCAGCACCTGCCGCTCCTGCTGACGTTCGGGGAGCTCGAGCCCCAGGTGGTGCGCCGGCCCGTCGTGACCGTGCTCGCCACCGGCGACGAGCTCCGCGCGCCCGGGGATCCGCCGCGCGCCGGGACGATCGTCGAGACCAACGGGCCGACCATCGCCGCGTTCGCGGAGGCCGCGGGCGCGGTCGCGCGGGTGCTCCCGATCGCCGCCGACGAGCCCGTCGCGTTGCGCGCGGCGGTCGAGGAGGCGCTCGCCAACGCCGACGTGGTGTTCACCATCGGCGGCGTCTCGGTGGGCGATCACGATCTCGTGCGGCCCACGCTCGAGGCGGTCGGTGTCACGCTCGACTTCCACAAGGTCGCGCTCAAGCCGGGCAAGCCGATCGCGTTCGGGCGGCGCGGGTCGACGTTCGTGCTCGGGCTCCCGGGCAACGTGGTGTCGGCGGCGATCACCTACCTGCTGTTCGGCGCGCCGCTGCTCGCCGCGCTCTCCGGGGTCGCGCACCCGCTGCCCGTGCCCCGTCGCATGCGGCTCGGCGCGGCGGTGAAGCACCAGCCCGGGCGCACCGAGCTCGTGCGCGCCCGGGTGGAGGGCGACTCGGTGGTGCCGGTCACCTCCCAGGCCTCCGGGTCGATCGTCTCGCTCGGGCTCGCCGAGGTGGTGATCGTGGTCCCGAAGGAGAGCGAGGGCCTCGCCGCGGGCGAGACGGTGGACGTCCTGTTCCTCTGACGGCTCAGGGAACGATGCCGCAGACGCCGGTGCCGGTCGCGAGACTCGCACCCTGATCGATGCGGACACGCACCACGATGGTGCATCCGAGCCTGGCAGCTTCGCGCTGCAGGCCGGCGACGACGTGTTCGAGGTCGGCGTGGGTGCCAGCGCACTTCGCCTCGATGATCGCGATCTCCTGAAACCCTGCTGGCGGGAGATCTGGCTCCAGGACGACGCGAACGGGCCCATCGAAGGCGGGACGTGCCGCCCCGGTGAGAACTCGATAGGTGTGTGTGGTCCCACAGCCCGACAGCACCAGCGTGAGCACGAGGACCAGCGTTCTCATGATGGACTCCGGAAGGCACGACCCAGCATGGTGAGTGTCTCGACCTCGGTGGTGACCGTGCGGGTGCCGGTGCAAGTGCGGGGGTTCTTGGTGTCGCCGCACTGATAGCTGTACGTCTCGGTCCGGGTCACGAGATCGTAGCGGGCGCGGATCTTGTCGACGACCGCGATGTTGCCGCCCAGCTCGGCGGTCTTGCCGACGAAGTGACCGATCAGACGCTCGATGTCGGTGTTCTGCAGCGAGGCCTGGACGACGGCGACCGGCTCGAGCCCAGGAGGTGGGAAGGCGCGGACGGCGACCGGCCCCTCCCACGCGGGCGCGTTGGTCAATCGGTAGCCGCTCGCGGGCGGCCGACATGCCGGTACGCAGAGGAGCGCGAACGCGAGGACCAGCCGCCGCATACGCGCCTAGTACCACGGCTCCGCGACGACCGAGCGCGGCGCGAGCGGGGAAACCGCCTAGAGCCGGCGCTCGATGGCGTCGGCGACCGTGCGCAGGACCTTGATGCGGGCCCAGCGCTTGTCGTCGGCCTCGACCACCGTCCACGGCGCGAGAACCGTGCTGGTCTTGGCGAGCATGTCGTTGGCGGCCACCTGGTAGTCGGCGAGGCGCTCGCGGTTGCGCCAGTCCTCGGCGGTGATCTTGAAGCGCTTGAACGGCGTGTCCTCGCGCTCCTTGAACCGCCGCAGCTGCTCGTCGGGGCTGACCTGGAGCCACAGCTTCACGACGATGTTCTGCGCCGAGGCGAGCTGGGCCTCGAAGTCGTTGATCTCGTCGAACGCGCGCCGCCACTCGGCGTCGGCGCAGAAGCCCTCGACGCGCTCCACGAGCACGCGGCCGTACCACGAGCGGTCGAAGATGACCGCCTTGCCGTCGCGCGGGGCGTGGCGCCAGAAGCGCCAGAGGTAGGGCTGGGCGCGCTCCTCGTCGGTGGGCGCGGCGACGGGGACGATGATGTACTGGCGCGCGTCCATCGCGGCGGTGAGCCGGCGCACCGCGCCGCCCTTGCCCGCGGCGTCCATGCCCTCGAACACGATGAGCGGCGAGAGCTTCTGGTAGCGCTTGTTGCGGGTGAGGAGCGCGAGGCGGCGCTGCTCCACGAGGAGCTGCTCGTCGTACTCCTCGTCGTCGAGCTTCTTGGTGAGGTCGATCTCGGAGAGCGGCTGCGTCTTGGCCACCGCGCGCAGCTTCTTCGGCTTCTTGTCGGCCTTCTCGGCCTTCTCGGCCTTCTGGGCCTTCTCG
>JAEUKC010000127.1:0-9182 GCA_016794445.1 Myxococcales bacterium
ACCCGCGCCCGCGAGGCCCGACCCCGCCGCCTCGAGCACGCCCTCCGCCAGCGCCGTGGCGGCGAAGCCCTCCGCGAGCGCGAGCAGCAGCGCCAGCGTTGCGGCTGCACCTTCGGCCTCGGCACCTCCTCCGGTGCTCCCCCCGCCACCGATCCCTGCGGGCCGCACGTACCTGCTCGCGCTCCCCGCCGTGGCCAGGGCGATCGAGATCGCGAAGGCCTGCCCGAGCAGCAACCAGGGAAAGACGGAAGGGTACGCGTGCACCGCGGCGGAGTGCGAGAAGGTGGTGCCCGGCATAGGCGGCAAGTGCTGGGTCGTCCCGATCGCCGAGGACGCAGCGTTCATGATCAGCGTGACCACGAGCTGCGGCGCCGACCTCTGCTCGGGCTATCAACGCCTCGTCACCGGCCGGTACCCGAACCGCGACATGCTGTACTCGGGGCGCGCGCTCCTGACTCCGCACCTGGACGTGGCGTTCGTCGACGGCCCGATGGGGTTCCACAACCGCCTCACGCGCATCGACCTCGCGACCGGCGTCTCCACGCACGTCGCCGACTGCGGTGGACCGGCGCTGTCCCCGAGCAAGCGCTACCTGGCGTGCGCGAACGACGAGCAGTTCTTGCGAGTGCCGGTCGCGGGTGGACCGCCCGTGGTCCTCGACACGCACACCCTCGAGTTCCCGCTGGCGCGCATGTGGGGGATCCTCGACGACGTCGCGGAGTTCAACGACGACGGGACGGTCGACGCCACGGGCGGGTTCCACGTGCCCTGGGTCGAACCGCCGCCGCCGAAGCCCTGAGTCCGAAAGAGCCTTGCATGCCCTCTCGTTGAACCTCGACCTCGATCTGGGCCTCGGTCTCGGCTCGAAGGGCGCGCAGCGCATGTTCGCGCTGCGCCTCGGGGTGCTCGGGCCGACCGACCTCTCCGTGGTGTCGTTCAAGGGACGGGAGCGGCTGAGCGAGCCGTTCCGCTACGACGTCGTCTTCGCCACCTCCGCCCCGGAGACGGTGGTGATGTCGAGCCTCGCCCACCCTGCCTCGCTCGCCCTCGCGGTCCCCGGCGGGACGCCGCGGCTGGTCCAGGGGCTCGCCGCGTCGATCACGATCCTCGGTCCCGCCGTGCACGATCGCAGCAGCGACCAGCGGCGGTACCGCGTGCGCATCGTGCCGCGGCTCTGGTTGCTCAAGCACCGGCGCCGCAACCGCGTCTTCCAGGACAAGACGGTGGTCCAGATCGCGCGCCGGCTCCTGGATCAGGCGGGCATCCACCACGAGTTCCGCGTCGACCCCGACGACCACGCACCCTATCCGTTCTGCTACCAGCGGGACGAGACGGACCACGCGTTCCTCCATCGCATCCTCGCGACGGCGGGCATCTGGTACTGCTTCGAGCACGCGAGCGGCACGCTCGACGCCCTGCTGCCCAGCCTCGGCGGAGAGATCGCGGGGGTCGGCGCGCTGGCGGGTGGGCTCGCGGCGGTGAGCGGAGCGGTGTCGCTGAGCGCGTCGATCGACGGCGTCGAGGAGCCGCTGGGGATCAGCTCGAAGCTCGTCCTGCTCGACGATCCGCTGCGCAGCCCGGTGGTCACGGCCGGTGGCGGTGACCTGGTCGCGGGCCTGGTCGGCAAGGGCATGCAGGCGCTCGGCTCGGTGGTCGCGGACGCCACCGGTGGGCTCGTCGATCTCGGTGGCCCGCCGCCGGCCTCCATTCCCTTCGACGCGGAGCAGCGGCTCGCGGCCCACGAGGAGCGCGTCGGCAGCTTCTCGCTGGGCAAGCGGGTGCGGCCGAAGACGGTGCGCATCCACGAGCGGCTGGTCAGCGCCCACCGCAACAAGGTCGGCCTCGCGGAGAAGGACGTCGTCGACCTGAGCGTGTCGGCCAGCCTCGACGTCGGCTCGGTCCTCGGGGGCGGCAACGTCCTCGACGCGCTCCACGTGAAGGCGAACCTCGACGTGGATCTCGTGCCCACGCCGGAGATGGTCCGCGTCGACGAGTACAGCGAGGATCCGCCGCTCCAGCGTCACCCGTTCGAGCGCGCCGGCCACGACATCCGGTACGCGAAGCGTTCGCTCGAGCAACTGCGGCGCGATGCGATGACGGGCGAAGGGACGAGCGACAGCCGGAGGCTCGCCGCGGGATATCGCTTCCGGCTGGAAGGGCACCCGGTCGAGGCCGTGGATCGCGAGTACACGGTGACGTCGCTGGACGCCGAGGGGCTCGATCCGAACGAGCTCGGGGACGTGCTGCCGGAGTTCCTCTACCGGAACCGCTTCGAGGTGGTCCCGGCCACGGTACGCCCCCGTCCCGAGAAGCCGCGTCGAGCGCCGCGGCTCGGGCTCGAGGTGGCGCAGGTGGTCTCGCCGCCGGGGCAGGACATCTACTGCGACGCGCTCGGGCGCGTGTGCGTGCGGTTCCGCTGGCTGGTGGACGACCAGGGGCACGCGCCCAGCCCCACGACGATGACGGACGAGGACTCCACCTGCTGGCTCCCGGTCGCGCAGCCGTGGGCCGGGCCGGGGTATGGGGCGCAGTTCATCCCGCGGGTCGGGACGGAGGTGCTGGTCGGGTTCCTGGGGGGACACGGCGAGCGGCCGGTGGTGGTGGGGGCGCTGCACACGGAGGAGAACCCGACGCCGTGGTCGATGCCCGGCGCGAACACGAAGACGGGCATCCGGTCGCGCAGCACGCCGCACGGGGAGGCGTGGAGCGAGATCTCGATCGACGACGAGAAGGGACGCGAGCGCATGTTCCTGCGCGCGGAACGCGACCTCGAATCGGAGGTCATGCGAGACCAGCGGGAATACGTCGCGCGCGATGCCCATCTGAAGGTCGATCACGATCGGACGACGACTGTGCGCGGGAACGATCGCCTCGAGGTGAGTGGCGTGTACGGCGTCGACGTCAACACCCTGCACCTGCAGGTTGCGGGGGATCGCGCCCAGAGCGTGTCAGGCGACGACCATCACGACGTCTCGGGGAACCTGGCCGTCACTGCAGCCGGTCGACTCACCATCCGCTCGGTCGATGCGCGTCTGGACGACGCCCAGGGCGGCCTGCAGGTCCTCGTGAGCAGCGACCGACGGGCTCACGTGGTCGGCGCCGACATCCGCTTGGTCGAGGGCCGCATGGAGGATCAGGCGCTCGGTGGGAGTCACTCGGTCGTCGGCACCAAGGCCGCGCCGCAGTCCTACGAGGTGACCGCCCACGGAACGACCGCCCTGCGCTCGTCGGGGCCGACGACGATCAGTTCGGCGGAGGAGATCGTGCTCACCTGCGGCACGAGCACGTTGCGCCTGCTGCCGGACCGCATCGAACTGTCCGCCGGGACGGTGACCGTCGCGGCCGACGCGATCGACATCCGCTCTCCGGAGCACGCCCTGAAGATCTCGGACAAGCTGACGCTGACCGGAAAGAAGCTGGAACTCCGCACCGAAGATGCCGCGCTGCTGCTGGAGAAGGACGCCCAGCTCGCAGGCAAGAAGGTGAAGCTCGGGCAGCCAGTGACGGCGGAGCCGACCAAGGACAAGTCGAGCGAGCCCGGTCTGCGAGAGGTCCGGTTGAAGCTGTCGGACGAGCAGTTCGGCGTGCTGGCCAACAAGCACTACGAGCTCCGTGCGCTCGACCGCGTCATCGAGGGGACGACCGATGGCAACGGAGGCCTCCGAGCCAAGGTGCCCTCGAAGGCTCGCACGGTCGAGGTGACGGTCTGGCTGGGAACCTATCCAACGGGCCCGACCCACGTCTTCCTCGCGTCGGTCGTCGAGCTCCCACCCGCCAACACGCCAGCCGGGGCACGAATGCGCCTGCACGCCCTCGGCTATGGCGTGAGCCGTGATGGAAACGATCCCAAGGAACTGTTGCGAGCGCTTCGTGAGTTCCAGCAGGACCAGGGGCTACCGGTGACGGGAGAACTCGACGCGGCCACGGCTGGAGCTCTGGCGGCGCCGAAGCCCATCAAGGAGGAGTCGTGACGGACAAGCTCGCCAAGAAGCACGAGCTGGAGGACCTCGACGACGAGGCAGCCAGCTACACGCCAAAGGAGCTGAAGGACCTCGAACACGCCCAGGTCGATCCCAAGCCGCTGCCCGAGGGCGCGACCTTCGACGCAGTCCTCAGCATTCCCTACTTCGAGGAGGCCTACTACGGCTTCATCCTGCAGCTCGGCGACTCCGACAAGAAGCGCACCTATCAGGGACTGTCCGTCGGTGCCTGGTACAAGGTCTGGGACGCCAAACCACGAGTGGGATCCAAGGTCGTCGACGAGTTGTGGCGCGACCTGATGTATCTCGGCTACTACAGTCCGAGCCGGTCTCGCACGCACCAGGCCGTGAAGAGTGGCGAGTTCACGATGGACCTGGTGGGGGCGGTGCTCGCACTCAAGCACGACCTCGTGAACTATTTCGGCGTCTCGAGCACCATCAACTTCGAGGACTGCCGGCGGCTCCATCCGAAGCCCTCGTCACCGGGCCCCGTCTACTACCCGATTGCAGGCCATTTCCTGCCGGGACCCCACGTCGTCTTCGGCGAGCACGACCTGCTCTCGGAGATCTGGAAGCCGGGAGAGAAGTCCGCGTCAGGCCCCATCGCCCAAACGGCCTGGCGCAAGATCATGAATCAGCTCGTGGCCCTGAAGAAGTACACGGTGCCCGCGCCGATCCCGGAGGGAAAGGCTCCGGCAGGGAAGGACGTCGTCGTCGAACGAGTCGATGTCGGCGAAGCGCGCGAAGACCTCATCCCCCTCGTCATCTCGGCGACCGAGGACTACCAGAACCGAATCCAGCAGGCGCTCTCGGAGCACCAGGCGCAGGTAGACGAGGCCAAGGCCGAGAAGAAACCACCGCCGAAGAAGCTGACCCGCAGTGACGTCGAGAAGCGCCCGGAGATCGTTGCGCGCAAGGCGAGGCTGAAGAAGCTGTCGGATCAGCTGTCCGCGATCGAGAACCTGTGCCTCGACCTCGGCGCAAAGATGGAGCGTCTGGCCGGGCGGTACGAGGACATCGAATCGCGAGGAAAGGTCGAGGTGTTCGGCGTCATCGGTCGCCTCATTCACGACGCCGAAGGGCTCGCCGAGATGGCGGCGGCAATGCCGAAGAAGGGTAGTGTGTCGAAGGTCTACACACCACCCAGCTGCCCGAACGGAGAGGTCGACCCGACGGTGCTGGACGCAGCCACGCAGAAGGACTGCGCACGCCACTCCGGTGAGTACGACGGCAAGCGCAAGACGATGCTGAAGCAGCTCGATCAGGCGCTGGCTCAGGCAGGTGCCTTCGGTGCCATGCACGCCAGGGTCCACGACATGGCCGCCGACTACGAGCTCGTCGATCTGCTGATGCAGCCGATCGCCCGTCGGAAGCTCAGGGAGCTGGCAGCCGAACCGCCCTTCTCCATCGAACTCGAGCGTGCCCTTCGCGGAGAGGTGGACAGCTCCGAGAGCGGCAAGGTCATCGAGCGGCTGGAGAATGCCGCAGGCCTGCATCGCAGCGGCCACGTGGCCTACATGGACCGTGCACTCGAGCGACTTGCCAAGGCCCTGCGGAAGCTCGTCAAGGAGATCGACCAGGTCGACGTCGCCGGGCTGACCACGGCCTACCACATGATGCTGCGGGACTTCTCACGGGTCGACCGTGGGACGGCTCGCTGCATCAAGCAGATGCGCGAGGGTAAGCTCCTCGGCAAGCGAGCCTTCGTCCTTCCGCGCTTCGACGAGATGAACACCAGGATCGTCGGCGCCTCGGGGAAGGAGTACAACCTCCCCGTCAACACCGAGGCGGACAAGCGAGACATCCTCACCGGCGTCATCGACCGACTGAAGACCGTCGCGCCCGACCAGAAGAAGAACTACTTCCCGGTCGTCGATGGCGACGGCAAGCGCAAGGAAGACCTTCCTGTGGAGCTGCTACTGCTCACGCTCCTCAACGAGAGCTCGATGTCGCCGACGTTCAGCGAGTCGCAGGTCGGAGAGGACCGGGTAGCGATCTACGGGATGGACTGGGCGAACATCGGTGCCGGCGCCGGTTGGTTCGAGCCCTTCACCACGGACCCACGCAAGTGGATCTCGTCGCGCGGCTATGGCCTCGGCGCGATCACGATGTGGGATGCAACGGTTGCGGACCTCGTGTGGATCCGGCCCGACACCGGTGAGGCCAAGACCTTCAACGACGAGAGCACGGTCAAGGAGCAATCCGTCCCTTACATGCGTGGGCTCGTGATGATCCGAGGGGATGTCCTGTACGTCCCGATCTTCCTCGCAAAGGCCGAGGAAGGACTACGTGTCGCGGTCAAGACCTTCGTCGACAAGTTCAACTACACCTGGGCCAAGCGAGACTGTACGTGGAAGGTACGCCACGCATGCAAGGACTGCCTGGCCGAGCGGTTCAAGGTCGGGACGAATCGGGAGGTCGATCGCGACGACAAGGTGGCCGACAAGGACTTCCGAAGCGACTTCTGGTTCGACAGGAAACCAGTAAAGAGACTCCTGGAGAGCGCGTTGAAACTAAGCGATCCCGACGAGCTCAAGGAGTTCAATGTCTATCCGAAGAAGTTCCAGAGCTACTATATGGAGCAGGGGCCATTCCAGGACACAACGCATGACTTGGCCGGATACCTTGGCTCGCGGATCGAGTATCCTTGCTCCTGGCTCCTGGCGCGATCCCACTATGCTGGTGGTGGCTGGGAGGCTCTCAATCACATGCTCAAGCTAATCTTCTATGCAACGCATGCTGCCAAGAAAATCTAGGGGTCCGCTTGGACTGTTGCTGGTCTCATGCGGCGGGCTATTCGGCTGTCGCCGTGCGGAGACCACGACCGAGATTCGACCGGCGCCGAGTGGCGAGTCGAGTGCAGCGGCCTCAGCTTCCGCTCGCCCTGCTCCGCCGACGCCGTCAGAGGCGTCGGTCAGGATGGCTCTGATTCCGGCAGGAGCTGTTCGAGGCGGCGACCGGCTTGGTCCGCATAGCAACGCGGCCGCCATCGAGGTCCAGAGCTTCTGGATGGATATCCACGAGACGCCGGTTGGTTTCTACAACAAGTGCGTGACTGCTGGCGTGTGCACACCGCTGGCGGGAAGGGAGACCCTCTATGGTGGCGGTGTCGGGCCAAAGCTCGATCGCATGTGCCTCAAGATCCAGAAGGACCCATCACTGCCTGCGACTTGCGTAAGTCAGACCCAGGCAGCTGCGTTCTGCCAGTGGGTAGGGAAACGTCTCCCGACATCAGCCGAGTGGGAATTGGCAGCCGCGGGCGCGGTCGGTCGCTTGTACCCTTGGGGCGCAGATGCGCCCGGTGAAGGGGTGTGCTGGAATCGTGGCGGCGAGAAGAGCGTCCTCGAGAAGTTGATGCCATGTGCTGTTGGTAGCAGTCCGAAGGACGTCAGCCCCCACGGAATCCTCGATCTCGCAGGCAATGTGAGTGAGTGGACGACCACAAGTTACGTCTGCTGCATGAGCAAGAGTGGATGGGTTCGCTCCGAATGCATCGACGGATCCTGTGATGCTGAGAGGGGAATCATCGTGCGCGGCGGTGACGCGTTCGAGTCGAGGCTGGACCACATGCAGTACAGTCACTACTATACGCGGTGGGCGTCAGATACAAATACGACAGTTGGGTTTCGCTGTGTCAAGGCTGCGGCTGCGGCTGCCATCTCATCCACGATCGCAGATGCGAATCCATGAGTCGGGCGGATACAATCGAATACCCGTGCTCTTGGCTTCTCGCCCGATCTCACTACGCAGGCGGTGGGTGGGAGGCACTCAACCACATGCTCAACGTCGTCTACAAGGCCACCCATGCGGGCAAGTAGCGTCCTGTCACTCTTCCTCTGCTTGTTGGCGCTTGGGTGTCGGCGTGGCCCTCGCATAGATGCAGTGGCAAAGGATTCGCCAAAGCCGTTGTCATCGGTCTCGGCCACACCATCTTCACCGGCTCCGATCGAGAGCATTCCCATGGTGCTGATCGGTGCTGGCCAGTTGGTAGGTGGCGATCGCCTAGGCGATCATGATGGAAGCAAGCCGGTAAGCGTTGGCTCCTTCTGGCTGGATACCATCGAGACGCCTGTCCGTCTCTATCGCACTTGTGTTGCCCAGCTTGGTTGCAGACCTCCGGAGACACTTGCATACCACAATGGTCACCACCTCAACGCAAGGGCCGACAAGAGCTGTGCCATTCACACGTCTGTGGCGGATCTCCCCGCCTCGTGCGTCACCCAGCAGGCTGCAGCGACGTTTTGCAAGTGGGCTGGGAAGCGGCTTCCAACGTCTGCAGAGTGGGAGTTGGCGGCCAGCGGTCGAAAGGCTCGTCGCTTCCCATGGGGCCCCGATCCACTGACCAAGGGCGTGTGCTTCAAGCTGATCAACTTCGCGAAGGACCCTCTGCCAGTGCCACCTCACACCTGTGCGGTCGGCACAAGTGCGACGGACAAGACGCCGGAGGGGGTGCTGGACATGGCGGGCAACGTGATGGAGTGGACCTCGACGCCGTACGTCTTTCGCAACGACCACAGGGATCTGCGATCCGGCCAGAATGGTGAGGTCATTGTCCGTGGTGGGCCGTCGTTGAGCGACAGTGAGGACAGCTTGAGAACAGACTACTGGGAGGTTGCTACAGCGGATAGCGCCACCGACACGTACGGATTCCGTTGCGCCAAGTCGGTGGACTCCGGTAGCGCACCACCATGATTACATGTAGGCTGGGCTGCTATCTCATCCACGATCGCAGATGCGAGTCCATGAGTCGTAGAGTCAGTCGCTCACTGTCTGTTCACTCGCTTAGCTCAGACGCCATTCTCCTCCACCGCGACACCATCCTCGCGCAAGGCCGCCTTGGTGCCGCCGGCGCGGCTGCCACCGGTGTCTCCGGCCCGGGCCCCTTCGTGATCGCTGGGCGTTACGCCGTAGTCAAGAAGGCTGACGAAGACGACGGACGTGGGGTTGGCGAAGCGATGAAGGGTCCATCATCCGTCACGTGCACAGCGAAATCCGTTGGGTGCGGATCGATCGCGGCGGCGTGAAATCGCATGAATTTCAGGCGATCGTAGAATTTGGCTGATGGTGCGACGTGACGAACCAGACCGCTCGGCCGCGCAAGCGGGCGATGGGTCGGGTTCACGCTGCACTTCTCCAGCGGGTGCAAGTCCCGTCCCGGTAGGCGTCGGAGCGCCGGGTAGCAGACCCCAGCCGCGCGGGAGA